>JBHAEG010000001.1:0-37077 GCA_041855445.1 Moraxellaceae bacterium
AATAGCTTGATGGTACCACCTGATACCTTCCCGAACTCAGAAGTGAAACGTCAATACGCCGATGATAGTGTGGCTCTTGCCCATGTGAAAGTAGGTCATCGTCAGCACCTCTATTCCAAAGCCCCGAAAGGGGCTTTTTTGTTTTTATGATTTATCTTTTCTTTCTATTTAATTTAATATTTTTATACCAGCTTTCTAAAATGATTTGACTTGTATCGTTTTAAGTGATAATTTAGATAAAGAAATTTATTTTCATGTTTGTTTAATAGATTTACAGGGAGTTGATGATGTCTATCAAATATTCATTAGTAGTTGCTATGGCAATGACAATGGGGTTAGCTGGTTGCTCTAACTCAAATCAATCAACACAGGGTTCTACAGCGACTTCTTCGGATAAACCTGTTGTTTTACGTTTTTCACATTTTTGGCCTGCAACATCAACAGTCAATAAGGAAATATTTGAACCTTGGGCAAAAGATATTGAAAAAGAGTCGAATGGTCGTTTAAAAATTGAAATTTATCCTTCTAGTACATTGAGTAAAGCCGATGTTACTTATGATGCAGCAGTCAAAGGTACAGTGGATATTGGGTCACAAGCTCAAGGTTATACAAATGGTCGTTTTCCATTGACACAAATTACAGAGTTACCAGGTTTATCAAATTCAGCTAAACAGATGAGTTGTATGTTACAAACGCTGTACGATGATGGTACGATTGCAAGTGAGTATCAAGATTCACATTTATTGTTTATGTATGGTTTAGGACCAGGAGCTTTACATACAACGAAAAAATTGATTGAAAAACCTGAAGATATGAAAGGGTTACGCATTCGCCGTCCATCATCGGTAGCGGGTGATATTATTGAAAGTATGGGGGCATCGCCTGTGGGTATGCCTGCGACTGATGTTTATACATCATTACAACGTGGTGTTATGGACGGCTTAAGTCAGCCTTGGGAATCAATTCGTACTTTCCGTATTGATGAATTAGCAAATTATCATACCAATATTCCATTTTATAGTTCTGGGTTAATGGTGACGATGAATAAGGCAAAATATGATAGTTTGCCTGATGACCTAAAAAAAGTGCTGGATAATAATTCAGGTATGAAGCTTGCGATGAAAGCAGGTGAAGTATTTGATAAACATGACAAAGATGTTTTAAATTCAGTCATTGCCAAAGGACATAAAGTTGTGGAAATTCCTGACCCATTAAATGACCCTGCTTGGGCAGAGCCTTTGAAAAAAGGTACTCAAAAGTATTTGAATTCTGTAAAAGCAGTGGGTGGTGATGCGGAGGCAGTTTATGCTAAAGCTCAGGAAGTTAGTCAAAAGTGTAAATCATCTTAAGATTTTTTTAAAATGATTTGACTTGTATCATTTTAAGTGTTAATTTATTAGTTAATAGTGCATGATAAAACTCAAAAGGAATTGAGTAATATGTATAAAAGGGATAGTCATCTACCTAATTTTATGATTGTTCAGGTTCTTTTGATATTATTATGTGATTATGCGTTGTTTTAAGTGAGTTTTACAAATGATTGTATGACTCACTGTTTACTCAGCTTTTATCAAAAGGAATTGATTATGTTTGTTAAACGTTCATTAGCACTCGCTACATCATTGGTGACTGTTTTAGGTTTATCTGCTTGCTCCAACTCATCAAATCAATCTGCATCTTCTTCGACAGGCGGTGATGTGACAGTTTTACGTTTTTCACATTTTTGGCCTGCTACCTCTTCAATTAATAAAGAAGTATTTGAGCCTTGGGCAAAAGAAGTTGAGGCTGAGTCTAAAGGTCGTCTGAAAATTGAAATTTACCCTTCTAGTACATTGAGCAAACCAGATGTTACCTATGATGCAGCAGTTAAAGGTACGGTGGATATTGGGTCACAGGCTCAAGGTTATACAAATGGTCGTTTCCCAATGTCACAAATTGCTGAATTACCAGGTTTGTCAAGTTCGGCAACGCAAATGGGTTGTATGTTACAAACGTTGTATGAAAATGGCACAATTGCGAGTGAGTATCAAGATTCACATTTATTATTTATGTATGGGGCAGGGCCAGGTACTTTACATTCAACGAAAAAATTGATTGAAAAACCTGAAGATATGAAAGGATTACGCATTCGCCGTCCATCATCAGTAGCGGGTGATATTATTGAAAGTATGGGTGCCTCTCCTGTGGGATTGCCAGCTCCTGATATTTATACATCATTACAACGTGGGGTTATTGATGGGTTAAGTTTGCCTTGGGAGGCGGTGAAGACATTCCGTATTGATGAAGTCGCTCATAATCATACCAATATTCCATTTTATAGTTCTGGATTGATGGTGACAATGAATAAGGCAAAATATGATAGTTTGCCTGATGATTTGAAAAAAGTTTTAGATAATAATTCAGGTATGAAGTTGGCAAAACGAGTTGGTGAAGTGTTTGATAAGCATGATAAAGCAGTTTTGCAAGCGGCGATTGATAAAGGCGATAAAGTTATCAATATTCCTGACCCATTAAATGACCCTGCTTGGTCTGTACCATTGAAAAAAGGTACAGAAAAATATCTAAATGATGTTAAAGCGTTAGGGCATGATGCTCAAGCTGTGTATGAAAAAGCTAAAGAAGCCAGTAACGCATGTAAGGTATAAATCATTTAAATAGAACACATGGAGTTATATGATGAATATGATGTTTAAGGTAAGCGATATCATATCCAAAGTATGCCAAGTAGCCGGTGGTCTTAGTTTAATATTTATTGTTATGGTGACGATGGTCGATGTCGTCACCCGATATTTATTCAAGATTACAGACGGTGGTTTTGGTTTTACGGTGAAAGGAAGCGTTGAGTTAGTATCTTATTTTATGTTATTTGCTTTATTAGCAGCATTCGCAGCGTATGTAGAACGTTCACAAATTATTGTTGATGTTTTTACCCAAAAACTAAGTAAAAATATCAAAGCGTATTTAATGGCGATATTTTTATTGGGATTTGTGGTAACAGGGTTAATCATGGCATGGGGACTGTATGATAATATGCATGATGCGGTTAAACATGGAAATGTAACTCAAGATTTGCGTTTACCAATGGCACCAATTTATGCGTTTGGCTCAATTTTGTGTTTATTGTTAGCGATACGTTCATTTATCGAGTCGTTAAAAATCTTTAAAACAGGCGAATATTATGATGCAGAGGAGACAGGTGCATGAGTCCAGAAATTATTGGTGCAATTGGTCTAGGTGTCATGATATTACTGGTAGTGTTGCGTGTACCAGTAGCGTTGTCGATGCTTGGTGTTGGGGTTGTTGGATTTGCATTTGTGACTACGCCAGATAGTGCGTTGCAGATGTTAAAAGATATTCCGACTGATGTTTTAGCTAAATATGACTTTAGTGCAATTCCATTATTTATTTTAATGGGGGTTTTTGCTGCTCATTCAGGTATGGCAGGAAAATTGTTTGATGCAACGCGTACGATTTTTGGTGGGGTTCGTGGTAGTTTAGCAATTGCAGGAATTGGTTCTTCAGGTATTTTTGCTTCAATTTCTGGGTCATCTTTAGCAACAGCATCAACGATGACTCGAGTCGCTTTGCCTGAAATGGAAAAGTATGGTTATCAACCAGGGTTTTCTTGTGGTGTTTTGGCGGCTGGTGGTACGTTAGGAATTATGATTCCACCAAGTATTGCGTTACTTGTATATGCAATTTTAACTGAACAGTCTGTTGGGGATATGTTTATTGCTGGGTTTATTCCAGGTATTCTTGGCATGATTATGTATTCTTTAACGGTATTGATCATGGTACGTTGGAAATCACATTTAGCACATCGTGGGGAGCCAACACCTTGGAAAGATAAAATTTTTGCTTTAACGGGATTAATTCCATTTGGTGTAATTTTCGTTATTATCATTGCAGGTATTTTCTTTGGTATGTTTACACCGACAGAAGGTGCAGCAGTTGGAGCATTTGCCTCATGGTTATATGCAGTATTTAAAGGTATGGGAATGCAAGGCTTAAAAGATTCATTAATTGAAACTTTAGCATTATCTGCCGTTGTCTTTTTCATGTTGTTAGGTGCAGAGGCTTTAGGCTACTTTATTTCTGTATCTCGTTTATCATTTTCATTAGCAGAGATGATTGGTGGTTTAAGTGTAAGTCCAATGGTGATTTTATTATGTATCATTGGAATGTACTTTGTGCTAGGTTTGTTTATGGACGCTTTGGCGATGTTGGTTATCACCATTCCTGTGATTTACCCAATTATTTTATCGCTAGGGTTTGACCCAGTATGGTTTGGTATTATTGCTGTATTAACAGTTGAGTTAGGCTTAATTACACCACCAATGGGTATGAATATTTTCGTGATTAAAGCGATGGCACCACATATTAAACTTGCGGATATGTTCAAAGGGGTAACGCCATTTATTGTGTCAGATTTAGTACGGTTAGCGATTTTAGTTGCGTTCCCTGTACTGTCAATAGGGTTATTAGGTAGATAATATCAGCCTAAGTAAAGCTATAAAAAAGAAAAGACCTTGTTGGTCTTTTCTTACATAATTTTCAAGGCCTTGTTAATAGGTCTTATCAAAGTTTGGCATGAGCCGTATCAAATCAATATTTTTTTAAAATATTATTGCAAACCAGCTTCTTTTAATAATGCTAGTAAATCTTTTTGGGCTGTTTCTCCAGTTGCTTGGGCTTGTTTCATTTTTTCTGCCAGTTGTTTATCAGTTTCTGGAGACATCTCTTTTGTATTCACCATGGTTTGAGTAATTTCTTTTTGTAAATTCATTGCTTCATAAAATTTATCACGAATTTTCACAAGTCTTTCATCAGATAGTTTAACATCTTGCAACATTTTTTCTTGTTCTTGTTGCATTTTTACGACTTCTTTAAAAATTTCTTGTTGCTGTGTAGGGTCTGCATTTTTCATTTTCTCAGATAGTTCTACTTGTTTTGCTTGAGCTTGTTGGTCAATAGTATCTAAGGTTTTAATCAATGCTCGTATTTCTGCTTTTAATTTTTCTTTGTTTTTATCTGCTGTATCTGTTTGTCCTGCTTTTTCTGGCGTGGCTGTTTCTTTAGCATTTTCCACTTTTACTTCTGTGGCTGGAGCGGGATTGGTTGCTGGTGTTGCTTGCTCTGCTGGAGCTGATGTTGTGTTGTTGGTCACTTCTGTGGTGGTTGTTTCTTTATTTGTTTGCTCTGTATCTGTTTTAGTTTGTTCATTATTTGACGAACAGGCGGTTAATAAAATGATAAAAGCGGTTAATAAATAAGTCTTTGCTTTCATAAAAGTTCTCAAAGTGATGTAAAAAATACTTAAAATGTCGTTGTTTAGTTTAACAGAAATGATAAACTTCTTTTGTATGATTTGCTTAACGTCATTTAGGTTGTTAATAGGTTTTTTTCATGAAATTTTTGCCATTTTGTTTATCTTTGTTGTATTTTAATGCTATTTTTCCATTAGCCCATGCTGAAGATATCCCACCACAAACCCTAGAACAGTCTGCTCAAGCTATGATGATTGAGGCAAAGCCTAATCCACCAAGTTTAGCAAAACCTGCTCCATTATTGACCCAAAATATTGATGGTATAAATGTCACTTTACCAAATACGATGTTTACAAATATACAACTGGCAAATCTTTCCCCAAAAAATATTAGCATGATTGTTCAACCATTATCTCAGGAAGCAACAAAACCATTAATTAATCATTTAGCAAATACTGCCAGAATACCTGCCTCAACTCAAAAACTTATTCCAACATGGATTGCATTAGATACATTAGGTAAAGATTTTTTGTGGTTTACTCGTGTTTATCAACAAGGTATGGTGATTAATGGTACGTTATATGGTAATTTATTAATTAAAGGTAGTGGCGACCCCAAATTAAATAATGAAAAATTAAATTTATTATTATCTGTACTAATTCATAAAGGTATTCGGCATATTCAAGGTGATATTATTATTGATAATGATATTTTTCAACAAGTAAATTTTAATCCATTTGCATTTGATGGACAAGGATTGCGAGCATACAACGCCCCACCAAATGGTATGCTGATTAATTTTGGTACAATTCAAGTTGATTATTTGCCATCGGGTAAAACGTCATTGATAAAAGTTGCTAATCAAACTGAACCAGTTGAACATTTTATCCCAGATTTGAAAGCATCGAAAGTTGCAATTAAAGTTTCACCGACACTTGCTGATTATGATGCAACTACCACTTTACCAACCAGTAGTGAACCTTGCGGAAAAGCCTCTCCTGTAAAAACTAAATTAACCAGTCAAAGTTTACAATTAACAGGTGAAGTCAGCGTGCATTGTGGACGATATAGTCAATGGCTAACTTTTCCTGATAGTGATACTTTAGTTAAAAAAGCCATAAAAGGCACTTGGCAACAGTTTGACCCAAAATTTAATGGGAATGTTTATTTAGCCAAAGAAAATGCAGGTAACTCTAATTTTTGGCAAAAAATTTCTCACCCATTACCAATGTTTAGTTTACCTTCTTATCCATTGGCTAATCAAATTTGGGATATTAATCAATTTTCTAACAATGTGATGACTGAGCAAGTGACATTATCTTTGCCAATTTATGCTAATCATGCTAAAGTCAGCGATTATCCAACAGCATTTAGTTTTATTCAACAATGGTGGAAACAAAATTTACCAAACACCACGCCACCAATCATGACTCGAGGCTCAGGGCTATGCCGTGATTGTTTTGTTGAGCCTGCCAGTCTATTAGCATTATTAAATTATGCGTATCATACTGATAATTTTGAGGTTTTTCGTCAATCGCTGGCAATCGCTGGACAGTCAGGCACAATGAAATCGTTAAAAAAACGCAATCCATTGTCGCCAGCGATTGGACGAGCATGGATAAAAACAGGTACATTAGACGAAGTGACAAGTATGGCTGGCTATGTACAAAGTCAGTCAGGTAAATGGTATGCAGTGGTTGGTATGATTAATGCACCAAGAGTTAGCTCAAATGTTTATGCAAAAGCAATTTTAGATGATATGTTGGCATGGACAGCGTTGCAACCTTAATGTCCTTCAATATGAAAGCAAATCATAAATTTAAACTGTTAGTTGCAACGATTGTTAAAAGAAATTTTTCAATATAAATATTATTTTGTACATTTCATAAATATGGTCGTTGCCAATTTTTTTTTACTTGAAATATGTTTTAGATAAAGTTTATTATCTTTTACTGAAAAATCAAATTTATCATTAAATGCCTCTTCTTTTCCTCCAACAGGCTGGAATAGTACTCTTGCAGAACCTTTGATGGCGTTGGCAGAATATTTTGTATAGCTTTTAGGGTGAAAAATATAATTGTCCTCATAATACATGACTGAACGAAAACTGGACTTTTTGCTATCAAATATCCAAATCCAAGCCCGATTTTGATAGTCATTATCATAACTGCCTCGACAAATTTTTGTTGCGTCTTTTTGCGTTATCTTTGTCCCGTCATGAAATCCGACCCATTTCCCATGAAATGCTTTTGGTACAAGTTTAACGTTAGCAACGGCTGAGTTTGATAATAAGATGCCAGCCAAAATCATAACATTGCAATATACATATTTCATTTGTTTACCTCATTTACCATCATTGTATATTGTTATATTTAATTTCTATTAACGATTGATGTTTAACGATGTTATCAATTTTTAATAAATATTAATTTTAATTATTTAATTATAAATCCACACTAAATGTAATAATCCCTTAAATATATTGCGGATTTACTATTTATTATTACCTTATTTTTTAACGAAAATCAAGCAAAACTTTACATAAACATTATCAAGAAACGACAGTTAATGGCATTACTCGATAATTCCAATCTATTTGACGGTCAAAGCCAATTTCTAATAAACTTGCAGTAATTCGCCCTGTTAGTCCCCAAACTGTTTCATTGTCCACAATAAAACTTGGCGACTGAATAAAATGCCCATGATAATTTAATTGATAAATTTCAATAGGTTGGTTAATTAATATCGCTAAATCCGCCCAAAATAACCGCTCAATTTCGCCGACTTCAGGGTTTAGATGAACATCAGGAGGAATGATACCAACAATGGGTTGTACTGCTAAACCGCTACGTGAATATTGTACAGGTAATTCACCAATAATCATTACCTGTTCAGGAAAAATGCCTGTTTCCTCAAAGGTTTCTCGTAAGGCAGTAGCAATGTTGTCTTGGTCAGTGGCATCACGCTTTCCACCTGCAAATGATACTTCGCCTGCATGTTGGTTCAGTTTGTTAGAACGTAATGTATATAAAATTTTTGGCGATGCTTCATTGGTAATGGCAATCAATACACATGCAGGCTGAAGGTCAGAAGATAAAGGTTTTTTAGCCAATCTTTCGGCTAATTGTTGTAACAATGGGCTGGCAAAAGATAAGTGTCGTTGCATGAGTTGTCTCAATTTTTTTCTGTCAGATTTACAAACAAAAAACTTACATTGTTCAAGTGGAAATTTCTGTTAGCATAAGCATATTAAATATTAACATAGCCTTATTGGTTTTCAAAATTAAGGAAAAATTATGCCCTATTGCCTACAATGTGGACACTTGGCGGAAAAACGCATTCCAGAAGGGGATAATCGTCCACGTATCGTTTGCCCAAATTGTCATTATATTCATTATGAAAATCCAAAACTTATTTGTGGTTGCGTATTAGTACACGAAGATAAAGTCTTATTGTGTCGGCGAGCGATAGAGCCTCGTTATGGTTATTGGACGTTACCTGCAGGCTTTATGGAAATCGGTGAAACGATGGCTCAAGGTGGCAATCGTGAATGTTGGGAAGAGGCATTTGCTGAAGGTGAAAATTTACAATTATATTGTTTATATGATATTCCAGAGCTTGGGCAAGTGCATGTCATGTTTATTGGGCAATTAAAAGATGGCACATTTCAAGCCAGTGAAGAAAGTTTAGAATGTGCTTTATTTGGTGAAGATGACATTCCTTGGCAAGATTTGGCATTTGAAAATATTATTCATACATTAAAATTTTATTTTGCTGACCGAAAAAATCAACACTTTCCTATTCATCAGCTAACATTACATAAAAAACCGCCTTTTCATTAAGCATTTTATCTAAGGTAATTTTTGGGAAAATAACGATGATAAGCATGAATAAAAAAATTTTGCAAAGTGGTATTGTGTTATTAATATTTTCTATTATTTCAAATAGTTATGCTCATGAACATGTTTATTTAGAACAACAAAATTCGTCAAATTCATGGACAAATCATTTGGCAAATTTAGATAGTCAAGATGGTTTAATTGATAGACAACAAAGCCTACAAATAGGCGAATGGGCATTACGCCAATTAAATAGCAGTACAGACATATTACATGACCCATGGCTACAAGAAAGCCTACAATCAATCGTTTGGCAATTAAATGCAGTCGCTCGTCAAGATGCCCCGTTGGCTTTGACCATCATTAATGATAAACAAATCAATGCGTTTGCTGTACCAGCTGGATTGATAGGATTAAATATTGGTTTGATTGATAAAGCCCGTAGTTTAGATGAAGTGGCAAGCGTGATTGCTCATGAAATCGCCCATGTTAGCCAACGTCACTATCAACATCGCAACAATGAAAAAAATAAACTGTTACTGATGCAATTAGGAGGATTGTTAGCAGGTATTGCTGTGGCAAGTTCAGACGGTGAAGCTGGTACGGCAGTGATGATGGGAACACAGGCAATGAGTGCAAACACAAGTGCATCTTTTAGTCGTGGTCAAGAACGAGAAGCTGACCGCATTGGTATGCAAATTATGGCTGAGGCAGGCTATGACGTGAATGCAATGCCAAGTTTTTTTGCTTTAATGAACCAACAAACTCAAACAAATAGTAAAAGCTTTATCCCAAGTTTTGTATTAAGCCACCCATTGACGGCTGAACGTTTAAGTGAGTCACGACAACGGGCGACAAATTACCCAAAGCAAAACAAGCATTTACAAATCAATCAAGACACCATTAATCATCGCCAGCAACTTTTTGACCAAATGCAATGGTGGGGGCGATATGTGGCGGGCTTGGCAAATAAAACTGAATTAATTCAAGCGAGTAAAACCAGCCGAGGTGCAAAACTTGCACTTGCGATGCAACTGATTGACGAACGCCAATTTAGCCAAGCTCGTAAAACTTTACAACCTTTTGATAATGAAATTCAAAATTTAACTAATCCTTTAGCGGTAATTGTTTGGGCAAAACTTGAACATCGTCAAGGTAATTCACAACAAGCGATTGCAAAATTAAAAAATCTGCAAGAAATTTTACCAGAAAGACGAGATGTTCGACTATATTTGGCAGATATGTATCTAGCACAGCATCAAAGCACAGATGCTCAAACAGTATTACGATTATTACAGCCACTATCTCGACAAAATCCAAGAGATGTTCAAGTGTGGCAACGATTACAACAAGCCAGCCAAATTTTAGCAAAATCTAGCGAAGGTAAAAGCAAAATATTACATGAAATCAATGTATTGCGTTATCGTGCTTATGTTGAATTTTGGCAAAATGATTTAAAAACTGCTATCACATCATTAACCCAAGCAAAAAAACTTGCTGAAAGTTTAGTCCAATATCAACAATCCAATACAGCACTGCTCGCTGTCATTCAGCAACAAATTGACCAAATTCAGCAAGCAAATGCATTTAAGCCTTCTTAGATTTAAACTAAACGAGCCTTGACCAGTTTAGAAATTAAAGCAGGGTCAGCTCGTCCTGCGGTTTGAACTTTTAACGCATTCATGACATTACCCATGTCACGCATGGAGGTCGCACCTTGTTTACTAATTTCTGCATCAACCAAAGCTAAAATTTCTGTTTCAGTCATTGATTGTGGTAAAAACTCATCGATAATATTAATTTCAAATTGTTCTTTTTCTGCTAAATCTTCTCGCCCATTTGCTCGAAAAATTGCTAACGCTTCTTGACGTTGTTTTACTTGTTTTTGTAAAATTTTTAATGTTTCAGCATCATCAAGGGTGATTTGTTTGTCGATTTCAACTTGTTTAATCACTGCTTGCACATTACGCAATACTTTTACTTTATCCATTTCACGGGCTTTCATCGCCGTTTTAACTGCTTCAGTGATGGTTTGTTTTAATTCGCTCATTGATTTTTCCTGATTTTATCAAATAAAAAAGCCACTTATCATAAGCGGCTTTCATCATCTTACTAGCTGAATTTTAGATATATGATAATCTAAATTTAGTAAAAATTAGTAAGGACGGGTGGTGCGGATAGTGTCACGAGATAGTTTCTTTTTATAACGTTTTACCGCAGCCGCTTTCTTACGTTTACGTTCTTGAGTTGGTTTTTCATAAAATTCGTGTTTGCGTACATCGGCTAATACACCTGCTTTTTCACAAGCACGTTTAAAACGACGGATAGCAATATCTACTGGTTCGTTTTCTTTTACCTTAACTGACGGCATGAAGACTCCTTATGTCTTAAATATTTGATTGGGCAAGGAAACATTAATTTGGCTGTATCATTTATTATTAGTCACATCTACCCATGACGTGACATCAGCTCAAATTAGAATAAAACAGCGGACAAATATAGCAAAGAACAATTTTAAAGTCAAATAACTTTTTTTATCATTGGAAACGCATTTATTGGCTGATAGATAGACAAGATAATGCTATAATGGTGAAAAACTATAGCCACAACCATACGTTAAACGTCTTGTAGCTAATTTGGTGAAGAACCACATAGAGGAATATGTTTATGGCATTGTTACAAAATAAATCAACGCTTTTGATTGCAAGTCTAGTGATGACAATGAGTTTAGGAATGACTGCGTGTAGTAGTCCACAAAATCCTAAACCAACTGAAGAAATCGCCGCTGACCAAGGAGCTATTGCAAAAGCAAACAATCCAGCGCCAGTTGCAAAAGAGCCAGCCACCCCTATTGAAAAACTTGGTGCAACCCCTGCCACAACTGCAACCACCACAGACAGTACAGCGACTACACCAGCAACTGACGCAACTACTGATAAGCCCGCTGAAGAGCCAAAAGCAGATACTGCAACTGCAGAAAAACCTGCTGAAACAGCAAAAGCATCAGGTGATGCAGGTGAAAAATTATATGCATCTGTATGTAAAGCGTGTCATGATACAGGTTTGTTAAATTCACCAAAATTAGGGGATAAAGCTGCATGGAAAGACCGTATTGCTCAAGGTAAAGACACATTATACAAACATTCAATTGAAGGCTTCCAAGGTAAAGGAGGTGTCATGCCACCAAAAGGCGGAAGTTCAGCACCTGACGAAGAAGTAAAAGCTGCTGTTGATTACATGGTGTCAAAAGCAAGTTAATTTTTTCATTGAGCGAATATTGATAAGCCAGAGAAATATTATCTGGCTTTTTTATGCAAATTCATCGGTTGGAAATAAGATTGAGAATGTTAAGCTAAATCCTGTAATCAGTAAGAATATGGAAACTGGCAAAATAAATATGGATAATCGAGAGCATTTTTGTTTGATAACAGCTTCGTGACTAAATAGCGAAATTGCTAATAAAATCAAACTTATTACTAACGTTAAAATACCCACGCCCAGACTAAAAAATCCCAAATAATTCATAACCATTAATCAGTTCAAAATAAAATTTAGTTTAGTTTAACATAATCTATCATAAAAACTAAAACTTTCATGATTTGAATATGATAAAGGAATTTTATTTTATTTGTAAAATATCTTTTAAAAATCGACCTGTATGTGATTTTTCCACTTGTGCAACCTGTTCAGGTGTACCTGTTGCAATAATTTCACCACCACCGCTTCCCCCTTCAGGGCCCAAATCAACAATCCAGTCGGCAGTTTTTATCACATCTAAATTATGTTCAATCACTACAATCGTATTGCCTCTATCTCGCAAGGTATGCAAAATATCTAATAACTTAGCAATATCATGAAAATGTAGGCCTGTGGTTGGCTCGTCTAAAATATACAAGGTTTGCCCTGTATCTCGTTTTGATAATTCTTTGGCAAGTTTTACCCGTTGGGCTTCCCCACCTGATAAAGTTGGAGCGGATTGTCCAAGTTTAATATAGCCAAGACCTACGTCATTTAATGCTTGTAATCGCCGATAAATCGCAGGAATGGCTTCAAAAAATTTGCTGGCATCTTCTACCGTCATGGCTAATACATCAGCGATGGTTTTACCTTTATAATGAATTTCTAGGGTTTCACGATTGTAACGTTTTCCATGGCAGGCATCACATGGTACATACATATCTGGCAAAAAGTGCATTTCAACTTTAATCAGACCATCACCTTGACAGGTTTCACAACGTCCACCTTTTACATTAAAGCTAAATCGCCCTGATTGATAGCCTCGAGCTTTAGCCTCTGGTACTTGGGCAAATAATTCACGAATGGGGGTAAATACACCTGTATAGGTAGCAGGATTTGAGCGAGGCGTGCGACCAATTGGACTTTGGTCAATATCAACCATTTTATCTAAATATTCAAGTCCTGTAATGCTATCAAATTTTTCAGCAGTTAATGTGGTAGCATTGTTGAGTTTTGTTGCAGATAATGGCATTAAAGTACGATTAATCAATGTTGATTTGCCAGAGCCTGATACGCCAGTAACACACGTCATCACGCCAATTGGTAGCGTTAAATCAACTTTTTTTAAGTTATTGCCCGTTGCTCCTTTAAGTTCTATCATTAATGGCACAGTTTTTTTTCTTTTGCCCTGAACGATTTCTTTGGTTTTGGCGGTGTGCCGAATTTTAGGGATAGCAATGGCTTTTTTTCCTGATAAATATTGCCCTGTTAATGATGCGTCAGTATTGGCGATATCTTGAGCAGTACCTTGTGCAATGACATGACCACCATGCACGCCAGCTCCTACGCCAATATCAATAATATGGTCAGCTTGACGAATAGCATCTTCATCATGTTCTACAACTAATACGGTATTTCCTAAATCCCGTAAACGGGTCAGTGTTTTTAATAAACGGTCATTATCTCGTTGATGTAGACCGATTGACGGTTCATCTAGTACATACATGACCCCCATGAGTCCTGCCCCGATTTGACTTGCCAGCCGAATTCGTTGAGCTTCACCGCCTGATAATGTTTCAGCAGAACGAGCTAATGTTAAATAGTCTAAACCTACACTCACTAAAAAGCTCAAACGTTCATTAATTTCTTTAAAAATTTTATCGGCGATTTCGCCTTTATGCCCACCCATTTTTAATTGAGCATAATATTGACTTGCCTCACCAATGGATAATTGAATAATGTCACCAATCGTTTTACCATCAACTTGTACATGACGAGCAATATCGTTTAATCTAGCACCATGACAGACATTACAAGTTGTTTCTGATAAAAATTTTGCTAATTCTTCTCGCACTAAATTGCTTTGCGTATTGCGATAACGCCGTTCCATATAGGGTAAAATACCTTCAAATGGCACTGTTTTTGTCGATTTTCTACCTCGTTCATCAATAAAATTAAAAGTCATGACTTCTTCACCTGAGCCATGCAAAATAATATTGTGAAATTTTTTATCAAGCTGTTGCCAAGGTGTATCCATATCAATCATGTAATGTTGGCAAACGGTGGTCAATAAATTAAAATAATAGGCATGACGCTTATCCCAACCTTGAATTGCTCCTTGATTAAGCGATTTTTCCGCATCATAAATAAATTTATCTGCACTAAAATATTGACATTTTCCCAAGCCATCGCAGGCAGGACATGCTCCCGATGGATTGTTAAAGCTAAATAATTTTGGTTCAAGTTCGGCAACAGCTCGGTCACAAATAGGACAACTATGTTTTGCAGATAAAATCTGGTCAGATTTTTCCCCATTCATAAAATGTAGCAAGGCAATATCATTGCCTAAGCGTAAAGCTGTTTCTAAACTTTCTGCCACTCGATTACCCAAATCATGACGCACTTTAAAACGGTCAATCACCACTTCAATCGTATGTTTTTTATTTTTTTCTAAGGTTGGTAATTCTTCACTATCATATACAACGCCATCAATGCGAAATCGAATAAAACCTTGTCCAATTAATTGTTCTAAGAGTGCAATATGCTCACCTTTTCGCTCACGCACCACAGGTGCTAAAATCGCTAATCGAGTATCAACAGGTAATGCCATAATATCATCAACCATTTGTGAAATAGTTTGAGCGGTCATGGGTTGATGATGTTCTGGGCAATATGGCGTGCCGACTCTGGCATATAATAAACGTAAATAATCGTAAATTTCGGTAATCGTGCCAACAGTTGAACGGGGATTGTGATTAGTGGATTTTTGTTCGATAGCGATAGCAGGCGATAAACCTTCGATACTATCAACGTCAGGCTTTTCCATTTGTGATAAAAATTGCCGAGCATAGGCGGATAAACTTTCAACATAACGGCGTTGCCCTTCAGCATATAGGGTATCAAATGCCAATGAAGATTTGCCCGAGCCTGATAATCCTGTGATGACAACTAATTTATCTCGAGGGATATCAAGGTCAATATTTTTTAAGTTATGCGTTCTTGCTCCACGGATTTTAATGCTGTCATGTGTCATAATACTATTCTTTTGCAAAAATTATATTTAATAACATGGGGAGGCTTTTGTCAGTTTCAAGGTTTTTACCTTTCCTAATGAGTCGTATTAAGCATATAATAGTTTTCTCATTTTGAGGATAATTGTGCAGGTTAGCGATAAATGACAAGAAAAAGTTCGATGAATTCTATAGAAAAACGGGCGATTGCTGGCGTGGGCGGTATTTTTGCATTGCGTATGTTAGGCTTGTTTATGATTATTCCTGTATTTTCGGTATATGGTCATAATTATACCCATGCAACCCCGTTTTTAATTGGGCTTGCAGTAGGGATTTATGGACTTGGGCAAGCGGTGTTTCAAATTCCAATGAGTTTGATGGCTGATAAATTACCAAGAAAACCGATTATTTTGGCGGGGCTGTTGATATTTGCGGTTGGTAGTGTGATTTCGGCGGTTGCGACAGATATTTATCAGGTGATTATTGGACGATTATTAGCGGGTAGTGGGGCAGTGTCGGCGGTGTTAATGGCGTTGCTGGCAGATGTCACTCGAGAGCAAAATCGCACGAAGGCGATGGCAACGATGGGTTTAACGATTGCAACAACTATTATGTTGGCGTTTGCGATAGGTCCATTATTGGTAGGTAACTTAGGGATTTCTGGATTATTTTGGCTAACGGCTGGTTTTGCGGTATTGGCAATGGGCGTGTTAGTAGTTATTCCTACGCCCATTCGTATGGTAAAGCATAATTTAGCCGATAAATCTGTGATGCGTCAATTGGCTGATGTGTTAAGAATTGGTGATATTAATCGATTACATCTTGGTATTTTTGCTTTACATTTGACCATGACGGCAATTTTTGTGATTTTGCCAAGTCAATTGATATCAGCAATGGATTTATCTATTCGTCAGCAAGGTATGGTATATTTGGCATTATTGTTTGTTGGTTTTGGTTTAGCAATTCCTTTTATTATTATCGCTGAAAAACGTAAAAAAATGCGTCAAGTATTTTTATTAGGGTTGGCGGTGATTGTGCTTGGCTTGGCTTCATTGATTATTACTTATCAATATGGTATTGGCTTAATTATTGGATTATTATTGTATTTCTTTGGCTTTAATGTGTTAGAAGCAACCATTCCATCTTGGATTTCTAAAAAAGCACCTGTTGCGAATAAAGCCACTGCTATGGGTATTAATTCATCAAGTCAATTTTTTGGGGCATTTTTAGGCGGTGCAGTTGGTGGTGTGTTATTGACCCAATCGCCTGATGGGGCGTGGGCGATTTTGGCAGGCACAATGTTAATTTCACTACTGTTAATTTTGCCAATTAAACAACCACCTTATTTAACAAGCAATACAATTAGTATTCCTGATGGTGTTGATGTCAATGATTGGTCAAAACAGGTCATGGCATTGGCAGGTATTGATGAATTAGTGGTCATTGCCAAAGATAAAATTGCATATGTGAAAATTAACAAAAGTGAAATTACTGATAAAACACGACATCAATTGTCACAATTAACCAATCAGCCACTGGATATTTGATAATAAATTGGTTAAAGTAACCACAATTACACAGAATTTGGTTAATATTTGTCACATAAACCTAATAACAATATATTATTGTTATTGTTAAAATAACACTGATATTAGCATTCATTTTAAGGATACATTATATGCGTGGTGTCAATAAAGTTATTATCGTTGGTACATTAGGTGCTGACCCAGAAGTAAAAAGCTTTTCAAATGGGGGTAGTATCACAACGATTTCTGTTGCAACTTCAGAACAATGGATTGATAAACAAACAGGCCAACAACGGGAGCAGACAGAATGGCATCGTATTGCCTTATATAATCGTTTAGGCGAAATTGCTGGACAGTATTTGCGTAAAGGACGACAAGTCTATATTGAAGGTAGTTTACGTACCCGCAAATATCAAGACCAAACAGGTCAAGAGCGGTATATTACAGAAATTCGAGCGGATAATATGCAAATGTTAGGTGGTGCTATGGCAGGCACGTTTCCACCACCAATCGTTAGCGGAATGCCCCCAAATGTAGATACTGTAGATAATGGTATGAACCAATATCCAAATCAGTCATTTATACAGCCACAATCACAAAACATTCAACAAAATCAATTTATGAACACTATGCCACAATCACAATCGATGGCTTCTCCAACTTCACCAACGCAAATACCATCACCCATGATGCCTCAGGTGGGAAAAACTGACAAGGATATTCCATTTTAAGATTGTTGCGATATTTTAGTGAGTCACAGTCCCTTTTACTTTTAGTATTAGGGATAATTTAAATAAAAAATGCTATAAGGAATACTAATGACAGCCCAAGCAACCAACGGCTATACATTTAATCACACCATGTTACGCATCAAAAATCCTGCAATTTCTTTAAAATTTTATCAAGAAATTTTAGGAATGACTTTATTACATACCATTCGTTTTCCAGATGCACAATTTGATTTATATTTTTTAGCAAAACTTACAGAAGAAGAACTACAAAATTTACCAACTGACCCAAAAAAACGGGCGGAATTTACATTTAGTCAGCGAGGTATTTTAGAATTAACGCATAATTATGGTACAGAAAATGACCCTGAATTCACCTATCATCATGGCAACAGTGAGCCAAGAGGTTTTGGGCATATTTGTTTTAGTGTACCGAATTTAGAGCAGGCGGTAGCTTGGTTTGACAAAAATCAGGTAACTTTTCAAAAACGCCCTGAGCAAGGTTCAATGAAACATATCGCATTTATTAAAGACCCTGATGGTTATTGGATTGAAATTGTTCAAGCTAATCTGATGGCATAAATATTAATTAGTTATTTAATAAAAAATTGATAGTGAATTTATAAAAAACCACTATCAATTTTTTATTTAATTTAAATAATATCCTCTAATTGATTTAATACTTCTAATAATCTAGCATTTTGTTCTTCTGTGCCGATGGTAATGCGTAAAAATTCATGAATTCTGGGTTTATTAAAATAACGAACAATCACGCCTTGTTCACGTAATGATTGGGCAATTTGTTCAGCATTGCCTTTGGGTGGACGGGCAAAGACAAAATTTGCTTGTGATGGCAATACCTCAAAACCTAAACATTGTAGTCCTGAAACTAATTCATTGCGTAATAAAATAATTTTTTGACAGTTTTCTTGAAAATAAGCGTTATCTTGTAAACTTGCAATCGCTCCAACTTGAGCCAAACAATCTAGCGGATAACTGTTAAAACTATTTTTATAACGATTTAATGCTTCGATTAGTGACTCATTGGCAAATGCCATGCCTACCCGTAAACCTGCCAATGAACGAGATTTAGAAAATGTTTGTACAACAATTAAATTATCATAACGATTAATTAAACTGACTGCTGATGAATTTTCAGGGGCAAAATCAATATAAGCTTCATCAATCACGACCACTGCGTTACTATGTTCTTTTACCACTTGTTCAATGTCATTTAATGATAATAACATACCTGTTGGGGCATTGGGATTGGCAAAGATAATGCCTCCACAAGGACGGCGATAGTCATTGACATCAATGCTAAAGTCTGATTTTAATGGAATTTTTACTAAATCAACACCGAAAGTATCGGCATAGACAGGGTAAAAACTATAACCAATATCAGGGGTCAATAAAGGACGGTCTTTGATAAAAAAACAAGCAAAAACATGAGCTAATACTTCATCAGAGCCATTGCCAACAAAAACTTGATTAGGTTGTAAGTGATAAGTTTCTGCTAATGCCTCACGCAGGCTATCTGATTCTGGGGCAGGGTAGAGTTTTAGGCTATGGGCTTGATTGCTCAAAATTTGGGCAATGGCTCGAACGACATTTGGAGATGGTGGAAAAGGATTTTCATTGGTGTTTAGCTTACATAGTTTATCGTGTTTTGGCTGTTCTCCTGGTACATATGGTGTTAAATGGCGAACGTGGTTGCTCCATAAACGGTTGTCGATTTTATTGGCAGTTGTTGCGTCTTGTGTCATAACCAATCCTGTTTACCCAAAAAATAAATATTACAACGATTACATTAAGAAAAATTGAATTGACATACTAGCATAATCTAGCGATATTTAAATATTTTTTTGATTGTAATTTTTTAAGTTTTTTAGATGATGAAATCTTCTGTTAATTTTACTACAAATTCATTCAAGTTAATGATTTGGGTGGCGATTGCGTCAATTTTATTGGGTATTAATATGCGTTCGCCAATTATTGGTTTTGGTGCGGTTGCTCATTTGGTGCAAGTTGATTTGTCGTTATCAACTAAGGTTATTGGCATGATTGGTACTATTCCAATGATTGCTTTTGCCTTGAGTTCTTTTATTGCTCCAAAAGTTTCTCGTAAATTTGGTTTAGAAAATACGTTGATTTTTGCTTCGGCATTATTGACTGTTGGGATTTTTGGGAGAGTTTGGCAAAAAGATTTTGGATTTTTATTGATGGGTACGGTTTTTTTATCAGTGGCAATTTCTTTTGGTAATGTACTAGTGCCTGCGGTTATTAAAAAATATACACCCCATAAAATTGGATTAGTCATGGGATTGTATTCAATGACATTGTCGGTGATGGCTGGGGTGTCAGCAGGTCTTACCATGCAGTTAGTTGCTTATAAAGATTGGCAGTTTGCATTAGGAATATGGGGTTGGGTGTCAATATTGGCAGTTGGGGCGTGGCTGATTGTTAAGTTACTAGTTAAAAATTTTGACAATAATTTTGATAAAAATTTAAATAAACATTCGATAAACTTACAACATTTACCTGTTTGGAAAATACCATTAGCATGGTGGATTAGTGGTTTTATGGGTTTACAATCATTGTTGTATTATACATTGGCCAGTTTTTTACCGTCATTATTGATTGATAAGGGGTTAAGTGAGTCACAAACGGGATTGGTGGGTATGTATTTTCAGTTTATGGCATTTCCATCAATTTTGTTATTATCTCGTTGGGTGTCAGCTGGTTGGAATTTACGCTTTTTAGCGATGTTGGCAAGTGTTAGTAATGTTATTGGGGTGATTGGTTTTGGTTTTTTGTCATTACAGTGGGTTTGGTTATGGGCGATTTTTTCGGGGTTTGGTTGTGGGATAATTTTTACTTTATGCTTGATGTTATTTACTTTAAAAACTCATGACAGTGGGCAGGCAGGCGAGCTGTCGGGCATGGCTCAAAGTGTGGGTTATGGTATTGCGATTTTAGGACCACTTTTAACAGGTTGGTTAAAAGATTTGTCGGGAGGGTGGCAATTGCCAATCATGGTGTTAGTGTTGTTAATGTTATTTAAATGTGTTTGTAGTTGGTTTGCCACGCAGGACAAACCGTTACATTCATGAACTATAACATATCCCACATTTCGTGACTTAAATTTACAACTTTTGGCTGACTTGGACGATAAGGGCTAGCTTGTAGCTCTTTGGAACGGTGTACTAGAAAATCTAATAAATGGTTACGAATGCGATAATATTGTGGGTGATGGTGCATATCATCACGATGGCGAGGTTTTGGAATACTATTTTCTACGATTTCTGCTAAAAATGCTTTTGGTCCGTTACTCATTAAAAAAATACGGTCAGCTAATAAAATTGCCTCATCAATATCATGAGTAATCATAAAAACAGTTTGTTGAGTTTGCTCAACAATATTCACCAATTCATCTTGAATGACACCACGAGTCAAAGCATCTAATGCCCCAAAGGGTTCGTCCATTAGTAGCATTTTCGGCTGATTGGCAAATGCTCTGGCAATGCCAACACGTTGTTTCATACCGCCTGATAGTTCTGCTGGTTTTTTATGTTTTACACCTGCCAGCCCAACCATACTCAGATAATATTCAATTTGTTGTTCTAATTCAGTGGCGGAAATATTTGGGGTTTTGGCTTTAATGGCAAAGGCAATATTTTGTCCGACTGTCAGCCATGGCAATAAGGCATGACCTTGAAATACAACGCCTCTATCCAGACTTGGGCGATTAATTACTTGCCCTTGCATTAAAATTTCGCCAGCTGAAGCCGTATCCAATCCAGCCAAAGCATTTAAAATGGTCGATTTACCACAACCAGAGTGACCAATTAAACAGATAAATTCATTTTTATAAATGTTAAAATTAACATTTTCAAAGACATTATCACCGTCACCATAACGTTTGGCTAAGTTTTTTACTTCAATTAGGGACGTTTTATTATTCAACATAACTTACCTTTTTTTGTAACAAGCCAAACAACATATCCAATATCATACCAACAATACCAATTAACAACACTGCAAATAGCACATTGACTAACGATAAATTATTCCATTGGTTCCATACAAAATAGCCAATCCCTGTACCGCCGACTAACATTTCAGCTGCAACAATCACCAGCCATGCAATCCCCATCGAAATTCGCATACCTGTTACAATGGTTGGAGCGGCAGCAGGGATAACGATTTTTAAAGCGGTTTGCATTAGCGTTAATTCAAGGGTCTTTGCAACATTTCGCCATTCTTTGCGTACATTTGCTACCCCAAACGCAGTATTAGTTAGCATTGGCCAAATCGAACAAATAAAAATAACAAAAATACTTGATGCATTTGAGTCTTTAATCGTATACAAGGCGATTGGCATCCACGCTAATGGCGAAATTGGTTTTAACAATTGTATAAATGGCATAGACGCATAATTTAGTGTGGCTGACATACCAATCATATAACCCAATGGAATAGCAACCAACATCGCCAATAAAAAGCCAAGTAATACCCGTCCAATAGAATATCCTAACTGAATACCAATACCCTTATCATTCAAGCCTTTATCATAAAATGGGTCAGAAATATGCCCCCATGCTCCACTGGCAAAATCGGCAGGACTTGGAAATTCACTTTTTTGGCTAGCGATTACTGCCCCTGCTGGCGTGCCTTCTGGAATATCACCCATTAACACACTATATTCAAGTTGCATTGGGTCTGTGGGTGCATGGACTTGTTTGGGTAAAGTTGCTAACTGCCAAACGCCTAACATACTCACCACAACAAGCAAAGAAAGTAAGTAACCTTTTGTTTTACTAGATATTTTTTTAAACTGGTTAGTCATAATTTATCGCTTAATCTTAAAAGATTGTAGGTAAGCTTCTGGTTGATTTGGGTCAAATGATTTACCCATCACTTTAATGACAGGCGTTTTATCACTTACTTTATAACCCATTGCCTGCATTTGTTTTTTTGCATCAGTTAATAAAAACACCTGACGGGCAAGGTCTTGATAGTTAATATTTTCTTTTACATAGCCCCAACGTTTCATTTGCGTGAGCATCCAAATTGCAAGGCTATCCCATGGTAGTGCATCAAATCCCATACGGTCAGGAACATCTTGCACCCGACCCACACCATCAGCAAATCGCCCTGTAATCGATTGGCGTAGCACTAATTCAGGTTGATTTAAATAATTAGCAGGTGATAACAACTTTGATAAATCTTTACGAATACTTGGCTGATTTGCCATGACATTGGCTTTTAAAATCGCCCGATACATTGCTAAAAATGTTTGTGGATATTTATTAATAAATGTTTGTGATGTGCCAAATGAACAGCAGGGGTGTCCATTCCAAATATCCCGTGACAAAGTATGAATATAACCTGCTTTATCCCATACCGCCCGTTGATTAAATGGTTCTGGACCAAAAAAACCATCGATGTTACCAGCCTTTAAATTTGCAATCATATCAGGGGGCGTAGTTAGGCGTAATTTCACATCTTTATCAGGGTCAAGTCCATGCTCTGCCAAAAAATATCGTAACAAATAATTATGAATGGAATGTTCAAACGGAATAGCAAATGTAAAGCCTTTCCAATTTTTTGGGTCACGATTATTTTTATGTTTTAATGACATAACTAACGCTTGCCCATTAACGTTTTGAATACATGCCACTTTCATATCTTGCTTTGCCGAGCCAGCTCCAAGACTAATTGCCAATGGCATTGGGGCTAAAAAATGGGTCGCATCAAGCTCATGGTTCATCATTTGGTCACGCACCAACGCCCAACCTGCCCGCTTTAACAAATTGGCTTTTACGCCCTGTTCTTGATAATAACCAAGTGGGTCAGCCATAATTAATGGCGTTGCACACAAAATCGGAATAAAACCAATATTTACTTGTTTTTTTTCAGGATTTAATCTATCAAGTGCCGCCGCTTCTTGTAAACTTGCCAAAGGTAGCACACTTGCAATCGCTGTCATTGCCGTTCCACTGCCCACCGCTTTTAAAAATGCACGGCGAGTTGGCTCATGCGGAAACAATGCCTTAACGACCGTTGCCTCAACAAAATCACGATTTGCCGTTTCTACGCCGTTATAACTGACATTTGTTGATAGGTTTTGTTGCCAAGCATAAGCCTCATCGCAAGCGGATTGGCTTTGATGCTGACCACATCGGCACTGCCCTAAAGATTGATTTGCATCATACGGCTGAAAAATATTATTTGTATTTGGCATAATAGACTAAAATAAAAAAACAAATAGCCGATTATCATAATGGATTATTATGTTACAATTTAATGCTAATTTATTATATTTTTATGCTTGAATGGAATATAAAACTGTGTAATATGCTTGCTTGATTATTTAAACTTATATTACTCTCATCAATGATAAATGATTTGCGATGTAAGATAAACTTTATTTCTTGGTTGTTATTTTGTGATTTAACTTGAAAAAAAAACAGAATAAAGTCATTATGAACGCGTAAATTTTTTAATTATCTATAGAAATTAGGAAATCGATAATCAATGACCCAACCACGCCATGCACCACAAAATAATAAAAAATCGTTTGGTTTTTTATTGAGTTCGTTTGCCCTAATCTTTGTCGTCCTGATTGCCAGTGCTGGTCTTGGCTTTTTGTATTTTAATTATCCTAAACCTAAAAAATCTACTATAGAAGTTTTAAGTCGTGAGGGGGTGATTAGTAAAATTCAGTCGGTTAATCGTTTGCAAACAGTTGTTTATAATGTGGATACGGTCATTAATACCCAAAAAGAAGGCAATTGGTATGCTCTGTGGCAAGATGAACAAAAAGGTTTGTTTATTGCTCATGGGCGGGTTTTGGCAGGTGTCGATTTAAGTTTATTAAAACCTGAACATATTCATATTTCTGAAGATAAAAAACAAGTTGTCATTACATTACCGCCAGCCCAGATATTTGAAACATATTTGGATAATATTGAAGTGTATGATTTACAAACGGGATTGTTTGGCATGTTAAACGCTGACCCGCATATTTTTCAGCAAGCCCAAGAGGCTGGTAAAAAACAGGTGCTAGATACTGCCTGTCGTTCTAATATTTTGATGCTTGCTACTGACAATGCCCAAAAACAAGTTCAATCCTTATTTGCCCTTGCTCAAGTCACTGTGACGGTGAATACCTCTCCTTCAAGGCCCTGTTCCTAAGTTTTTTTCCAAAAATTTTTTATCGCAAATTTTAGCAAAAACACTATGCTAACTTGTAGATTTTTATAAAAAAATGCAAAAATTAATCAAATAATCACGAATAATTAGTGATTTTTCTAGCTATATTCTATTGGCAATTACTGCTAAAATGTCATGAGACTATTTTTAATCCAGTCATGGTAACAAACACTTGAATAAAAGGATATTTGGTGTGAGTACAATACCCATCGATAGAGCAAAAAAAACCCTACATGTTGCATTAATTGGTATTAACCCTGCTGACCAAGTGTTATTAAAGGGCTATTTACGGGTAGTTTTGCGTTTAGATGCAAATTTAGAATGGGTGTCGGCAAATCATCAATGGATTGATTTATTATTGGTTGAACAACAATTACAACAATCTAAAAGTATTCAACGGCTCTTGGCAAATAAAGCAAATATTGCCACATTATTTGTGGGACGTGTCAGCAATAATGACACAGGCTATCTTTATAATAATCAACTTTTATTGCCACTTAAAGAAACGGAGCAGTTAAAAACTTGGCTTTTTCAACATATCAGCATTTTAAAACCCCAATCCGTTGAAACAGTCAGCCAACCTGTGACAGCTACATCTAGCTTTTCATCACCAAATACTACAAAAATTGATAAAAATAATTTTAGCCAATTTGTTGCAATCATTCAGCGATTACAACAACGAGAAGATATTTTACTAAGTTTAAAACAAGGACAAATTACCCTTGCTCATTTACACCCACGCCGTCAGCGGATTTGGACAATTCAACCTAAAATCAATTTACAAAATGCAACTTGCCTTGAGCCATTACAAAATATGACTTTTGATATGCAAAGAGCGTCTGAAGATTTGGTTCAATGGTTATGGCAACAATCGCAACAATTACCCAAAGCATTTTTAGACATTGTTAATCCAAATCAAAGTTATCAAATCACAAGCTGGGTGAAACCAAATCCAAATATTCGCCATGATTTATTAAAACTACAATGTGCATTAGAACAAAAGCCGGTTACCATCACAGATATTGTGCAACGTACAAAACTTACAGAACAACAAGTGTTACGTTTATTGTTTGGATTATTGGTTGCAGGCGTATTACAGCCTAGTATTTATCAAAATTTAACAGTTCATTTATTAACGACTGATACGAAACATCGACCATTGTTTGATGATATGTCAATGACTATTCAAACTCAAACTTCAGTTCAGCCAATATCAGAAATTAATCCAGAAATGCCACCGCCTAAGCCTGCCAGTAATCATAGTAAATTAAGCTTTTTATCACGATTACGTCAAAAGTTAAATTTATAATAAGGTTTTACCATTTATGCAACGTTTAAAAATTGTTTTTAGTGGTCCGATGGGAGCAGGAAAAACGCAAGCAATTGCTAGTTTATCTGATATTGCGGTGGTTTCGACTGAAGTTAAAAATACTGAACGTCATACCCATGCCAAAGCATTGACAACAGTTGGGATTGATTATGGGGAAATTTGTTTAAATAATCAGTTAAAAGTTGGATTATATGGTACACCAGGTCAAGAACGCTTTAATTTTATTTGGTCAATGTTGGCTCAAAATGCGTTAGGTATTGTGATTTTAATTGACCATTCAGCAAAAGACCCATTAAAAGATTTAGAAAATTATTTAACTTTTTTTACAAAAATTTATCGTGGACGCATAGTTATTGGGGTGAGTCAAATTGATAAAATGCCTGAGCGAGATTTTGCGATTTATCGGACATGGCTAGAACAAAATCAAAAAAATTTACCGATTTTCCCTGTAGATATGCGATTAAAAAATGATGTTTTATTGTTAGTGGATACCATTTTAACATCACTTGAGTTAAGTTAAATCATTTGAGGATAAGTACAAAATTTGATGGATAGTTTTATGGATAATAGCATTTTTGAACAATTGGATAATCATACTAAACCTAGTGAAGCATTTATTCATGCATCACAGGCGATTTTACAAGAGTTTATACATCATACACAGGGTGTGAATGGAGTGTTAATCGCAACAACTGATGGCTTTGAAGTCAGTTCTGTGTTACATCATCAATATGATGCAGGCAAGCTATCCGCAGTTGGCTGTTCAATTTTGGCGTTAGTGCAGGCATTAACTGTTGAGGCATTATTAAAAGGTTGCCGTTCAGTGATTTTAGATGCAGAGAATGGCAAAGTTTTGATTAGTGATGTTCCCAATCACTATCAACCAATGATTATGATTGTCGTGACAAAACAACAAGTTTTACTTGGGCAAGTTATTCACAGTATGAATAAAGCCATTGCTCATTTGATAGCATTAGATAAACAGCATCATCAAGTCGTTGCAAGTAGCTAATAATGTGGCTGTTTTTCATCAATACTTTATGTTCTAAATAATATCCATTTGCAATTTTTGAGCATATTTTGCTTTTATTTATCAATAGCGTTAGAATATCAGCGAAATATGACTGATTATCAAGTGTGCCAACATCTCTAGCTAAGCTGTGGCAGTGGGTAAGTAGTTATTTAATTTTTTTGACATTATCTTTTTAGTAGCTAAATAGACCGACATATGAGCAACACCAAATCAACCTTATCTGAACAATATAACCCAAAAGCTATCGAAGCCACTTGCCAGCAACGATGGGCGACTGAAAAACGTTTTGAAGTTAGCAACGATAACCACAATAAACCAACTCGTTATATGTTATCAATGTTTCCATATCCTAGTGGTAAATTGCATATGGGGCATGTTCGTAACTATACTATTTCTGATGTATTAAGTCGTTATTATCGATTAAAAGGGTTTGATGTGCTACAGCCAATGGGTTGGGACGCTTTTGGCTTACCTGCCGAAAATGCTGCGATTGCAAATGGTGTTGCCCCCGCTGATTGGACATTTAAAAACATTGACAATATGCGTGAACAATTAAAATCGTTAGGATTATCCATTGATTGGTCACGAGAGTTTGCCACTTGTACGCCAGAATATTATCGTTGGGAACAATGGCTATTTTTACAGCTTTATAAAAAAGGTTTGGTGTATAAAAAATTATCAACGGTGAATTGGGACCCTGTCGATAACACTGTTTTAGCAAATGAACAAGTGGTCGATGGACGAGGTTGGCGTTCTGGTGCATTGGTGGAAAAACGTGATATTCCAATGTATTATTTTAAAATCACTGCTTACGCTGATGAATTATTAAATGATTTAGATAAATTAGAAGGACATTGGCCTGCCCAAGTTATCACGATGCAACGAAATTGGATTGGGCGTTCAGAAGGTTTGGAGTTACATTTTCCTTATCAGCTTGATGGTAAAAATTATACCTTAGAAGTATTTACGACCCGTCCAGATACGATTATGGGGGTTACTTATGTATCAGTAGCGGGGGAACACCCATTAGCTCATTATGCCTCACAAAATAACCCAGCGTTACAGGCCTTTATTGAACAGTGTAAAAAAGGCTCTGTTGCCGAAGCTGACCTTGCCAAAGCTGAAAAATTGGGCATGGATACAGGTTTAACCGTGACTCACCCACTGACTGGCGAGCAAATTCCTGTTTGGGTTGCTAATTATGTGTTAATGAGTTATGGTACGGGAGCAGTAATGGCAGTTCCTGCCCACGATGAGCGAGATTTTGAATTTGCAAATAAATATCATTTACCAGTAAAGCAAGTCATTGAGGTTCAAACTGATGTTGAGTTTAATCCTGAAGTTTGGCAAGATGTTTATGCTATGAAAGGTATTGGGGTGAATTCTGGCATTTTAAATGGTTTGAATTTTGATGATAGTTTTCAACAAATTTTAGCTGAGCTTGAGCCAAAAGGTCTAGCGAAAAAAACGATTAACTTCCGTTTGCGTGATTGGGGGGTGTCACGTCAGCGTTATTGGGGTTGCCCAATTCCTGTGATTAACTGTGAACATTGTGGTACTGTGCCTGTTCCTGAAAGCGATTTACCAGTTATTTTGCCAACTGATGTTGTTCCTGATGGACGAGGTAATCCATTAAATCATCTAGCATCATTTACTGATGTTGCTTGTCCAAAATGTGGTAGTCCTGCCAAACGTGAAACCGATACTTTTGATACATTTGTTGAGTCTAGTTGGTATCAAGCCCGTTTTGCTTCGCCAAACTATCAGCAAGGCATGGTCGAGCGTCAGTCAGCGGAAAAATGGTTGCCTGTTAATCAGTATATTGGCGGTGTTGAACATGCAGTGATGCACTTATTATACGCCCGTTTTTTCCATAAATTGATGCGTGATGAAGGTTTGGTTTCAGGTGATGAACCATTTGCTAATCTATTAACACAAGGTATGGTATTGGCAGGTACATATTTGCGTGAAAATGCAGATGGTAGTAAAACCTATTACTTCCCAGATGAGGTGAATATTCAATTTAATGATAAAGGGCAACCTATTAATGCCACATTAAAAGCAGACGGTTTACCTGTGATTATTGGTAAAATCGAAAAAATGTCTAAATCAAAAAATAATGGTATCGACCCACAAACTACGATTGATGAATATGGGGCAGATACTGTGAGGCTATATACATTATTTACAGCACCTGCTGACCAAACACTTGAATGGATTGATGATGGCTTAAAAGGTCCTTATAACTTTTTGAAAAAAGTTTGGCGATATAGTGTTGAACATGATAGCCGATTACAGACCGCCAATAAAACCGCTTCTGATTTGCTAAATCAAAGCATTGATATTGAGAGTTTAGGCAAATGTGCAAAAACTCTACGCCGAAAAACGCATGAAACCATCGCAAAACTTGATGATGATTTAGGTAAACGTTTGGCTTTAAATACGCCTGTATCAAGTTTGATGGAATTAGCGAATGAGTTAATTGCATTTGAGATTGTGTCTGATGATGATTTTGTGGTCGCAAATGAAGCAGTCATTACATTACTAACCTTATTAGCAATGTACGCCCCACATATTGCCGAAACCTTATTAGAACAGCTCGGGATTAATCCACAGAATTTGACTTATCCAACGGTTGATAGCTCTGCTCTTGTGCAAGATAGTATTACTATGGTTGTACAGGTAAATGGTAAAATTCGTGGTCGTTTAGAGGTTGCACCAAACAGTGACCCTGAAGCATTAAAAGCCCAAGCAAAAACGCTAGACGGTGTACAAAGATTTTTGACTGATAATATTGTCAAAGAAATTGTCGTTCCGAATAAATTAATAAATATTGTTTGTAAATAATCGTTGTTAAGCGATTATTTACCAATAACAATCAATAACATAAGGAAAAGCCATGATAATCAAGCCATTAATTTTAAGCACTTTTTTTATCATCAGTAGTATTGGATTAACGGCTTGTGGCTTTCAATTGCGAGGTTATAACAGTACATTATCTCAACACATTCAACCAACCCAACTTATTTTTGGCAACTCTTTAGCAGATTATGCAGTAAAAAATTCGCTGAAAAATCAATTAAATCAGCTAGGTATTAAACACACGGAAGCTAAAGACCCAACAACCTCCCAACAACCCAGTATTACAGTTAGCAACATTCGTACGCAAAGCTATCAACTGCGGGGGATTTTAACAGAAATTCGCTTAGTCATGTCAGCTGATGTCACTTATCAAGTATTGAAACAAGGGCAACTAGTCGATAAAACTCAAAATATACAAGTACAACACAGCTACCAATATGACCAAGCCACTGTTAGTACTGATAATCCACAAGCAGGGCAAATTGAAAAATGGTTATATGATAGTCTTGCTCAACGAATTGCTGACCAGTTTGTCGCTCTGAATTTACCGCAAACTAGTCCGTAAATGTTTAGTAAATTCAATCATGCACCAGCATTTTTTATCTGCTTATCAGCAAATTAATAACTTAACGCAACCTACAACAGGGGTTTGGCTGTTACATGGTGATGAAAAATTATTAAGTCAATGGTTTATCGAAAAATTACAACCACATTGGCTAAATCATGGGTTATCTATATTACGCATGGATATTGTCAATACAAAATCTTGGCAAGATATTTTAATAGAATTAAATAGTCTATCATTGTTTGATGATAATAAAGTGATTATCGCTCAAGGTAATCATAAACCAGACAAAGAAAGTTTGCTATTATTTAGCGAGTTTATCAAACAAAATAGTACAAACTGTTTAGTTATTATTAGTGATAAATACGATAAAAAAAGTCAAAACAGTACATTTTTTCAATTATGCGAACGTTTTGGTCAGGTCATTGACTGCCAAATTTATCAAGAATATCAACGGGAAAAGTTACTAAAACATCAAGCTGAAGAATTTGGATTACAGCTGACAGATAGTGCTTGGCAGTTATTACTTGACCACACTCAAAATAACTTACTCACTGCGTATCAAACATTGTGGCGACTTTCTTATTTATATTCCCCCAATTTGTCTCCTACCACAATTCATGACGACCAGCTACAAGATGGCTTAGTCAGTCAATCACAATTTACTACATTTGACTTATCCAATGCGATGTTATCAGGCAATTTATCCCAAGTTGCTAAAATTTTACAACATCTTAAACGTGTTGAAGAGCCAGAAAGTCTGGTTTTATGGGTAATAGCCAACGATATGCGTACATTACAAAGTTTACAAGCAGGTAATAGCTATCAAAAATTAGGTATTTGGCAAGCCAAACAAGATTTATATCAACAAGCACTTCAACGTCATGCCAATCATGATATCAGTCAATGGTCAAACTTATTATATCGTTGTGACCAAGCTGTCAAAGGGTTGATTAAACAGCCTGCATGGGAATTATTGTATCAATCGGCCTTTATATTAGCAGGTTCTGCTATATTTAAACAATTCTAATACATTATTCACAAAATCATATACCAATCTTACATTATACCAGTTTATTTATGTGAGATGGTGACTTGTCAGTTTATTATTATCGTTAAAAATATAGTGACATGATAAAAATTCATGATATACTAAAATAAAGTAGTTAATAAATTCTTTTAACAGTGATAAGGAAGGTTATTATGAAAAAACAATTATTATTTTTAGCCGTTACAGCAACGATGATTAGCACTGTTCAAGCAGGTTGGTTAGATGACCTTAAAAGCGTTATAAGTACTGGAAAAGAAGTTGCGAACGTTGGAAAAGATGTTTATAACACTGTCACTGGGTCAAACAATAATCAAAACCAACAGCAAAGTAATCAGCAACAACAAAACAGTCAATACCAGCAAGCAAATAATAATGGTGGTATTGACCCAAATCGGGTTTATGTTGCTCCCGTTGTAAGAGCATCTAATGCTAATTCTAACAATGATTATGTTTATCCAATGCAGAACCAAAATTTATAATAACCAAAATTATAATAATCAAAATCAAGGTTATAATAGCCAGAGCCAAGGTTATAATAACCAAGGCTATAACAATCAGAGCTATAATAATCAAAACCAAGGTTATAATAATCAAAACTCTGGATATGTGAGTGCTAATAGTTATGCTGGTAATCAATGTACGGCGAATACAGGACGTTTTGTTGATGTAGGCAATGGTGATGTGCGAGATAATCAGACAGGCTTAGTATGGCAACGTTGTGCTCTTGGTCAAAGATGGACGGGCGTTTCTTGTTCAGGAAGAGCTTCGGTTTATATGGCAAGAAGTGTAACAAGTTTGTTATCATCACAGGGTTATCGTGTGCCAACCATTCAGGAGTTACAAACATTGGTTGAGCCAAACTGTACGCCAAGTATTAATCAATGGGCTTTTCCAAATACACAACAAGGTGAATATTGGTCAGAAACCCCAGATGCAAAACGAAGCAATGTCTTTTTGACTATTGATTTTGCTAGTGGTAGACAATTAAGCAGTTGGGGAGATAACGGACGTATGGTGCGTGGCGTGCGTTAATATTATCTGTTATATAGTTTACATATAATCTAGTTTTAATGGTCAAGAGATATACACATTTCTTGACCATTTTTTAGTTTTTATCATATTTATTACCAGCTCATAAAGAAAATTTAACAAATCATTAGCAATCATTTACCAAATTACTTTGCAAAAAATATCATCTGAATTATACTTTTATTAAGATTTCTACTATTGATTAGGCACAACACATGACCGCAAAGCAAAAAAAATGGATAATTATTGCTGTTTTTTTATCTGCTATCATCGGGGCTAGCTATTGGTATTTTAAACCAAAACCACAACAACCCAATTACATCACCGCAGTTGTTAGTCGAGCAGATATTGAAAATAGCGTGATGGCATCTGGCAAAATCGAAGCGAAAAATCAGGTTGATGTTGGTGCCCAAGTATCTGGCGAAGTAACTAATTTATATGTTGATGTTGGCGATGAAGTGCAAAAAGGACAAGTCATTGCTCAAATTGACCCAGTGACTCAACAAAACACTTTAACAACGCAACAAGCAAACTTAGAGCAAAGTTTAGCAAATTTTGAAAGTAGTAAAGCCAATTATGCAAGTAAGCAAGCTTCTTTAGAAACGGCAAAATCGGATTTAGTGAGTAAACAAGCCAGTTTAAAAACCGCAAAATCGGATTTAGTAAGTAAACAAGCCAGTTTAAAAACCGCAGAAGCTGATTTAATTGGTAAACAGGCTAGCCTAAAAACCGCACAAGCAGAACTTGCCAGCAAGCAAGCCAGCTATCAACAAGCGGTGAATGAACATAAACGTTTACAAAATCTATTTAAAAATCAAGCAGTTTCTAAGCAGGAAGTAGAACAAGCTGAAACCGCAGTAAAAACAGCACAAGCCAATGTTGAAAGTGCCAAAAATACTATCACAACAGCACAGGCGAATGTTGAAAGTGCAAAAAACGCTATCACCACGGCTAAAGTTGCTGTTGATAATGCTGAAGATGCCATCGTTACTGCTCAAGCAAACATTGAAAATGCTAAAAATGCCATCACTTCCGCCGAAGCAAACGTTTTAACAGGGCAATCAGACATTGTCACTGCTCAGGCAAATATTAAAAAAGCCCAAACAGAAGTTAATACTGCTGAAGAAAATTTAGGCTATACACGTATCACGGCTCCAATGGCTGGCACTGTCGTCTCAATTACCACGAAACAAGGGCAAACGGTCAATGCTAACCAATCTGCTCCAACGATTGTCACCTTAGCTGATTTAAAAACAGTACGTATCAAAGCAAAAATCTCTGAAGCTGATGTTATCACTCTAAAAGCAGGCTTACCCGTGTACTTTAATATTATTGGTAATCCTGATAAAAAATTTACAGCAACATTACAAGCCATCGAACCTGCCCCAGAGGGGACAACTGCAAGTAGCTCATCATCAAGTTCAAGCTCAAGTTCTGCAATTTATTATATTGGATATTTTGACGTACCTAATGAAGATGGACATTTACGCATTGACATGACTGCTCAGGTTTATATTATTCAGGACAAAGTCGAAAAAGCCCTAAGCGTACCTGCTGCCGCCGTAAAAAAAGACCCGAAAGAGGGAAATTATGTATTAGTCGTTCAGCCTGACGGCACAACAAAAAAACAATTAGTTAAAATTGGCTTAACAAACCGTGTCACTACCCAGATTTTAAGTGGTGTTACTGAAGGACAAAAAGTCGTCATTAGTGAAGAAAGCAAAACTAATAATGATAGCAATAAAAATCGTCCGCCAATGATGTAACGTGTGATTGAATGAGATAATGAGGCTTTTATGGATAATAATCACACAACGATGAATAACAATAAAAAACCAATTATGCAGGTATCTGGATTAATCCGAGAATTTCCCGCAGGTGATGAAAAAATTCGGGTATTACATGGTATTGACTTAACCATTTATGAAGGTGAAATGGTCGCCATCATTGGACAATCTGGTTCTGGTAAATCTACCTTAATGAATATTTTAGGCTGTCTTGACCAAGCAACCGCAGGTAGCTATCACATTTATGGAAAAGCTGTTGATAAACTATCTGTTGATGAACTTGCAAAACTACGCCGAGAACATTTTGGATTTATTTTTCAGCGTTATCATCTACTTGGTGATTTAAATGCCAAAGATAATGTTGCTGTACCTGCTGTTTATGCGGGTATGTCTTCTCACAATCGTGACGAAAGAGCCAAACAATTATTGACAGACTTAGGTTTACAAGAAAAAATTCAAAACCGCCCAAGCCAACTATCAGGTGGACAACAACAACGGGTTTCTATTGCTCGAGCATTAATGAATGGTGGCGATGTCATTTTAGCTGATGAACCAACAGGTGCATTAGACAGTAAATCAGGTGAAGATGTCATGAAAATCTTGCGTGACCTCAACACTCAAGGGCATACCATCATCATGGTAACACATGACCCCAACATCGCCAAACAAGCTGACCGTGTGATAGAAATTAAAGATGGCTTGATTATCAAAGATTATTACCATCAACATACAGAATTAAGTTTATCATCAACGATTGGCAAAAATGATAATCGTTTTCAGCAAAAATCAGGCGTTATGGCGTTTTTAGACCGACTCAAAGAAGCCTTTAAAATGTCTGTCATTGCCATGAAATCGCATAAAATGCGAACATTATTGACCATGCTTGGAATTATTATTGGTATTGCTTCGGTAGTTTCCGTGGTTGGACTTGGTCAAGGCTCACAACAAAAAATCCTTGCTGATATTAGCTCATTAGGCACAAATACCCTGACGGTCATGGATGGCTATCGTTTTGGTGACCCTCGCCGAAAGTATCATGATAATAATTTAACTGATGATGATGCCAATGCAGTAGCTCAACAACCCTATGTTCAAAGTGTTAGCCCCGTAGTTAGCACCTCTGTTACTGCTCGTTATCGTAATATCGAAGCATCTGCCAATGTGAGTGGTGTTGGTAAAGACTATTTAACGGTTACAGGTGAAAAACTTGTACAAGGTCAAGCTTTTACTATCGCCAGTGAAAAATCTATGACTCAAGACATTATTATTGATGATAATGCTAGAGAAACTTTTTTTGAAGATAATCCAAATCCTATTGGTGAAGTCATTTTAGTTGGCTCAGTACCTGCCAGAGTTGTCGGCGTATTAGAACCCTCAGAAAAAGCGTTTGGTCCCTCTTCTGATACCCCAACTTTTTATATGCCTTATACAACAGTCATGTATCGTATGCTAGGCACAAGTTATTTAAATAGTTTTGTGGTATTAATTAAAGACAGTATCTCAACCAGTGCCGCCGAAAAAGCAGTCTCTGACCTGATACAACAACGACATGGCACAGACGATTTTCGTATTCGTAATGCTGACTCAATCCGTCAAACTATTGAATCGACAACTTCAACAATGGCATTACTTATTTCATCTATCGCTATTATTTCTTTGATTGTTGGTGGTATTGGTGTCATGAATATTATGCTTGTGTCTGTCACGGAGCGTACGAGTGAAATTGGTGTGCGTATGGCAGTTGGTGCAAGACAAAGCGATATCTTACAGCAATTTTTAATTGAAGCGATTTTAGTATGTATTTTAGGTGGAATTTTAGGAATTAGTTTAGCTTTTGGTATTGGTAGCCTCATTAATAAATTTGCAGGTGATAGTTTCCAAGTGATTTATTCATCAACCTCGATTATTGCTGCTGTAGTTTGTTCTACCATGATTGGTGTCATTTTTGGATTTATTCCTGCCCGTAATGCTGCTCAACTAAACCCTGTTGATGCCTTGTCTGGAGGCGGTAACTAAAAACAATCGGCTAAAAACTATCATAATATTATCGAATTTGAGTTTTTAGCCCATGTATCAATTAATTTTAAAAAAAATGGGTATAAAGTCAAAAAAAACCTTGCATTTAGCAAAAATACCAGTATAATACACACTCACTTTAGGGTCGTTAGCTCAGTTGGTAGAGCAGCGGACTTTTAATCCGTTGGTCCCGCGTTCGAGTCGCGGACGACCCACCACTTCTAAAGTATCACCTCTTAATTCTGCCAGCCAGAAAAAATCCAGAGGGTCGTTAGCTCAGTTGGTAGAGCAGCGGACTTTTAATCCGTTGGTCCCGCGTTCGAGTCGCGGACGACCCACCATTTTAAATCATTGATTAT
>JBHAEG010000002.1:0-4129 GCA_041855445.1 Moraxellaceae bacterium
AATATCGGTATTTTGGGTATTTGCGGTTGGGGCGGATTTGCCTTAAATGCGGCGATTAGCGATACACGTATTAAAGCGGTTGCCACCAGCACGATGTACGATATGACACGTGTTGCCGCCAAAGGCTACAACGACAGCACGGACGCTGAAGCACGTTATAAAATGAAACAAGACATCAACAATGCCCGTTGGCAAGCGGTTAAGAACGATTATGCGGATTTATTGCCTGCCAATAATTTACGCCGTGAGCAATTTACCGCCGATACACCGCAATTTATCAAAGAATATTCGGACTTTTACACCACCAAACGGGGCTTTCACCCACGAGCGGTCAATTCTAGTCCTGACGGCTCTTGGACGACCACAGGTTTATTGCCGTTAATTAATATGCCGATTTTGCAATACGCCCAAGAAATGAAAACGCCTGCATTAATCGTTCATGGTGAAAATGCTCATTCACGTTATTTTAGTGAAGATGCGTTTAAAGCATTGGGTAGTCAGGATAAAGAGCTGTATATTGTGCCAAATGCCACCCATGTGGATTTATATGACAATCAGGCAAATAAAATCCCCTATGATAAATTTGAGCAGTTTTTTAAAGCAAAATTAAAATAGTCAAGGTGGGTCGTCCAAAAACTACCAATATTAAATATCACAGTTTTTGGACGACATTCACACAGGACAAATAATGATAACAAAATACTCTTGGCTAATGCTTGCCTTATTGTGTTGCACGGCTTGTGGTCATGCTAAAGAACATAATGAGCCAGTCAATGACACCCAAACCAATCCAATTACCACATCTAAACACAGTCAGGTAAACGCCATGCAACTATTAATTAATGGACAAACTTTTGACTTAACATTGACAGACAGTGCCACAGCGACCGATTTTGTACGCTTAGCCCCATTTTCTTTGACCATGCAAGACCATCTTACCAATGAAAAATTTGCCACTTTGCCAACCGCTTTAACACAAAATGACCGTAAAATTGGTAAAATCCAAGTTGGTGATGTGCTGTTATGGCAAGGTGATACATTGGTAATTTTTTATGAAATTTTTGAAAGTGAGTATCATTACACACGTCTTGGCAAAATCAACAATCCACAAGGCTTAAAACAAGCCTTAGGTCAAGGTGATGTGGTGGTGCGGGTGCAATAAATGGATTTTTATTGATTAAACTTTTTTCTTAAAATATCCGTCAAAATATCAAATACTCTAAGTACTCGTTTAGGGGTAATGGTTTGATAAGGGCGGTATAAATAAAATGACCATGTTTCAAGCTCAAGCTCGGGCAAAACAACGACCATTTCCCCAGTTTTTAAATAGCTTGCACAGCTTAGAGTGCTTAATTGAGAAATCGCCTGTCCTGCCAAAACCGCTTGCATTTCCCCAGAAATATCATCACTGATAAATACCACATGACGGGGTGTAAACAGCGTTTCTTTGTCCAAGCGAAGCTCCCAAATCCGTCCTGTTTGAGCATTAATCAGCCCTGTAAACGGAAAATTACAAGCCATATCGTCAATATCTTTAGGCATACCTAAGCGTTCAATCAGTTTGGGCGATGCCACAAAAATCGCTCTAGAATCAGCAATATGACGTACAATAAAATTATCTTTAGGTTCTCGCCCAACACGCAGTCCAATATCAATACGATGTGCTACGCTATCAAGCTTGTTCATGTTCACTCGCCAATCAATAATCAACTTAGGATAGGCTTTGAGTTTGTCCAGTAATTGAGCCAGCACTTCATCTTTTTTATCAAAATCAGGCACAGTAATGCGAACAATGCCCGTCATGTCATCATCATGTTTTTGTTTACCTAGGGCAAAAAGTCGTTCGCCATCTGCCAAATATTGTTTTGCGTTAGGCAAAAAATGTTCCCCAAAACTGGTTAGGCGAATGGTGCGAGTATTGCGTTTAAATAATGGCTCGCCCAGCTCATCTTCAAGCTCGGCAATCACCCGAGTAACGACCGATGGCGAAATGGCAAGGCGATTGGCAGTTTCACGAAAACTTAAGGTTTCGCTTGCCAAACAAAAATAACGAAGTGCGTCCAATTTATTCATAAAAAAGCAATTATGATGGAATTATTCTTATTTTAGCAATTATCAATTGCTGATTTATAAATTGTATAAGAATGATGTAGCGATTACAATACATCTATCAACTTTAAATCTATTTAGGAAAAACTCTATGAAAACCATCACCTTAAATAACGGTGTCATCATGCCCATGTTGGGTTTTGGCGTGTTCCAAATTGCTCCAGAAACCACCGAAGCTACTGTCATTCATGCTTTACAAAATGGTTACCGCTTGATTGATACCGCTGCCGTTTATGGTAATGAAGAATCGGTTGGACGTGCCATTGGGCAAAGTGGCATTGCTCGTGAAGACATCTTTGTGACCACCAAATTATGGGTGCAAGATACCAACGAAACCGCCGCCACCCAAGCGATTGATACGTCATTGCGTAAACTGGGTTTGGATTATTTGGATTTGTATTTAATCCACCAACCATATAATGACATTCACGGTGCGTGGCGAGCGATGGAGCGTGCGGTGAGTGCAGGAAAAATCCGTGCCATCGGTGTAAGTAATTTCCACCCTGACCGCCTTGCCGATTTAATCGCTCATCATGACACCGTGCCAGCCGTCAGTCAAATTGAAACCCACCCATTTTACCAACGTGAAACAGAGCGTGTCTTTCACCAAGCACATGGTATTGTTCAACAATCATGGGCTTCGTTTGCCGAAGGGAAAAATGACATTTTTCATAATCCTGTTTTAACCACCATTGCCAATAAACATAGCAAAAGTGTCGCACAAGTCATTTTACGCTGGTTAAACCAACGTGGTATTGCGGTCATTCCTAAATCGGTTACGCCGTCTCGTATTGTGGAAAATGCCCAAATTTTTGATTTTACCTTGGACGAGCAAGACATGGCACGTATCGCCACTTTGGACGAAGGCAAAAGCCTGTTGTTTGACCACCGTGACCCTGAAGGCGTGAAAATGCTTTGTCATTGGAAGATTCATGATTAAATTTATTTTGGTTGTTGAATTATTGCCTTTTGATTTTCTACTAATCATTAAAGGATTGGGCGAGCCATCAAGGATTAATCGTATCAATACTGCCAATAAAGCCCTTATATTGATAGGGGCTTTACACAAGTGTAAGAAAACGGTTATATAAATGATATTGATTTTCATTTATCTATTGCGTACACTGGTGATTTCTATTATCCATTAGGTAATCTTATGAAACAACATCAATATCGCATTACCGTTGAACATTTGGCAGATGCTAAAGGTCAAGCCGTTGAAGCACAAAGCATTCAGTTTAACGCTCCCAATCACGATGATTTATTTGCCATTTTACAAAAAGTCAAAACCACCCACCCAGAGTATGACGATGAAACCTTGCAACGCTTTTTTGTGGGACTTAAGATGATGGGTGAAGTGTTGCTAGAACGTCGTGATGATGAATTTTTTGCTCAATTTTCACCGCATTTTTTAAACATCATGAAAATTGTTAAAGGCAAAGCCTAATTTATCACAATGTCATAAAACACCAAAGACCTAGTTTTGACTAGGTTTTTTTGTAGGTATTTTTTATTAGCGTAACTATTATTGCATTTTTAGCAATTGTGAATTGCTAAATTATTGATTTTAATTCAATGCTTGGGCGATTACACTATGCTTATTCACCATAATGAATACATTGAAGAGTTGTTTATGAAAACCAAACTGATTTTATTAACAAGTACTATTTTGCTTGGCAGTCCTGCCCTTGCCAATCAAACCATTACCCATCAAACAGATTTGACTTATCAATCAGCACCAAGTGAGCATTTTAGCGGACAGGCACAGTTTGCAGGCTTGCCCAATATCACCACAAGCCTTGATGGTCATGCGATTGTAGAATTTGATAAAGGGGCTATCACCGATTGGCATAGCCATTCACAAGGACAATATTTAATCGTTACCGAAGGCGAAGGACTGACCCAAGAATGGGGCAAACCAATCCAAACCATCAAAAAAGGCGATATGATTTGGTGTCCGCCCAATGTCAAACATTGGCATGGAGCAACCGCTGATAGCAAAATGTCGCATATCGCCATC
>JBHAEG010000003.1:0-3558 GCA_041855445.1 Moraxellaceae bacterium
CAATGCCCAGTTATAGGCAAAACGTGCCACACCACAAGCCTTACTAAAGTAAGTGGCTTGTTTGCTATTGGGGTTTAGTTCGATGATGTGTCCACGAATATTTTTCATGGTATCATTATAACAGAAGTTATATGTGTAAATTTCTACTTATTTTAGTAAGAAATAAGCAGATTTAATTAGAATTCAAGAAGCAGTTATGAACCCACCATCAAACCGAGCGTTTATAATGGGAAAGCTTTGTGACCCATAACAATCTAAGTTGCCACCTTTTGCTATGTCACTATCGCTAAATAGTATTGATATAGGGGAACTCTTAAAAAAAATAAGCTGAGAAATATCCCAGCTTATTTTTTATGATTAGTCAATCAATTAATAAACTACAGTTTCAATAGTACCAGTATTTGTTTCTACAAACACTTTCGTTGTATATGGTGTGTCTAATTTATTTTTTACTACTGTTGGAATGTTAAAAGTTAGTACTTGATAGCCATTCACAGTTTTTCGTTCATAATTTACAGTTGTAATAAATGTTTTGGTGTCATTTGGGTAAAAACCAGTTATTTCATAGATTTCTACTTGATTTGTACCAGGAACAATAAAAAATCCATAATATATATCACCATTATCTCGATTGTTACCAATATAACCTGCACCAATATTATCTAAAGTTGGAATATATGGTTGAACAAAGCCATTAGTGACTGCTTCCGTCACTGAACCTTGCAAAGTGCTTAATTTTTGTTTATAAGCAGTTGCATTAGCGACAGCTTGATTAAACTCTGCTTGATTTATTCTATGATTGATATCGTTACCAACTTGGAATTTATCATTTGAATGTTTGATAAGTGTATTACCTTCCTCATCTTCAACTGACCAAACACCGTTAGTAAACGTTGGCTTACTGAATGTATGTGTTTCAGAATTATCAATCTTCGCACCAACAACATCACCCGAGCAAGTCGTTCCTGAATAATATAAATTGACATCTTTTACAACGTTTATTGTTGTCGCATTAACTTTAGCTACATTATAATAGGATTGATGAGATATATTTTCCTTACCAATAACTTCACAATCCATCTTCCAATAACCCACCAAAGAATTTACTACATCTTCAATTACTTGAGCATCGCTGGCGTTAGTTGGATTATTGACTTGCGTATTTAACGACAAACTTGTTAAACGAGATTGTGTATCACCTTCAACCTCAAATAAATCTTTTGTTTTCCATGTGACGGCATGGAATGTTTGCTTGGTATCGTCAAATTTCTCCATAACATGAACGACTTCATTACCTTTGTCGTTTTTCTTCACACCAAGAATTGTAAGGACACTTTGATTATCTTGTACAGTTGCTTCACTGACTGGCTGACCCGAACAAGTTGTATTATCAAAGGTGTACAGTTTGCTTTGTGGTGCAAATTGTAACTTATTATTTTCACCAGCCACTTTAACTAATTGATAAGTTTCAACACTACTTGTTGTATTATCGTAAGAGACTTCACACCCAGTTTGCCAATAGCCAGCAAAACGATTTGCCATAGTCACTAATTCTGTAGAATTTTTGATATACTCATTTGAAGTTGCAAAATGTTTTAACGCATTCTCAGCAGTAACGATTTTATCTGTGGCAACCACATCTTTTAACACAGTTTCAACAGTCGCCGTGGCATCTACTAAATTTACCACAGTTTTAAATTTTTCTGCCGTTGTTTTTTCAATGACAATACCATTTGCTGGATTGTTATCATTATCCAAACTTTGTAAAACTTGTAAAACTTTAGTCACAACAGCCGTATCACTGCTCAAATCTGCAGGGGTAATAATGGCTTTAGCACTGGCTGTCCCTAAAGTTAATTCGCCAACTTTAAAAGTCACCGCAGAACCCGTTGTATATTTATATTTGCCCTCAGCATCGGTTGTTGCGACTAATTTGCCATTTTGATACACATCAACACCAGCGACAGGTGCGTCAATAAATTGACCTTGAGCGATAGTTGGCATTGATGATGACGATGAACCACCACCAAAACAACCCGTTAATAAAGTCGCCGATAACATCATCGTTGTTGCAATATGTAAATTTAACCGTTTTTTCTGCATAGTTTGTCACCTTTGTAGCTTAATTGTTACAGTAATTATGGATTTTGCTCCGTTATGTATATTTTTATCATAAATACTTTTGTTTGTAAATATAGAACTTATTTTTTATTTTAATTTGTTCAAAATTTTGCACATTATTAAGTTAGTTTAATAAATTGTTTAAAATCATTAAATTATGATATTTAGTAAAAAAAGATTAAAATTAATTTATAATAATTTTTTTTGACAACTGGATTAAACTTTTGCAATGACAATCATTTATCTTGGCACGGGTGGCTATAGTGACCCAGATTTAATAGGCACGTTATACCCAAAAAACACGACCAAATCACAGTTTTTAACAGCCTATACAAAACATTATCAAGCTGTTGAGATTAACAGTAGTTTTCATGTACCCATTGGACAAAAAGCCTTTGCTGGTATGCTAGAAAAAACACAAGGTCAATTAAAATTTTCTATCAAATTACATCATAATTTTAGCCATACTTTGACAGCAACCGTTCCAAAAAACCTACCTAAACCTACCCATAGGCAAATTTAGCGTTTTCTTTCTGCTTCATCGCTCGTTGCTTATGTCTTTGACTTAAGACTTACATAAGCTCCACAGACTGACACGGTAGAACTTACCGCCTTTTTAACGATTAAGTTATCGTTAAAACTTTTGTGGCATGATTTAGGATATTGATACTGGCGTTAATATCTCTATCATGCGTTGTGTTGCAGTGTGTACATATCCATTTGCGAACCGATAAAGGTAATGTCTCAACCTTTTGTCCACAACACGAACAGGTTTTACTGCTTGCAAAGAACCTATCTACCGATTTAATGGTTTTACCATATTGATTTGCCTTATAAATTAGCTGTCTTTTCAGTTCATAAAAACCTAAATCACTGATAGACCTAGCAAGTTTACGATTTTTTACCATACCTTTGACATTCAAATCTTCAATGGCGATGGTGTCGTAGGCTTTTATCAAATTGATGGTTAGTTTGTGTAAAAAGTCTTTACGAATACAACCTATTTGATAATGCAATCGTGATAGCTTGGTTTTCGCTTTGGTGCGATTGCTTGAGCCTTTTTGTTTACGGCTAAGTTGTTGGCTTAGTCGTTGTAATTTTTTAAGTTTATGTTTAAGTGGTTTTGGAGCTTTGATTTTTGTGCTGTCTGATAGCGTAGCTAAATCAGTAATACCTAAATCTAACCCAACTTCTTTGCCTGTTTTGGCTTTGGGTAAAATAACTTCTGATAATTCTACCGCAATAGACACAAACCATTTTTCACCACGTTTAAACACTTTGGCAGACAATATTTTACCGTCAAAGCGTAAGGTTTCACGCATTCTAACCAAACCTAAATTAGGAATTTGAATGTGTGGTTTATTGTTGATAGTTTTTAGTTTAAATTGGTCATTGGATAAACTAAATCTATCATTTACACCTTTTTTGCGAAATTGG
>JBHAEG010000004.1:0-27123 GCA_041855445.1 Moraxellaceae bacterium
CGATGGATAACTAGAAACAGAAAAACCATTAGAAGCAATTTTTTTTCTAAACCATCTATACGATGGATAACGTTATTCTACACGCTCAAAACGTGTTGAGTACTTTCTAAACCATCTATACGATGGATAACATGACCATGCTCAAGTCTTACGGCATATGGCATTTCTAAACCATCTATACGATGGATAACTCGTCTTGATGTGTGCATTGTATCTAGTTTGATTTCTAAACCATCTATACGATGGATAACTTGCGTCGGCAACGACTGCGAAAGTAAGGCTTTTTCTAAACCATCTATACGATGGATAACATATTAAACTCCATTAAAAAAGCCCCAAGTAATTTCTAAACCATCTATACGATGGATAACCTTTTGGGTTTGGTTTAATCTATTTACCGCAGTTTCTAAACCATCTATACGATGGATAACTACGCTCGTAGGTTTCATCTGTTGTTTCACCTTTTCTAAACCATCTATACGATGGATAACATGTTGGTATTGGCTTTCAACTACCGTCACAATTTCTAAACCATCTATACGATGGATAACGCCATAATGTCAAAAAAGTGGAAACAACAAAATTTCTAAACCATCTATACGATGGATAACATCTGTAAAAGCACTGGTAACAACATCTTTTATTTCTAAACCATCTATACGATGGATAACAATGGAAAAAGTGGGCAGAAGTGAGTATATACTTTCTAAACCATCTATACGATGGATAACTCAGATGACGACCTTAAAGAGATGTTGGCTATTTTCTAAACCATCTATACGATGGATAACTACGCACAAGAAAAAGACATTAGCTTTGAAGATTTCTAAACCATCTATACGATGGATAACGTGGGCAAATCTCACTATATTAACTAATAGAATTTCTAAACCATCTATACGATGGATAACGTAGCTAATTTCGCCCCCATTTCAACCATTAATTTCTAAACCATCTATACGATGGATAACAGTCAAAGACGAGTAATCGAATTCGTAAGACATTTCTAAACCATCTATACGATGGATAACCAATTCAGGGCAACGCAAAGTATTAACAAAAATTTCTAAACCATCTATACGATGGATAACGTGCTAAATCGTCATCTGCTTGCAAAGTAATTTTTCTAAACCATCTATACGATGGATAACACGAGATAAAGCAAGTTATGACCGCTTTGGTTTTTCTAAACCATCTATACGATGGATAACTAGAAATCGAGCGTGAAAACGCCAAAGAAATTTTTCTAAACCATCTATACGATGGATAACGGGCAAATGCTGATATACGCTACTAATGATACTTTCTAAACCATCTATACGATGGATAACTTGAATGTATAATAGTAGTGAGTGTGTTAGATTTTCTAAACCATCTATACGATGGATAACTTTACATGCCTTCAGCGAGCGAGTAAGCATTGTTTCTAAACCATCTATACGATGGATAACGATTAAGTGGTAACGGCAAACTATGGCTAGTGTTTCTAAACCATCTATACGATGGATAACTAGAGCTTTTTAAACAAAAACTCATAATTTTCAAATATATAAGTTATTATATAGTCAAAAACCTTCATTTTTTAATCAATTTGTAAATCTTTGATTTTTCAAAAAATTTAAAAGCGACTATAAAACGAAGGTTTAAATTTAATATTTCACAAACTAATTTCTACTAAAAAATTTAGAATGAGAAAAAGCCAATGATAAATATCATTGACCTACTTATATATAGATGGTGGCGATGAAGAGACTTGAACTCTTGACCTCACGATTATGAGTCGTGCGCTCTAACCAGCTGAGCTACATCGCCACTTGTTGAGACGCATATTATGCAGATTTTACCTCAATTCGTCAATAGCAAATTTCACTTTTTTTATCACTTTATACCTTGAATTTTTAATAAAATTTATCATAATAACAATAACAACTTTCATTGATAACCAAAGAAGGAATTTCTCTTGATTGATACCATTAGCCGAACTGTTGATTTTTCTCACTTAACAACAAATCAACTAAAATCTTTACTCGGTGAATATAATAATCATATCCGTTATATTGAACATCGTCTTAATGTGCATATTCAGCAACGTAAAACCCAATTTATTATCTCTGGCGAACTAAATCAAGTTGAGCGAGCAGAGCATATTTTACAACAACTTGCAGAAGAAAGCGAAATTCATGAGCATATTAGCCCTCAAGAGCTACATTTATTAGTACAAACCAGCATTTCCCGCTATGCAACAAGCAATAATCTCAATGATAATTTAAATCATAACATTACCCTCAATCACTTTATCCCTGTAAGTTTACAAACACGCAAAGGCAAAATTACTCCCCGAGGCTATAACCAACAACAATATGTAAAAAGAATTTTAACATCAGATGTATCATTTGGCGTAGGACCAGCAGGCACAGGAAAAACCTATCTAGCCGTTGCTTGTGCGGTTGATATGCTAGAACGCAATGAAATTGAAAGAATTTTATTAGTACGTCCAGCCGTTGAAGCGGGCGAAAAACTAGGATTTTTACCAGGTGACTTAACACAAAAAATCGACCCCTATTTACGTCCACTATACGATGCTTTATATGAAATGCTTGGCTTTGAAAAAGTTGGTAAACTCATTGAACGACAAATTATTGAAGTTGCCCCACTTGCGTATATGCGAGGGCGTACCTTAAATAACTCATTTGTCATTTTAGATGAAGCACAAAACACCACTCCCGAGCAAATGAAAATGTTTTTAACACGCTTAGGTTTTGGCTCTCGAGCTGTCATTACAGGTGACACCTCTCAGGTAGACCTACCTCGTGGACATAAATCAGGCTTAAGCCAAGCTTTACAAATTTTGGCTGATATCGAAGAAATTCACATTACCTACTTTAATTCTAAAGATGTCGTACGACACCAATTAGTGCAAAAAATCGTTGAAGCATATGATAAATTTGACGATGAACAGCAGGCAATCAAAGAGGCAAAAAAGCAAGCTAGATTATTAGAAAAATCTAATAGTGATATTCATCAAAATAATCATGAGATAGCACCATGATAAATCCTGTTTTACCCATGCCTTCAGTGATTGTTAGTTTTTCTGAAGTTTTAGAAAATCAAGATAATTTTACAGAAATTGAAGTTTACTATCAATTAGATAACATTCGTAAAATTTTAATAAAAACTTTAGAATTGTTATTATCTATCACAAATTTGGATTTGCCTGCGATTGATAAACAATTCTTGTTAGAAAAATCAGCCCAATTAGAGATTTATATTATTGACGCTGTCGAAGCAAAAACCATTAATTTTAACGCTCGGGGTAAAGATTATTCTACGAATATTTTATCTTATCCAAGTGAATTGCCTGAAAATATTATCCAAATTTTACCAAATTTGCCATTGGGTGAATTGGTAATTTGTCATGAAGTCGTCAAACAACAAGCCGAATACCAGCAAAAAACTATTGAGCAACATTTATCACATTTATTAGTTCACGGTATTTTACATTTATTGGGGTTTGACCACGAGCTTGGGCAGGCAGAACAAGAGCAAATGGAAGGATTAGAAATCGCCATTTTAACAAAATTTGGTATCGCTAATCCTTACGAGTAATTTTTATGAAAAATCAATTTGTTATGAAAAATAAAATCGGGATAATTTACGCAGGTGGGACATTTGGCAGTTATGGTAAACCATTACAAAGTCTTGAACCCAAAGTTTTTTTACCGATTTTAACTGAAATTTTACACCGTCATTTTCAAGAAGATTATCTATATCCGTTAGGTTGGCAAATCTTATCAAATGATGTGGTAAAAGATAGCAGTCAATTATCACCTGCGGATTTTGCTCATTTTTATCAATTAATTTTGACAGCTCGGCAGGCAGGCTGTCGGCAATTTGTACTTTTAACAGGTACAGATACATTAAGTTATTTGTCGGCATTTTTGGCAGAGGCATTTGTAGGCTCAGACCTGTGTATTGCGGTTACAGGAGCAATGCAACCTTTATTAGATGCAAATAATATTGAAAAATTTGTCATTGACCCAGAGACAGATGCCTCGTTAAATTTATTTTGTGCCTGCCAAACGGCTGTTGAAGGTAATTCGGGAGTATGGGTATGTTTTGACTCAATACATATGGCTCACACAGTGAGTAAATTGTATAGTCACGATTTCACAGCGGAACGAGCGTTTGCAGGTTATTTACAGCCAGACCCTGATTATCCACAAAGTCATTATTTAGAAAAAACCAATAAACAATGGATAAAAGCTCATGAAAAAAATCTGCAAACGACACTGCAACGTTTAAAAAACGCTAATATTATCCCACTATATTTAATGCCAATATCTGCCGAACAACTTGCTTATCAAGTATTATCAGCATTAGCGAGCAAACCCAGTGCATTGATTTTTTTAGGTTTTGGAGCTGGCAATCTACCAAAAAGCGAAGCTGTAGAACAGGCATTGAAACAAGCATATCAACAAAATTGTTTAGTAATCATAACAACACAATGTCCGTTTGGTGGCGTAAGTGACAGCTATCAGGCGGGGGCTTGGCTGGCAGATTGTGGCGTGATGACTTCAGGTATATTAACATTATCAACGATTTATGCTCGTTTACTTTGGTTAAGTACAAAAGATGCGGACATTCAATCTCGACAAAATTTTTGGCAAAATTGTTTAGAGAATACAGTTGAATAACATGGGTATATTAGAAAAATTTAATTATGCCATTGGTATTGAATTTATTGGCACAAACTATCGAGGCTGGCAACGCCAACAAGAAGTTATCAGTATTCAACAATGCTTAGAAGAAGCTTTAGCAAAAATTGCCAATCACCCAATTGAAGTTGTTGGAGCAGGTCGAACAGATGCTGGCGTTCATGCAAGTAACATGATAGCTCATTTTACCACCACTGCCAAGCGAGACCCTTATAACTGGCTTCGTGGGGCGAATACCTTATTACCCAATGACATTGCGATAAAATGGCTTGTCCCTATGCCAAACGATTTTCATGCTCGTTTTTCTGCCATTGCTCGCCGTTATCGTTATGTCACGCTTAATCAAAAATTCCGTCCAGCTATTTTGCAAGGGCAAGTGACTCATGAATATGTGCCATTGGACATAAAAAAAATGCAACAAGCAGTAACGGCACTCGTTGGCAAACATGATTTTACCAGCTTTCGAGCAACCTCATGTCAATCTAAGCAACCCATTCGTCATGTACACTTTGCCAATTTATCTCAATATGGTGATTTATTAGTCTTTGATATTCAGGCAGATGGCTTTTTACATCATATGGTGAGAAATATTATGGGAAGTTTATTTACTATTGGACAAGGTGAACAGCCAACAGATTGGTTAGCAACATTATTACTTGCTAAAGACCGCACACTTGCCTCACCTACGGCAGCCCCTGACGGATTATATTTTATTAATGCTTTATATCCTGACAAATTTCAGGCACACTTGCCAAAAACTCGACTTTCACCAATTTGGTTAAATTTACCTGAATAAAATTATTGAGATACTCAGAACATCAGCGTATAATTCACCTTTATTTTTATTTTAGTTATAGGCATTATGGCAAAAAAAGACGATGTGATTGAATTTGAAGGCGAAGTAGTTGATACTTTACCTAACACCTTATTTAAGGTACGTTTAGAAAATGGGCATGAAATTATCGCACATATTTCTGGTAAAATGCGTAAAAACTATATTCGTATTTTGACAGGTGATAAAGTTAAAGTTGAAATGACCCCTTACGACCTATCAAAAGGACGTATTACCTACCGTGGGCGTTAATTAATTTTTTCAAATTAACTTTCCTAAACAATAGTTGTATTATTTATTAGAATTATATAAACTAATAATAATAGTGATACTATTGTTAAATGGAAGGTTCTAATGAAAAAATTTAATCATATAAAACTAGGTGCTAGCACATTAGCATTATTATCTATCACTTTGATTTCTCATGCACAAAGTGCTAAAGATATTTCTTTTGACAGTTACCAAGTGACTGTATCTAAAAATAAAAAAGCCCCAATTAAATACAACAGTCACCCCCTTGCAAAACAGTTTAAGTCAGTAATCACTGATAATTATCAATCTAAAAATATCAATTTTGCAGGTCATTATATAGTCACAACTTGGGGCTGTGGTAGTAGCTGTGAGCAAGGAGCAATGGTCGATACCCGTACAGGTAAAGTATATTCATTAGAAATTCCAATGACAACTGAACACCCATTGGCAGGCTGTTATTTTGCCAATGGTGAGCAAGACCCTAGCGATATTTATACTACCAAAGCCAATAGTCGTTTATTCCTTAATACAAATTGTAACTTTACTGAAGAAGATGATGAAGGCAGAGTCAAACAGGAAAAAATCGTCAAAGCGTATGTATGGAATGAAAGCAGAAAAAAATTTCAGTTAATTAAAACTCAAAAGAGTTCAATGTATATTCAGTTAAATTAACATGGATAAAACCTAACGGGTCAAATTTATTTAATAAAATTTAACCCGTTAGCTTAACAATTATCGAAACTCGACTGTTGCACCCATTTCCATAGTGCCATACAAAGACAATGCGTCCCAGTTTGTCAAACGTACACACCCAGCCGATGCCTGACGGCTAATCATTTCTGGCTGTGGCGAACCATGAATACCATAACCAGGTTTACTTAAGCCCATCCATACTAAACCAACGGGATTATTTGGTCCTGGTGGTAACACGCTATGAGGATTTTTAAAATCTTTGTTGTAGGTGGGTTTTAATACACGATTAGCAACTTTATGTGTGCCTTTGGGTGATGGTGTGCCTCTGCCACCAACAGTTGTTGGGTAACTGGCAATCATTTTATCATTAGCATCATACGCATATAAAATATTTTTGCGTTTATCGGCAACTACTTTGGCAACAGGTACAACATTCGGCTGACCAGGATTATACACAGTGATGGTATTGCCTGCTTTTAACGGAGTGTTTTTATTTAAGTTTTGTAATAAAGCCTCACTCATATGAAATTTTTCAGCGACAGCCTCACGTACCGAGCGATATTGTTGTCCTTTTTTATGATAGGGCAAAGAAACATCTTGCTTTGTTAGTGTATAATTTACCAACACAGGTTGATTATTTAAGTTAGTATCTGCCGTTAAAGCCTGCCAAGTAGCACTATCCATTTTATCGGTAACTGGTAAATCTCTAGCTTTTTGAAAGGCTTGCATGGCTTTGATTGCATTTGAACCAAACGCCCCATCAACTGCACCAACGCCATGATGATGCCAATTTAACAAAGCTTGTACCTTGGTTGCCGTAATATTATCCATTGGTACATCAGGTTGCCACACTGCTGAGTTTACCTTTTGAGCATGTTCCGTTAAATCCGTGGTTGAATAGGGAATTTCTGGTAAGGCTTCTATTAAACGTTGTTCAATTTCATTAGCACCAACAAATTGCTGACTGGTATTAGGTTGTAACACTTTAAGTGGCACGACTTCTTCTGGAGCTTGTGCTGTAGCAGTATTGTCCCCTGTTTGTTGAGAGTCACCCATTAGATTTTTTGTTGTTGTTTGATTTTCAGTTGATGTTTCTTTGTTATTAGTATTGGTTTGTTCCGATTTTTGACAAGCGGTCAAAGCCATCATGGCACTTAATAGAGCCACACCACAAGAATAACGATAATGTTTTTGGCTAAAAATCTCAAGCCAAGTAATAAGTTTCTGACCACGCATTGTCATATCATCCTCAGAACATTTCTCAATCCAATCGTTAAAAAAATAATTAATGAAACTTGTTACTATAACAAAATTTCTATATATTGTGTAACTTTTTTTGATTAAGCCATCATTATTTATAGTTTTTCTTAATATAGTTTATCTTAATATTTTAATGAGGCTTAATCTATCATAAAGATGTAAACTAAGCCTGTTATCTATACAAAAATTATCACTAATCAAATAACTATAATTAATGACTGACTACAGTTATATTTAAAGTTGGTAAATGCCATGCACCTCCTGCAAAACCTCGACAAAGCCCTGTTGTTTCATCTAGCGTATGTACAAACTGTTCGCCATTCCATGTCCATTGATTGATAGACAAACAATCACCTAGACCCCGTACTTTATGGGAAGCATGTAGCTGGTTTTCATTTAAAAAAGAAGCACTGTCAGTGACAAATTGTTGAACATTGGTAAAATTTTTGTCCATTACCCACGCTCCATAGCCAACATTATATGCCCCTTGCCAACAACGAGTCATAACTAAATTTTGGCTATTTGATAATGAGGTTATCTCAAGCTCATGATTCAATTCACTATTAGTAATGTCATCGCAATCGCTAGTTTTATCACTATTTATCAGCGTTTGTAAAATACTTTTTCCCTGTTGCGTATTACTTTGAATAGTTATTGCTTTTTCTGATGGCAATGGTTGGCTGACTAAAGTTAGCGGTTGAATTGTTGGTTGCACATCTACTTTTTCCCCTTTGGAAATTACTGCAGATATTGTGCCAACTCGTTGTTGCACTTCGTCCATTTTTAATAAAACAGCGGTTAATCCTTTATCAGATAATTGCCAAACTTGCTCCTCTGAAATGAATTCAATATTCAAATTTTGTTTTGCTCTCTCAAGAATGGCTTGTGTTTGATAATGAGATAATCTGCCTTCACCTTCTGCTGATATAACGACTCTACCAAATGATTGTTTATTAATTTTCATGTCCACTAAATCTGTATAAGGGGATGAATCAGAATGAATAAGTAACTTAGCGGTAACATTTGGTTTTGCATAGTCTCGTTGTAACAACATGCTGATGGAATTACCATCGGTATTTTCTGCATGATAGCCAGCTACCAGACAATTTTTTTGTGTATCACAGGCAATTTCCCAATCTGCGTGTGTAAAATATACCCCATTTTGAGCCATTGCCAAACTGCTCATACAGATGCTAAATGAGCAAATAGTAATATTTTTTAATCGCTTATCCATAATTGCAACTCTCTTAATTTAATTAAACTATTAAATAAAAGTAGTGTAACAAATTTTTCTTTCTATCGCATAAAAAATTTGTATAACGATAGGTTATTGAAAAAGTATGTAATAATCGTTATGCTATCAAATTATCTATGAAGATTAAGGACAAAAAATGTCATTAAAATGGTCAGATAGTTTAGAAATAGCCATTCAACTTGCAGAAAAATTTCCTGATATTGACCCACAATATATTCGTTTTACAGATTTACATCGTTGGATTACTGAGTTAGAAGATTTTCAAGATGAACCAAATAAATCCAACGAACGTATTTTAGAAGCCATTCAAATGGCATGGATTGATGAAGCTGATTAACTATTTTTTAAAATTGAAATTAATAAATAGTTATCAGCTTAATGTCAAATGATAAGAACTATGTTAGTGTAGCGATTGTAAAACTTGACTGATGGCTTTGTCCATTTGCCACGCCTGTAGGCCATGTTCGCCAATTTTATTTGCTAAAATGTCGCCTGCTTTGGCGTGGATTAAGGTCGCCATCAATAAAGGATTGTCTATTTTTTGTACAATTAATGAAATTGCCAAGCCTGCTAATGTATCACCCATGCCTGCCGTACCCATGCCCGCATTGCCTAATCCACAAATATGAATTTGTCCATTTTCCATCACTAATGAATTTGCTCCTTTTAATAACCAATGACCGCCAAAACGTTGGCTTGCCTGTTGAAGAGCGGTTAAACGGTCTGCCTCAACTTCCCCAGCAGTCATTTGTAATAATCGAGCCATCTCGCCCGAATGAGGTGTAAAATAACAATGAGCTTGACGCAGGGAGTCAATCAGTTGTTGGTCATTAGGGTCTTGACTTTGACTAAGATTTGCCAGATGGTATAAGCCATCAGCATCAATGACACATGGTTTATTTGTCAATAAAATTTGATGAAGATATTTTACAAATAAAGTAGAACTTTGTTCATCTCGACCAAAGCCCATGCCCAATGCTACGCCGTCCGCTTCAGTTATGAGTTTATTGACACTATCAATTTGATGGATATCCATCGTCATGGCGTTGGGCAGACGACTAATGATGGCATTTTGAAAATCATGATGACAAGCAATACTGACTTTACCAACACCACTAGCAAATGCCCCACTACCAGCCAGTAGTCCCGCTCCCGCCATACCTTGACCATTTGACAGATATTGTCCGCCAATAATTAATACATAACCAAAACTACCTTTATGTTGATTATGTTGGCGTTTGGCAATTTTGGGTAACTGTTGATGATAATAAGCAATTGGTTTTTGTGAAATTTTTTTACATAAATAATGAATAGGAATTAATGGAAAATCAATAATTTCTCCTATGAAATCTTTACTGTCTTTTAGATGTAATCCCACTTTTCGAGCGACTAAACATAAAGTTTGATGAGCCTTAACCGCAACTTGTTGATAAACTTCACCAGTTGAAACATTTAAACCGCTTGGTACATCAATACTAATTACTTGTACATTGGGGTTATTTTGTTGGTATTCATGAATAAATTCAATTAGTTGTTGATATTTGTCCGTTGGCTGACGAGTTAAGCCAATACCAAACATTGCATCAATGATAATATCTATTTTTGATGGATATATTTGCTGATGTTGGTTATTTAAAAAGTTATCAACGTGTTGATAGTGACAATGTGTATTTGTTTTTATTAAGTCTAAAAAATAAGCTTTTGCCTGTTGGCTATCATGGGTGGTTGGCTTGGCGATTTCAATGATGCAAATTTGCCATGTTGGTTGGATTTCTGCTAAAAAACTTGCAACTAGCCAGCCATCACCACCATTATTTCCTGCACCAACGGCTAGCATAATTTGTTGATTTTTATTGGGATAATGTTTTGCAATATGATTTGCCATTTGCCAGCTTGCCTGTTGCATCAAACTGTAGCTTGGATTATTTTCATGAAACCATTGCTGTTCAATGCTATAAATTTGTTCTGGTAAAAAACAAGCTGTGGGTTGAATATATTTCATGATGCTTTCACACTTATTAAAAATTATTTCGCTGTTGTTTAAAAAATTGTTATACTAACCTAATTATTTTACCTAGATTTTATCTGATTGTGCATTGTAATTTAGCAAATTTTTCGCAAGCTGTGACGCATACTGATGCTGATTTATCCCAATTAAAACATTGGATAAAGCAACAAGCGTTAGCATTGGGGTTTTCTGATTGTGGGATTGTGACCGCTGATGATGAAATATTTTCTGAACAATTAATTCATCTTAAACAATGGCTAAAAAATGATTATCATGGACAAATGCAGTTTTTACAAGAAAACCACGATAAGCGAGCCAATCCAACGCTACTTGTTGAAGGTACAAAAAGTATTATTAGTGTGCGTCTTGATTATTTAGTCACACCACCGCCAAAACGCAGTATTCCTGATGAGTTACGTCCTAATCATGCGATTATTGCTCGTTACGCTCGTGGTCGAGATTATCATAAAATCATGCGTGGACGATTGAAAACACTTGCTCAGCAAATTTTTGAACATTTAAAAATTCATTATCCTTATTTAGTAGAAGGGTTTATTTTTCGCCCATTTAGTGATTCTGCACCAATTTTTGAACGAGCTTTAGCGGAAAAAGCAGGGCTTGGTTGGACGGGAAAACATACCTTGTTAATTCATCGGCAGGCAGGTTCGTTTTTTGTACTGGGTGAATTGTTTACCAGTTTGCCTTTGCCTGCTGATAATGATGTACAAGTGTCACGTTGTGGTAGCTGTTCGGCATGTCTTAAAGTTTGTCCAACGCAGGCAATTATTGCACCATATCAGGTTGATGCTCGCTTATGTATTTCTTATTTGACCATTGAGTTTATGGGAAGTATTCCATTAGAGCTACGTGCTAAAATAGGTAATCGGATTTTTGGCTGTGATGATTGTCAGTTAATTTGCCCATGGAATAGATATGCAAAATTGACAACGATTGATGATTTTCTGCCTCGTCATCAGCTAGATACCATTAGCTTACTGGATATTTGGCAATGGAATGAAAAAACATTTTTAAAATATACTGAGGGTAGTCCATTACGGCGAACAGGTTATCAAAATATGATGCGTAATGTGGCGGTCGCGTTAGGCAATGCACCATTTAGCCCAATGATTATTCAAGCATTAATGAATAAACGACATGAATTATCTGAATTAGTTCAAGAACATATTGATTGGGCAATTCATCAGCAACAACAAAAACAAAAAATTGATAAATTCTAGCAAGGTAGAAAAGTAGATATATTACAAAAAATCTATTAACATAGAGGGCTATCTTAGTATACTAGCGATAAATTTTTTTCCAGAAATGATAGGAATATTGCATGATGACCTCTGTTGATAGCAAAGATTATTTATCCCATGCCATTCAAGCCATTCAAACAGAAAAAAAAGCGTTAGATTTGTTAATTGAACAGCTTGATGAGCGTTTTATTCAAGCTTGTCAATTAATTGAAAATTGTCGGGGGCGATTGGTAGTGACGGGTATGGGCAAATCGGGTTTGGTGGGGCGTAAAATCGCTGCCACATTTGCATCGACTGGGACACCTGCTTTTTTTATGCACCCTGGCGAAGCAGGTCATGGTGATTTAGGCATGTTAGTTTCTGGAGATGTGTTATTAGCTATTTCAAACTCAGGAGAATCGGACGAAATTCGTACGTTGTTACCCGTCATTAAACGGTTAAATATTCCATTGATTTCTATTAGCCGTGATGCTCGAGGGATATTGCCAAAATCGGCTAATGTCGCATTGACATTGGGAGCTTCAGAAGAAGCGTGTCCGCTTGGATTAGCCCCAACCTCTAGTACGACAGCAACGCTGGCATTGGGCGATGCAATGGCAGTAGCTTTGGTGTATAGTAAGGGTTTTACCTCTGATGATTTTGCATTATCGCACCCTGCAGGGGCATTGGGTCGTAAGTTATTGATGCAAGTGAAAGATTTAATGCACAGCAATAGCGAAGATTTGCCAATCATTCATTTTGCTGATACATTAAACAATGCACTATTTCGTATGACAGGTGGTCGATTAGGTATGACAGTGGTTGTCAATGACAATCAACAGGTTGTTGGTATTTTTACTGATGGTGATTTACGCCGTGCTTTAGAAAAACAATTAACTTTAAGTAGTACCATTCAACAAGTTATGACTAAAAACCCAAAACATGTTCAGCCACAAATGCGTGCTTCTGATGCTTTAACACTGATGAATGAAAAGAAGATTAGTCAATTATTGGTGCTAGATAATGAAAAACATCTGATGGGAATTATTACCTTACACGACTTATTACAGGCTGGGGTAAAATAGTAAAACAACAACTTAAAAGGAATACTCATGCAAAGTTTATTAAAAAAAGCTTCAACAGTAAAGATGTTAGTCATGGACGTTGATGGTGTACTATCCAATGGACAAATTATTTATGATGCTAATGGTGTAGAAACTAAAACTTTTGATGTACAAGATGGTTTTGGCATTCAGCGATTACATCAGGCAGGCATACAAACGGCGATTATTACAGGTCGAAGTAGTGCTATTGTAGATAAACGAGCCAAAGAGTTAAAAATTACGCATTTGGTACAAGGAAGAGAAGATAAACTGACTGCGTTAAATGAGTTGTTAAAAACTACGCATCTTACTTTAAATGAATGTGCTTATATTGGTGATGATTGGACAGATATTTCTGCATTACAGTCGGTAGGCTTTGCGGTGACTGTGCCAAATGCTCATCATGAAGTGATTAAATATGTAGATATGGTGACGACACGGCAAGGCGGGCATGGTGCTGTTCGGGAAGTTTGCGATATTTTGTTAAAGGCTACGGGATACTATGAACAAGCTTTAGCAAAATATTTATTATAGTATCAGCCTGTGGGTAATAACCTGTGTCTACAAGAATTTTATTTATCATTTCTTTGTTATTGATTGTGATAGCGAGTTACTTTTATGCAAGTAATGATGCCTCTTTGTCTAAAGTAAAGTTAAAACCTACAGATATTGATTATCAGGCGAACAATATTCGGGCATTACAAACTAATGAGCAAGGGGCTATTCATTATCAAATGACTGCTGATAAAGTTATTCATTATCAATATGCCAAAATGGCAATACTTGAAAATCCTAATATTGTCTGGTTGCCATCGCCTGAGCGTAAAGTGATTTTTCAGGCAGTGCGTGCAGAGCTTGATGAAAATCAACAAATTATCCACTTAAAAGACAATGTTATGATGCAAAATCAACCGTTGATGGCAACAAAGATGGTATCTAATCAGGCTTTGTTTAATAATCAACAATCAATCACCCTCACAGGACGAGATTTTATTGGCGATTTAACGAGTAAGCAAGTATATACAGAGCAACCAATGCAAGTAATACAAGGTAAACATCAATTTTCGGCACAGCGAATGAATGCGAATTTGATGACAGGTGATTATCAGTTTGACCGTGTTGAAGTGATATATTCCCCAAATCCTTAAATTTACCATGAAAGGTTTAGTAAACTATGATATTAAAAAAACAGCACTATGTGATATTTACCATTGTTGGATTAAGTTTGTCATCAACAATTCATGCCTTGCCATCTGATGCCAATGAGCCAATTCGTTTATTAGCAGATAAAGCAACTTATAGTGAACGTACAGGGGTAACGAGTTATTCAGGCAATGTATCTATTACGCAAGGTACATTAAAAATGACGGCTGACAATCTTACAGTAAATCTGAATAAAAATCGAGCAATTGACAGTGCGGTCGCAAATGGCAGGCCTGCAACAATTCAACAAATTGTCACTCAAGAAAAAGGGCTGGCAAAGGGACAGGCTAATCGTATTGATTATAATGTAAAAACTGGTATCGTCACATTAACAGGTAATGCTCGTTTAACACAAAATGGAGCAAGTTTTACTGGGAATGTTATTCGTTATAGTTTAAAAGCAGGAGATGTAGAAGCGACTTCAGGTGGCAGCCAGCGAGTAGAGTTAGTTTTCCCACCTCAAGAAGCTAATCGTCAAAGCTTGCGTTAATATTGAATATGATTGAGAAATTATGATGTCTATCCTGAATAATACTGCCCATGAACATTTAGTCATGCAACACTTAGCAAAGCGTTATGGTAAACGTTGGGTTGTTAAAGATGTGTCTTTTTCCGTTGAACAAGGGCAAGTTGTAGGGTTATTGGGACCAAATGGAGCGGGGAAAACCACTAGCTTTTATATGGTGGTCGGATTGGTAAATTTAGATAAGGGCGTGATTTATTTGGGGGATAAGGATATTTCTGCACTTGCTATGCACGAGAGAGCAAGAGTAGGCATTGGTTATTTACCACAAGAAGCATCTATTTTTCGTAAACTTACTATTGAAGAAAATATTTTATCAATTTTGCAAACTCGTCATGATTTAAATAAAACTCAACAAAAACAAGCCTTAGAACAATTAATGGGCGAGTTTCATTTAGAACATGTTCGACATTCATTGGGTATGAGTGTATCAGGTGGGGAACGTCGTCGTTGTGAAATTGCTCGTTGTCTCGCTTCAAATCCAAAATTTATTTTACTAGATGAACCATTTGCAGGTGTGGACCCAATTTCGGTTGGTGATATTAAAGAAGTGATTACTACTTTGAAAAATCGGGGGATTGGTGTATTAATTACTGACCATAATGTGCGAGAAACATTAGCTATTTGTGAAAAAGCTTACATTGTCAGTGAGGGTGCAATTATCGCAGAAGGAACACCAGAACATATTTTAGAACATGATTTAGTGCGAAAAGTGTATCTTGGAGAAGATTTTAAAGCATAATTGGATAAAGATGATGAATATTACCAGCATTGACCATTTAGTTTTAACGGTTACAGATATACAACGTACCGTTGATTTCTATACTAAGATTTTAGGTATGACAGCCAAAATTTTTGCTGATAATCGTATAGCATTACATTTTGGGCAACAGAAAATCAATATACATCAATATGGGCAAGAAATTAAACCTAATGCTAAGAATGCCACTGTTGGCAGTGCAGATTTATGTTTATTAACAGATACGCCACTTAATCAAGTTATAGCTGATTTGCAAGAGAACAATGTTGTAATTATTGAAGGAATTGTGTCTCGGACGGGAGCAAATGGTAAGATACAATCAATTTACATAAATGACCCAGATGGGAATTTAATCGAAATTAGTCGTTATATTTTTGAATAATTTTTAAAAACTATATGAAGATAACAGAACGAATTTTTCAAGCTATTTTGTTTGAAGCAATAGCAGTAGTTTTATCATTATTTTTAGTAAAACTACTGATGAAACAGTCGCAATCTTCTGATGCCATGATTACTGGTATGTTAATTGCTATTTCCTTAATAGCAATGATATGGACTTTTATTTTTAATTGGCTGTTTGACAGGGTGTTTACAGGAGAAAAAGTCCAACGTTCCGTAAAAGTCCGTGTATTACATGTGATTTTATTTGAAGGCGGATTATTAATTTTTACTTTACCATTAATTGCATTTGTTTTAAAAATAAATTTATGGCAAGCATTTTTGATGGATATTGCTTTGACATTATTTATTTTAGTTTATACGTTCGTTTTTTATTGGATATATGACCATACACGAGCAAGATTAATGAAAACTCATTAATACCTCATGTAATTTTTCTTTGCGTAAGCTGTCAATCGCTTCGCCAATGGCTTTACCTGTCAGATTTTTATCAATATTCTGAATGCTAATAGGTTGTAATTTCTCAATGATTTGATTAAATTGATATTGTTGCTTGGCTAATTGATAAATTTGTTGATAAATTAACCCATGACTTAGTAAGTTCTCGGGTTTAAATGCCTTCCCTCGTTTTAATAAATCAAACATTTCATCTGTGTTTAAGTGGTGAAAATGGCTGAGTTGATAAAAATTTTCAATGAAAAATTGGGCAAATTGTCGGTGTTGATTGGGAACTTTTAGCCGTTGGCAAAATTTTTGTAAAAGATGAGTTTTGGTTAAAAAAGCGGTGGCTAATATTGCAAAACGTCCAAGATTATCTAATGAAAAATCATGGGCTTGACGCAACGCTTGGGCGGTAATTTGCCATTGTGAATGGTTCAATTGTTGAGCCAGTTCAGGCATAATCACTGACAATGCCCCAAGTTCATGTAACGTTGAAAAATATATATCAGCTTGTGATTGCATATATGATTTTTGCGTTTCTGTCCAAACCCGTTCAGCAACAAGGTTGTTAAGCTCGCCAGCAGTTATCATATGCTTTACTAATTGTTTTGTTTCTTCACACACGAAAAATCCTAATGAAGCATAACGAGAGGCAAACCGAGCAAGGCGTAATACTCGTACAGGGTCTTCGGTGAATGCGTAAGAAACATGACGTAATTGTCGCTGATGTAAATCTTTTTGCCCATTAAATGGGTCGATTAATTCTCCAGTTTTAATCGTGTTGTCAAATAAGCCATTGACCTGTATCGCCATTGCATTGATAGTTAAATCACGGCGAGCTAAATCTTGTTCAAGGCTAACATCAGGGCTGGCATACACGGTAAAACCTAAATAGCCTTTACCTGCTTTACGTTCGGTGCGGGCAAGGGCATATTCTTCATGCGTATGGGGGTGTAAAAATACAGGAAAATCTGCCCCAACTTTTTGAAAACCTAAGTCAAGCATTTGCTTTGGTGTTGCACCAACCACGACATAATCATTTTCAATTACAGGGCGTTGTAATAATTTATCACGGACTGCACCGCCCACTAAATAAACTTGCATATGGATACACCATTATTAAAATAAAAAACCAGTTTAGAAGAAACTGGTTTTTTCTACAACAGTCAAAAATTATTATTTTGCTAAATCTTGAGCTTGGGTAACTGCCAATGCAGTCATATTGACAATACGGCGAGCAGTTGCTGATGGCGTTAAGATTTGAATTGGTTTTGATGCCCCTAATAAAATCGGACCTAACACTGCACTTTGAGTGGCTGTTTTTAACAAATTATAAGAAATATTTGCTGAGTCAATATCAGGCATGATTAATAAATTTGCAGAACCTGTCAAGTTTGCAAATCCATAATCAATATTACGAATACGCTCATCAAGGGCTGAATCACCGTGCATTTCCCCATCAAACTCAAAATCAACTTTCATATCTGTTAAGATTTGATGGACTTGACGCATTTTTTTTGCACTGGCGAAATCTGATGTACCAAAGTTTGAATGTGATAACAGGGCAACTCTTGGTTCGATACCAAAACGACGCATTTCATTGGCTGCCAATATCGTGACCTCTGCCAATTGTTCTGCGGTTGGGTCTTCGTGAATGTAAGTATCAGCAATAAACACATTACGACCTTGCATTAATACTGCATTCATGGCGTAAAAATCACTTACCCCTGATTTTTTATCAATCACACTTTTTACATACTCAAGATGCAAATGATAATGGCTAAATGTACCACAAATCATACCATCAGCATCACCTTTTTCTACCAATAATGCCCCGATAAGTGTTGTTTTACGGCGAACATCACGGCGAGCTAACTCACGGCTCACCCCGTTACGTTTATTTTTTTCATAATATGTTTGCCAATAATCACGATAACGAGGGTCATCATTTGGATCAACAATATCAACATTTTTACCAACTTCCAAACGTAACCCTAATCGCTCGATTTGCGTTGCCACTACAGATGGACGACCAATCAAAATTGGTAATGCTAAACCCTCATCAACCACCACTTGTACCGCTCGTAAGACATTCATATCCTCGCCTTCACAGTAAACGATACGTTTTGGATTTTGTTTGGCTTTGGCAAATGTTGGTTTCATCACAAATGCAGAATTATACACAAATTCTGATAGTTTTTGCCGATAAACATTAATATCTTCAATTGGTAAAGTCGCAACGCCAGAATCCATTGCCGCTTGAGCCACTGCCGAAGCAATTTCAATAATCAAATTTGGCTCGAGTGGACCTGGAATTAAATACTCACGTCCAAAATGTTTTGACGCATCGACTTCTTTTTTGCCTTCTTCAGGAGTCGCCTCAACATGAGCCATTGCTGCAATTGCACGCACACAGGCAATTTTCATCTCTTCATTGACTGTTGTCGCCCCAACATCTAATGCCCCACGGAAAATATAAGGAAAACATAACGCATTATTTACCTGATTTGGATAATCTGAACGACCAGTTGCAATAATTGCATCAGGGCGAACTGCTTTGGCATCTTCTGGTAAAATCTCAGGATTTGGATTGGCAAGGGCAAAAATAATCGGGTCTTTGGCCATTTGCTTGACCATATCTTGCGTTAGCATACCAGCTGTTGATAATCCCAAAAACATATCTGCCCCAACAATCACATCAGCCAAGGTTTTGGCATCAGTATCACGGGCATAACGTTGTTTTGACTCATCAAGATTTTCACGGCTTGTTGAAATAATACCTTTTGAATCTGCGACAAAAATATTATTTTTATTAACACCCAATGCACAAATTAAATCTAAACAAGAAATAGCGGCCGCACCAGCACCAGAACAAACTACTTGAATTTCATTGATTTTTTTGCCGTTTAATACCAACGCATTTAACAACGCTGCCGCTGTAATAATCGCTGTACCGTGCTGGTCATCATGAAACACAGGAATGTTCATGCGTTTGCGTAATTCACGCTCAATATAAAAACATTCTGGTGCTTTAATATCTTCAAGATTAATACCACCAAAAGTCGGCTCAAGTGAGGCAATCGCCTCGATAAATTTATCAGGGTCATTTTGAGCGACTTCAATATCAAAAACATCAATTCCTGCAAATTTTTTGAATAAAACGCCCTTACCTTCCATCACAGGTTTTGATGCTAAAGGACCAATATTTCCCAGTCCAAGCACGGCCGTTCCGTTAGTAACGACACCAACAAGGTTGTTACGAGAGGTATAAAGAGCTGCTTTTTTTGGGTCTTTTTCAATTTCTAAACAAGGAACAGCCACACCTGGCGAATATGCCAACGCTAAGTCACGCTGGTTTGCCAATAATTTGGTTGGGACGACTGCGATTTTACCAGCTCTTGGGTGAGAATGATAATGTAAAGCAGCTTGTTCAAACTGTTCTTTATCGCTTTTTTGCGAGGATAACGTTTCCATAATAAAAAATCACTTATGAATAGTTTAAGTAAAAATAAAATAACAACTATGTGTTTGCTATTCTAGCATTAATTGACAATCAGTGACTAGAGGCAACTGTGTAAAACTCATTAATATTTATTTAATAAATGTAAAGATTTTTTTTATAAATAAAATTGATGTATCAAGGTATAGCATTTATTTAATAAACGGCTTGCCTGTTGAAGTTGAAAAAAAACGCCCTATCATAACGACAAGGCGGATTATGCAATGACTGAAGTCTAATGTTATTTATTGTTATTAGATGCTGGTTTTTTTGCCGTTAAATTGCAAAATTGCCATTTCGATTTGTTTACCATGTTCTTGTAGTTTTGTTTCGATTTGGCTATATTGGTCTTTTAATTTTTCATCAACTTCATGCAAACGTTGAGCAAATTCATTTTTCTTCATTTCAATAGCTTTGGCTTTTAAGGCTTGCCATTCTTGAATAGTTAGATTAAAGGCTTGATACTCATTATGTACTCGCTCTTTAAATGCTTGGAAATCGGCGGTTAAACTACCAGAAAAACCATCAATTTTGCTTTGAGCTTTCTTAAACTGCATTTCTACTTGGGCATGACGAATAGCAACATCAGGTACACGTTTTAAATCATAAGTTAAACCGATTTTTGATAAGCCATAAATTAACCATTTGGTTGGGTCATATTGCCACCATTTTACACCATTACGATAGTCATATTGAAAGTAATGATGATAATTATGATAGCCTTCTCCCCATGTAAATAATGCTAAAATTGCATTGTCACGGGCGGTGTTGGTATCGGTATAAGGGCGAGTCCCAAACATATGACATAACGAATTGATAAAAAAGGTAAAATGGTGAGTCAATACTAAACGTAATAAACCTGCTAATACTAACGTACCCCAAACATCACCAACTAACCAACCGACAAAAGCTACAAAAACAACATTTGTTAATAATACCCATAAACCATAATATTTATGCTGAATTTGTAATACTTTATCTTTGGTCAAATCAGGAATATTTTTGTAGTCATAGCGTCCACTTGGGTAACTTCTCAACATCCAGCCAATATGCGAAAACCAAAAGCCACGTTTTACTGAATACGGGTCATGTTCAACATCATCAACATGGCGATGATGAATACGATGCCCAGAACACCAATCAAAAGCAGAACTTTGTACTGCTAATGTTGCTCCAAATAATAAGAAATACTTAACAACAGGGTGAGCCTGATAAGCCCGATGAGCAAATAAACGATGATAACCTGCGGTGATACCTAATCCCGTCCATGCCATAAGCAATGCAAAAACAGTCCAGACTTGCCAGCTAATGCTATGCGTCCATAAATACCATGGCACGATAAACAAAGCGAGTAATGGCGTACTGACTAAAACAATGGCAGGTATCCAATTGATGGGGGCAGTTTCTTTGACCTGAGGTTGTGTCATAACGGTTTCCTTGAAAAATTACCGTATCGAAATGATAATAACTATCATATCATGAATGAATTGTTTGCTATTTTAGCCTAAAAATCATTATATGTGAACACTTATACACTGAAATTCTATAAAAAATACGATGAATGACGATTAGCAACGTGCTGTAACAAATTAGTAGGATAATCAGTAATAATTGTTTTTACGCCTAAATTTAATAAATCTAAAGAGATTTTGTGGTTATTAACTGTCCAAGCGGTCACTGATAAATCAAATTTATTTGCATAATCAATAATTTGTTGATTAATTAATGGATAATAAATACCTACCTGCTGACAGCCCAATTGACAAGCTAAATTAAAATTATCATTTATAAAATATTTAGATGTCGGTAAGAACGCAATTTCAGTAGGTAAACTGCAAATTGGCTGTAACAATAAACCTTTTTTGTAACGATTTGATAAATTTGCTAACAATCGAGTATCAAAGCTTGTAACCGTGATGGGCAAGGCTTTCCAGCCAGTTTGTTGTAAAATTTTATCTAAAGCTTTAATTAATGTTTGATAAGGAGTGCGAATATGTGTTTTTACTTCTAATTCAATATGTTGATAGCCTTGAAGATAAGGCAATAAATCAGTGAGTAACAAGATGGGTTGAGCGAAAAAATTAGGGTTTTTCTGATGAAAAAATCGAGAATAATCAGAGACTAATATTCGTTTTATTTCGTTAATTGTCATCTGAGAAATTAGATTTTGTCGCCTTGCGAGTCGCTGTAAATGCTCATCATGTAGGACAATTAGCTGATTATCTGCGGTCAATTGTACATCAAATTCCACACCATTGACGGCTAATTTTTGTGTATTGGCAAAGCCAATTTGACTGTTTTCCAGCCATTCGCCTCTTGCTCCACGATGACCTAAAATAAAAAAATTATTTACCATTGATTACCTCGGTTGTACAAAATTTTCTGGGAGAAATTTACTATCAAAGAAAAATTTCTTTTATAATGCCACCTAACAATGTATTTAACTTTGATAGGTCATTTATGCAAAATTTTTTAGCAAAAAAATCGCTGATTACTGGCAAAAGATTGACAACGGGTATGGTTTTATTATGTTCTGCACTTGTCATGATAGGCTGTAGCCGTTCTGAACCTGAAAAAAAACCTGAGGAAAAAACGCAAGCAGTTAAGCAACCTGACCCGATTAATTGTCAATCTAGCAATGCAAGTAGCAGTATTCAGCAGGCTTTGAAAAATCGCATTGCCCAACAAACGGAAAATACCATATATCAAATTGGTGAACAAGCAGGATTAGATACTAGCGAAACCAATCTTGATAATGTTGAACTTTTGTTAGTTAATCTACATAATGTAAAATCAACGGGGACTGCTGGAGAATGTCAGGCAACTGTTGCGATTACCATGCTTGATAGTGATATTAAAAATGCTAATGCTTTATTTACTAGATTACAACAGCCAAACTTGCAAGAACGTTTATTAGACAAAGGATTTACTTTAGAAAATAATACAATTATTGCAGAAAATCAACGTTTTAAACTAAGTAATATGGGTGCAGGTTATCAAGCTAGCAGTGCAACGGCTGATAGTTTGATGTATATTGTTAGTGATATTTTGGCAAACTCTCAAATTCAACAAGTTTTAGCCAAAAATGCGACAGCTACAGAAAAAACTAATAAAGCTCCTGTGAAAAAAGCCCAAACTTCTTCGCCAGAACCTGAACAAAGACAAGCTCCTCGCCGTGCGACTCAAGCTCAAGATAATGATAATAATGAAGAAAAACCAAAGCCAAAACCTGCACCAAAACCAGCAACGAACGAGGATACAGCAAAGGAAAAACCTGCAAGTCAAGCTGATAAACCAACTGAAGATAAACCTGCTGAAGAATTAAAACCGCAAGCAGAGCAACCAAAAAATGAAGCACCAGCTAATAATGATAGCTCTGCTGAAAGTAAGCCCAGCTCACCTACGACAGATAATGATGATGGTCACAGATTAACAATTGAAGAAAAAGACGAGTTTTATTAATTATTAACAGATAATGATAAATTTGCCTTAACAAATTTAAGGCAAATTTTGTAAAACTTGACTATTCCATAAAACTTCTGCTTGCTCATTTATATTTGTACAAAATCGTGCAGTGACAAATAGCCAATCTGATAAACGATTTAAAAAACTCATTGCCATTATTCGTACTGCTTGGGGATTGGTTTCATGTAATGCAACGGCTTGTCGTTCTGCCCGCCGACATACCGCACGAGCGATATGAATTTGGCTGACTAATACCGACCCTGTTGGTAAAATAAAATCTTTTAGTGTTGGTAAATGTGTGTTCATTGTGTCAATGCTATGTTCTAGCCAAATAATATGTGTAGATTGAATGCCTTCAAAACTTGGCATCGCCAGCTCACCACCTAAATTAAATAATAAATGTTGAATAACAGTGAGTTCTTGTTGTAATTTTTGCTGACTGTTGATATGGTCAATTGATGTTTGAGCTAATAAACAACGTATCATACCAATTTGTGAATTTAGCTCATCAACATCGCCCATTAATGCAAAAATTGTATCTGCTTTACTGGCTCGACTACCATCGGCCATACCTGTTGTACCTTTATCACCTGTACGGGTATAAATTTTTGTTAAACGATTGCCCATAATTTTTCCTAAAATCTATCAAAGACGATTTATGCTAAACAATCATTGTGCGTTTCGCAAGTGGCATAAATCGTTTTTTTTAGTTATGATAATTCACTTATTTTTTATATTGTGAAACATTATAGGATTATCATGACAACACCTTTGCCAATCCAGATTTTTAATTCGATGAGCCAAAAAAAACAACCGTTTGAGCCTTTGCAAGCAGGTAAAGTGGGAATGTATGTATGTGGCATGACGGTTTATGATTATTGTCATATTGGTCATGCACGGGTGATGGTTGGCTTTGATGTGATTGTACGTTGGTTAAGACACATTGGCTATGAGGTGAATTATGTACGTAATATCACCGATATTGATGATAAAATCATCGCCAGAGCCAATGAAAATGCTGAAGCCATTTATGATTTAACTGCCCGTTTTATTAAAGCCATGCACGAAGACGCTGATGCTTTGGGCTGTTTACGTCCCAATCATGAGCCAAAAGCCACGGACCATATTCCCCAAATGCAACAAATGATTGATACGCTTGTGAGTAAAAATTTGGCTTATCAAGGAAAAAATGGTGATGTATATTATGCGGTAGAAAAATTTGCCGATTATGGCAAACTGTCAAAACGTAAACTCAGTGATATGCAGGCGGGGGCAAGGGTTGAAGTAGAGACAGATAAACAAAATCCATTTGATTTTGTGCTATGGAAGGCTGCCAAACCTGCGGAACCTCATTGGCAATCAGCTTGGGGAATTGGTCGCCCAGGCTGGCATATTGAGTGTTCAGCGATGAGTACTTGTTGTCTTGGTGAAACATTTGATATTCATGGGGGCGGGCATGATTTGCAGTTTCCGCATCATGAAAATGAAATCGCTCAGTCTGAGGGTGCAACGGGTAAAACTTATGCAAATCATTGGATGCACGTTGGTTTTGTCAATGTTGATGGTGAAAAAATGAGCAAATCTTTGGGGAATTTTTTTACCATTCGTGATGTGATGCAAGATTTTCACCCTGAGACGATACGCTTTTTTATTTTATCTAGTCATTATCGTAGTCCGATAAATTTTTCAGATACAGCATTAAAAGAAGCTCATGCAGGTTTGTCACGTTTGTATCATGCCTTAAAATCTGCTGAACAATTAACAGAATATACAATCGTTGATTATCAAGATAGTCCATATAAAACTACTTTTTATCAGTCAATGTGCGATGATTTTAATAGTGCTGGGGCGGTTAGTGTGTTATTTAATATTGCCAAAGATATTAATCGAGCCATTAAACAGGCAACCGCTGAGAGTTATCAGCAGGCAGTGAGTTTGGCAAAATTACTGAAACAATTAGCTGAACCATTAAATATTTTACAGCTTAGCCCAAGTGAGTTTTTGCAAGCTCAAATCGGGGGTAGTATGGGTTTAACTGATGGTGAAATTGAAGCAAAAATCGCTGAACGCCAGCAGGCTAAAGTTGAGAAAAATTATATGCTTGCTGACCAGATACGTCAAAGTTTAAAGGAACAGGGTGTCGAATTGGAGGATAGTCGGTCAGGCACAAGTTGGCGACGAATTTCAGTTTAGTTTAACCATAAATTTAGACTGTTGGTCTGATATTGGCAGAAATTTGTTGTCAATGCTTATAGAAAATAGTTAAAATTAGTTTACATAATTCAAAACAAGAACCTTCGTTTTTATATCATTTTTTAAATATTTGATTTTTAATCAATTTTTAATATGGTTAAAAAACGAAGGTTTTTGATTGCATAAAAGCTTATGTAATTGAAAATTATGGATTTTTGCAAAAAAATCTCTAGTTATCCATCGTATAGATGGTTTAGAAAATTACCAAAAAAAAGTCGTCCAAAGATGGCAAGTTATCCATCGTATAGATGGTTTAGAAAAACGTAAAAAACTTAAAAATGATAGCTTTTTAGTTATCCATCGTATAGATGGTTTAGAAATAACTGTAAAGCATCAGCTAATGCGTCAATGTGTTATCCATCGTATAGATGGTTTAGAAAACAATGGGTTGAGGTTGGGCTAAAAGGTCGTTGTTATCCATCGTATAGATGGTTTAGAAATTAAATCGTGTTTTATCTCTACTTCTGTAAATGTTATCCATCGTATAGATGGTTTAGAAACATTGCACTTGTTTTTCAGTGCCTGAAAGCTGGTTATCCATCGTATAGATGGTTTAGAAATGAAAGAGCCAAAAAAGGTGCTGAGGCTAGATGTTATCCATCGTATAGATGGTTTAGAAAATGACCTGTTGGCAAGCTCATATCTAAAAATAGTTATCCATCGTATAGATGGTTTAGAAATAAAACCATTGCATTATGTACCATTACATTAAGTTATCCATCGTATAGATGGTTTAGAAAAAAATTATTTAGCAAATTAATAGACGCTAAATGTTATCCATCGTATAGATGGTTTAGAAAGAACATTTTTTTCGTGCCGTTTCCGTAGCAAAGTTATCCATCGTATAGATGGTTTAGAAAAATGAAATCAAGGTATCAACATGTCATATGTAGTTATCCATCGTATAGATGGTTTAGAAAGCTTGCTTCTACAGCTTCATAAATTTTAGTCAGTTATCCATCGTATAGATGGTTTAGAAAGCTTGCTTCTACAGCTTCATAAATTTTAGTCAGTTATCCATCGTATAGATGGTTTAGAAAAATAAAAAAAACTTAAAAATGATACCTTTTTACTTATCCATCGTATAGATGGTTTAGAAATTGTCCAGCCTGCTGTCCAGCTTTCCTTTAAAAGTTATCCATCGTATAGATGGTTTAGAAACATGAAAATCAAAATTTTTAAAAAATTTACATGTTATCCATCGTATAGATGGTTTAGAAAAGC
>JBHAEG010000005.1:0-3122 GCA_041855445.1 Moraxellaceae bacterium
ATGTTTAATTTTAATGAGTTAGCCATTGTTCAACCAAATGAGCCAAATTGTTATCGTGGCTCATTTGTTGGTATTCGTAAAGATAAATATTTGGGCAAAATGGCTTTTACTTTACCTAAAGGGTTTGAAAATTTTAAAGTTAATTACGATAATGTCAAAAATTTGTTTTTTGCAATGTATCGTACTTTTGAAAAATTCCGTCAAAACAAAGAACGATATTTAGATAAGGATGAACAAAATAAAGATAATGCCCAAATTGAAAATAATAATGGGGCATATATTTTTACTGATGAAGACAATAACGAAACTGTTTTGTATAGCAAAATTGATTTAATTGATAAAATTTTCCAAACTTATCAAGAATTGGAAATTGAGTCTTTAATCCAAGAATTGGGCTTGATTGAAGAAGTGGATTATTCCAAAATTGAAAATTATTTGGATAAGGGAATTTTTCTAAGTAATCACGCCATTTTTATTGAAAATATGGTTGGCTATCGTAACATTGTGCGTGGTGTACCGTCTGAATTGATTGAATTATTTTGTTATATTTATAAAGAATTAGCGAGCGAGTTAGAGAAAGAATTATCTGAACAAATCAAAGAAATTTCCTTTAATTTTTCTTATAAATACCTAAGCCCAGAACAAAGTTTATTTTCTGAACATTCTTTTGATTCAACAATCAGCATTCTAAAAGATTGTTTGGATAATATTCACAAAACGACTGCTTATAAAAATTACCAATATTGGGACATTTATGAGGCGGTAGAGCATTTTTTGTATGGAAGTTTAGATTTCGATAGAGATAGCAATCAAGGGTTTTGGGGTATTAATAATTTTAGCTATATTTGGGAAGATATGTGCAATTATGTTGTCCTAAAAGATAAAAACAAAAAGGTTTTAGGAGCTGATAGTTACTTGCCTTTTAAAGAAAACAACCCAAATTTAACCAAAGAACGAATTTGGATTGATAAAAATGAAATAGATAATAACTTCTTCTTTGAGATGAATGGTATTAGTCGCCACCTAAGACCAGATATGATTTTTGTCGAGAATATACCTCGAGTAATTGGGATTGAAGAAATGATAAGAAGGGGTATTGTAAAAATTGAGCAAATAAAGTCTGGCTCAATTAATAATATTTTGTTTCTGTTTAATCAAGAATTTGAGATGGAATTTATGAACGAATTTGATGAGTTATTTAAATTTTTTTTACTTAGTATTAATAAAAATAAATCCTTTGTCAAAGTGGGTATTTTGAATTTTAGTCAAAATAGATTTAGGAATGTTAAAATTTTAAGAAATGAAAAATATTCTTTTAGAATTACCAATATTAATCAATCTGTTTTTAATGATATGTATAATCATCTTATTAAAGAGTATAAAAACAACAAAAACTTAATAAAAGAATGTGAGTGGGTATGTCTAATGGATTGGAAATATTATTCTATTGACGTATTTAATAAAATCAATTATAGAAATCAAGATTGGCTAAATAAATCCATTATAAAGTCATTGACTTATGAATTCTGTTTATCCCAATCTACTGATAGGATTATTCATAATGAATTTGGCATACCCTGTTATGATGAAAATTCAGATGACATTGCCTTAAATTATATAAAAAAATTGGATTGCGGTATTCATATTGCTAGATTAAATTTCTTAAAAATTCAAGAGATATACTTAAATGGCTGAAATTTTTCAAAGTAACTTTGTATTTGGTTTGCAAGGTAAAAGTTACCAAGAATTTGTTGAACAAATAGCAAGACCTATAATTAGCAAAATTATAGAAACCAATGATTATGAAATCGTTGGATTTGAAGCTCATTTGTCATTTCAGGATTTTAAAGAAACAAATGGTATTGTCAATCATATTTACACTGCTTTTATAAATGACATCCAAAAGGAAAACAACAAAACATCCTTTAAGAAAAAAGTTTGTATTACGTTAGATGAAAGGCTATGCACTGATATTTGCCAAAATACAGGTAGAAAAATCACAGCCATTAAATTAGCTGGTGTTGATTTAGCTTATTTTATTTATTTTGATGTAAAAGAATTTTTTGATTTTGCGTACAGTCGAAAAAATAATAATCAATGCCATCAGTTGAAAGTAAGTAGCTTGCCACAAAATAAAAATCAAGATGTACAAGGTGTTGTTCAAACAAAGCTGGCTATGACAGTTGATAGTTGCAGCGAATATACGGATGATCCAATTGTAGAAAAAATTGGTTATATTCATAGTCATCATAATGGATTTGCTTATATAAGAACATCAATCCATAGGATGGATGTTTTTAGAATTTCACATATAATGCTTCCTGAAATAAACGAACTGCCTGTGGGAATGGTAATCAAATTACGTTGTAAAATCAATGAGGATAAACAAGCTTATGATATTGAATCAATTGAAGAATGCTCTAGCAAGGAATTAGGCATCTCTTTTGAACAATTTGAGGGCAAATTAGAGCGTGAATTTGGTAAAAATTTTGCTTTTATTAAAGATAACAATACTATTATTTATGTTCCACCAAGCTGGGCGAAGCATTTCAATGAAGGGCAGATATATAATGTGCAATGTTTGGTAGTGGAGTCTTATAATAATAACGGTAGCCTGGGTTGGGAGGTATTAGATATTATTATTTTGTAAAAGGAATTATTGAATATACTAATCATGATTTAGCATTATTTCGGTAATGTATAGTTAAGATAGGTTTGGTTAATTAAACTCACCACCCCAAACACCACACTATGCCCCTGTACTATCACATCAATATCAGGGGCGTAGCCACCACCCATCGTAACCACCGTTGGTAGCTTGTGGTTGTGGAGCGTTTCGATGACAAATTGTTCTCTTTGGATGAGTCCGTCCATAGTGAGGTTGATTCGCCCAAGCCGATCCTCAGCCAGTACATCCACACCTGCTTGATAAAAGACAAAATCAGGACAAAACTCATCCAGCACCCTTGGTAGATGATAGTTTAATAATGCTAAATATTCATCATCACCTGTACCATCAGCCAGAGCGATGTCTAGGTCGGATTTTGGCTTGTGATAGGGATAATTTTTCTCGCCATGCATACTAAAGACAAAGACATCAGGATTATCCGCCATGATGGCTG
>JBHAEG010000006.1:0-3592 GCA_041855445.1 Moraxellaceae bacterium
ATGTGTATAATGCGTCCGTAAAAGCAGGGGGAATGACTTTGCATGGCGACCATGCCAGCGTTTTTTATCAAATTCCTGTCAATGCCAAAAAAACACCCCTGATTTTCTTGCACGGTCATGGACAATCGGCACGCAGTTGGCAAACCACAGCCGATGGGCGAGAAGGCTTTGATACGCTATTTTTGCGTAAAGGCTATGGTGTTTATTTGATTGACCAGCCCCGCCGTGGACAAGCAGGGCAAAGCACCGTTGCCCAAACGCTTAGTGCTACCCCTGATGACCAATTTTGGTACGCTCAATTTCGCATTGGCGTTTATCCTAACATGAATGCAGGTGTGGCATTTCCTAAAGACAAAGCCAGTCAAGAACAATTTTTTCGCCAAATGACACCAAGCACAGGGGCATTTGATGTCAAAATGATTACTGATAGTATGGTCAAACTCTTTGATAAAACAGGCGGTGGCGTGTTCGTTACCCATTCGGCAGGTGGGATGATTGGCTGGACAACCGCCATGGCAAGCAACAAAGTCAAAGGCATTGTGGCGTATGAACCGGGGAGTTTTCCTTTTCCACAAGGACAAGTACCTGCCATTCAAAAAAGTAAATTTGGTGATGTTGCTCCAATGACTGTCAGCCTTGATGAATTTAAAAAATTGACCCGTGTGCCAATTGTGATTTATTTTGGTGATTTTATTCCTGAACAATTGGACGGCACCCAAGGCGGTGAGCAATGGTACACTCGTATGACTCTTGCTAAACAATGGGCAACTGTGGTCAATCAACATGGGGGCAATGTACAAGTCATTCATCTGCCAAAAATTGGTATTAAAGGCAATACCCATTTTCCTTTTAGTGATTTAAACAATGTTCAAGTCGCCAATGAAATGGCAAGATGGTTAAAAGAACAAAAGCTGGATAAATAATGTATAAAAATAAAACCCATGGTGTATTTGTCATGGGTTTTTAATAAAATGGTGTTAAGAAATACTATTGAGCCTTTTGACCTTGTTTATTGATATAAAACCATTTACCATCTTTTTCAACTTCTGCCAAACCTTCCTTAAAGTCACCAGCGTCATCGTATTGCAAAGGAATAACCACTTGGCCTGTTTTATCAATAAAACCTTCTTTACCGTCTTTTGTAACCATTACTAATCCTTCGCTAAAGCTACCAACATTATCATATTGCAAATCAATAACCGCTTTGCCTACTTGGTCAATAAAGCCATATTTACCGTCTTTGTTAACCCTTGCTAAGCCTTCATTAAAGTTAATGGCAAAATCATATTGCAATGCAATAACTACCTTGCCTGTTTTGTCAATAAAACCCCATTCACCGTCTTTTCCAACCACTGCTAAACCTTCATTAAAGCTGACAGCGTCATCATATTGCAATGGGACAATTATTTCGCCTATTTGGTTAATAAAACCTTCTTTACCATCTTTTGTGACCCTTGCCAAGCCTTCATTAAAGCTATCAGCCCAATCAAATTGCAAAGCAATAACCACTTTGCCTGTTTTATCAATAAAGCCCCATTTATCATCTTTTTGAACCTTTGCCAAGCCTTCGGATAAACAGCTAACGTCATCATATCCCGTTACTTGGGGTCTTTCACACGCCCATACAGTTTGGACAAAACAGACAGTACTTACCAAAGCAATCATGGGGAAGTTGCGTAAAGTTTGTGGTAGATGGCTCATTATGTTTTCCTTAAATTTTATCAATTAACCATTTTGGCAAAAATTAGCCAAATGTAGGTAGTGTAACTTAACACCAAAAACATCACTATGCTTTTGGGGTGGGGCATGCTGATGACAAATTAGTCTACTCTCTGACCTTGTTTGTTGATATAAAACCTTTCACCGTCTTTTTCAACCTCTGTCAATCCCAAGACAAAAGCACTAATCGCAAAAATATAAATGACAATCAGTATAAAACTGTTCCTAAATTCTTAAACTTAGGAGCAATATAGGAAAATATTAGTTATAAATAAAATGATGATATTTATATTTGACTTTTAAAGTATTGATTTTTATGATTTAAATAAAATATTCAAGTGACAAATAAGCTAGAGAAATGGTTAAAAGAGCAAAAATTTGATAAATAAATTTAATTAAAAATATTATAAATTATAAGAAGAAAAAACACAGTGAATTTGACTATCAATCACTTAATTGATAGTCTCAAAAAATTGGTGATTAAAAATATTCTTGTTATTTTTTTATAATAACCACTCAATTGGCAATAACGCACAAATCCACACAAAAAAGCGTTTCATAGCACTGCTATTAGGCTCTGTATCATAGGTAAGGGTTTGTCCATTTTCTTGGGTTTGCCAAGAGAGGTTACCATCAGTGAGACTGACGGTATAGGTAGTAGTTTGGTAGTAGTCCTTAAGTCCAGTACTTAATTGACCAACCAGTTCAGGGCTGTCAATTACTAAGCCCATTTCAGTATTAAGTTTGGCAGAGCGTGGGTCCATATTAAACGAGCCAACAAATAAACGCTGATTATCCACCGTAAAGGTTTTGGCGTGTAAACTTGCCCCACTGCTATTAAATAGCCCGCCATGGTCATTGGTATGGATAGTGGTATTGGGTTTAAGTTCAAATAAGTTTACCCCATTGGCAAGTAACTTTTTACGGTATTTGGCATAGCCTGCATGTACTGGAGCAACGTCTGTTGCAGATAACGCATTGGTAAGCACATTGACTTTTTTACCTGATTTGGCGATGGCAGTTAATCTGTCTGTGCCATCTTGAGTTGGTACAAAATAAGGGGAAACAATAGTTAATTCCGTTTGGGTGCTGTCCATTATCGGGGCGATATGAGCAATGACGGTGTTTTGAGGGTTTTCTTGTCCCAATCCTTTGGCGGGGTCATCACTAATTAAGGTTGTTTTTGCCCAGACAAGGGGTAAGTCGCCAGATTGTAGCTGTTTGACTAGGTTTGATGTGGATAATTGTGTTAGATACGTTTGGGTGTCTGTGTCCTTAGCTGGTGTGGTGTCAAAGCTGGTGGCTGGTGTTGTGATGATGCTTTGGGCAGGATACACCGATTGGCTGGTCCAATAACGTTCAAAATCAGCACTAATATCTTGGGCGGCTTGACCAATTGCCAAAACATCAAGGTCGGCAAACATCACCCCTGACCCTGCATTAAAATATTCATCACCAATATTACGCCCACCAATGATGGTAGCGGTAGCGTCGGCGGTGATGGATTTGTTGTGCATACGCCGATTGAGTCTGGCAAAATCAGAGCCATAGGCAAGCAGACGATTATCTCGTTGCATAAAAGGATTAAACAGACGGATTTCTAAATTGGGGTGAGCGTCTGCTGAAATCAGCAGGCTATCCATGCCTTTGGTGTTGTTGTCATCAAGCAATAATCGCACCTTTACGCCCCGTTCGGCAGCTTGATATAACTGCTGTAATAGCAGTCTGCCAGTGATGTCATCATGCCAAATATAATATTGCACATCAAGGGTTTTTTGGGCAACTTGGCTTAAGCCCAAACGAGCAACAAACGCATCTTGCCCGTTTTGGAGTGGATAAATACCGCTTTGCCCTTGGTGGGTGTTAAGCTGCG
>JBHAEG010000007.1:0-136996 GCA_041855445.1 Moraxellaceae bacterium
ATTACATCTGTATATTTTGGTACTAGAGATGTTTTTGTGGGACAAACCTGCAGGTAAAAAGGCGTTTGGACACAATGATGAATTTGCCAAAACTACCAAAGTACTGGCAATGAACCAAGGCTTATATAATGGCTTTTTATCAACAGGGCTTTTTTGGTCATTGCTGTCGGTTAATTTTGTGGCATTGGCGTACTTTTTCTTGGGCTGTGTGGCTGTTGCAGGCGTATTTGGAGCGATGACTGCCAGTAAAAAAATCATCTTTTTTCAAACGGTGCCTGCGGTGATGGTAATGGGACTTGTGGCGATGGCTTAAATTTACCTTTTAAGCCATCGCTTTAACTCATTTGTTACTTATATATTATTTAAGTTAAAATAATCATTACAAGTAACTTTGATATGTTATAGCGTTGTGGATTTCTTTTTCTCTCAATATCCCAATATTTTATCGCTCTAGTTCTAATAAATTGCATAATAACAACCGCTTCATATTAACAAACTATAATTATCAGCTTTTATCATCGATGTTAATATATCTATAGATAATTTTTAATTTAAATATTGAATAATTCAAACTACCTGACTGCCAACCATAATTTATTGAACTTTTTATCTAACTACTGGCTTAACTGATACAAACATTGCATAATAACCCGCAATTATTTTACAACTTAGGTGAAATTATGTTTACTGATACCCATTGTCATTTAAATCGACTAAAACTTGATAAATATCAAGGTGATATCACCAAAGCATTACAAACAGCCAAACAAGCAAATGTACATCGTATTATGGCGATTATGTGTAATTTTGATGAATACGATGATATTTATCAAATTATTCAACATCAAATTGATGGTTTAACTTTGGGCATGAGCGTTGGCGTTCACCCTTGTGAAGATACAACGACTCTTGATGCAGTCACTGTTGAAACCCTGACAACAATGGCGAGTCCTTCATATGTTTGGGCAATTGGTGAAACTGGTATGGATAGTTATTGGTCACAAGACAAATATCACCAGCAAAAAAATAGCTTTATCAAACATATTCATGCTAGCCAACAACTGAAAAAACCTTTAATTGTGCATACTAGAGAGGCAAAGCATGATACGATAGATATTTTACAGGCAGAAAAAGCCGAACATGGGATAATACATTGTTTTACGGAAGATTATACCACCGCAAAAAAAGCGTTAGATTTGGGATTTTACATTTCATTATCGGGTGTTGTGACGTTTAAAACTGCTACGGAATTACAACAAGTTGCAAGAAAGTTACCAAAAGACCGAATTTTAATTGAAACAGATAGTCCCTATCTTGCACCTGTACCCGTTCGAGGCAAACCAAATGAACCGGCTTTTGTGCCATATGTTGCTCAATTTTTAGCATCAATATACGACATGCCTGTCGAAACCTTTGCTAAGATTACTGAGCAAAATTTTGATAATTTATTAAATCAATATCATTAAATAAACAGCCTTTCTGTAAATGAAAGGCTTGATTAATTATTGGTTTGATTGTTGTTCTTGCTGTCTTTTTTTGGCAGTTTGATAACATTCTTCGATATGGTCAAAGGCAATTTTTCTAAAAATCATATAGCCCATCGTTGCCGAAACGATTTGCCCACCAAAAGGGATATATTTTGTGACTTGTTTGGCAACAATCCGACCGCCAAATCCTTGAATGGTTTTTTTTACAATCCCACGAGTCGCCATTAAACCAAAAAACTCAAAGGCTCGGTCTTTGTAACGCTCAAATTGGCTATCATCAATCTGATGATTAGGTGCTTCTAGACCAAATTTTACGCTAATTTCTGGTAATAATTTTGATAATAATGCTGTGTCAATGACTACATCTAAAAAGGTAATCGGAATTACAGCGACCCCAGCAGAGATTTTCGCTTGTTTTTTTACTAATTCTTCACATTCTTTCTTTACTTTATCAAGGTCTAATTGCGGGTCAATGCGGTTTGTACTATTTGTCATTGTCATGCCTTAAAAAACTATCACTAAATTGATAAATTTTGCTAAACTGCACCTAAATTTTAGATAAGGTGTTTATGAGTGTATTTTAATTCGAAGTCTAAAAGGTTCAAGTTGTACTTTGTATCAAAATGCCCATAAATAATAAGGTTATGTAATTTATGTTAAATTTAACCAAACGATATGATGGCGAATTACCAATTGGTTTACAGACATTTGCCACACAAGAGCCTGTTCTCGCTCGGTTATTGGCAGGACGTGGGGTAAACTCATTAGATGAATTGAACGTTACGTTATCAGCCATGTTGCCTGCCAATGGTTTAAAAGGTTTGGTAGATGCTGTTAGTTTATTAGATTGGGCATTGGATAATCAACAAAAGATTTTAATTGTTGGGGATTTTGATTGCGATGGAGCGACTAGCACCGCATTGATGATGCGAGTTTTACAAGAAATGGGGGGTAAAGTAGAATTTTTAGTACCCGACCGTTTTAAATATGGTTATGGTTTAACGCCTGAAATTGTGCTATTAGGTATTGAATTGTATCAACCTGATGTCATTGTCACGGTGGATAATGGGATTTCTAGTCATGCAGGGGTTGATTTAGCTCGTCAGCATGGGGTGAAAGTCATTATTACTGACCATCATTTGACCTCAAAAGCCAAGCCTAATGCTGATGCAGTGGTCAATCCAAATCAGTTAGACTGCAATTTTGCCAGTAAAGCTCTGGTTGGAGTTGGTGTAGCATTTTATGTATTGGGGAATTTGGCAAAAGTACGGCGATTAGCAGGCAAGTCTAGCACAGAGGTTAGTCGTTATTTTGATTTAGTGGCATTAGGCACGGTTGCTGATGTTGGCGTATTTGACCAAAATAATCGCATTTTAGTTACTTATGGTTTGCAGGCAGTTCGCTCAGGGCGATGTTGTGTGGGTATTCAGGCATTACTAAAACAAGCAGGAAGACCGTTAAATACGGTAAATGTTCAAGATTTTGGCTTTATTTTAGGACCTCGTATCAATGCTTCAGGACGTATGGACAATATGCGAATTGGTATTGAGTGCTTATTGACTGATGATATGGCAGTGGCGGAAAAACTTGCCTATCAACTTAACCAGTTAAATACTGAACGCCGTCAAGTTGAGCAGGCAATGAAACAACAAGCCGATGATTATTTACAAAACTTGGCAATTACTGATATCCAGACAAAACGTGGTATTGTGTTATATCAAGATGATTGGCATCAAGGAGTTATTGGTATTGTCGCAGGACGTTTAAAAGAAAAATATCATCGCCCTGTGATTGTATTTGCTCCAGCTGATAATGAAAAAACCACAAATGATGATTTTATTAAAGGGTCAGCTCGTTCAATTCAAGGTATTCATATTCGAGATATGATTGAGGCGGTGGCGGAACGTTATCCAGAATTAATCAGTCATTTTGGTGGTCATGCAATGGCTGGTGGATTGACGATTTTGCGTAAAAATTTTTCGGCATTTGCTCAAGCATTTCAAGAAGTTTTAGCTCAAATTGATGAAAATATTTTTATTGAACAACAGCTTACTGATGGTCAATTATCATCAGAAAACTTAAATATCATGTTTGCCCAACGTTTACAAAATTTTAGTATTTGGGGACATGGATTTTTTCCACCAATTTTTGACAATGTATTTTATGTCATTAATCATCGCATCTTAAAAGATAAACACCTAAAATTAACTTTACAATTTGCTGGTGTCAGCGAAACGATTGATGCCATTTGGTTTAATTATCATCAACAAAGCTGGCAAGCTAACGCCAAACATGTCCATATTTTATTTGAATTAGCAATAAACGAATGGCAAGACACTCAACGATTACAATTAATGATTAAAAATCTAGCAATTGTTGATTAATGACGCAAACGAATTGAGGGTAAATGCCAATTAAAATACACAGCTAACATACGAATAGTAAAAACCACTAACATGGTCATAATATCGGCAAGCCAGCCAATCACTGATAAATGTTGCAACAGAAAATATAACAATGCTCCAACAATTGAAGCCGTAATATAAATTTCTCGTTGCAACACTAATGGAATTTCATTGCAAATAATATCCCGTGTCATTCCACCAACAATACTTGTTGCAATACCCATTAAAATTGCTACAGGATAATTTGCACCGTAGCTTAAAGCAACCTTTAGCCCAATTAACGTAAATGCAGATAAACCAATTGCATCAGTCAATTTTAACCAACGTCCAACACGTTCAGTCTCATTAAAAAATGCCTGAAAAATTAATGAAGTAACGGTAATCACCACTAAAAAATTCATATCTACCATCCAAAAAATCGGATGACGATTTAACAAAACATCTCTTAGCGTACCACCACCAATCGCATTCACCATCGCTACCAAAATACAACCCATCAAATCAAAATTTTTAGCTCGTGCCAATAACGTTCCCGATACGCTACAGGCGATAATGCCAATCATATCAAATAGATAGATAATATTACTTGTGTCCATAAATCATGCCGTTTGTCGTGCAAATAAAACTAAGCCAACCACAATTAGCCCAATACCAAGCCAACTCAATAACGAAGGGGCAGGTGTATTTAATAACCACATACCACCAACTAACGCAAAAATAATCTCGCTTGCCTGAGTCGCATCGACCCCAGCCACTTCATGCGATTGACGGGCATGACCTCGAGCATACAAAAATAAACTCGTTGCAATGACTCCAGCAAATAATGCCACAAAAAATGTATTTAACAGCTGTGAGCCACTTGGTAAATCAGGACGAATAAATAGCCACAACACCAACCATAACGGCATAGACCCTGTCGTTAATAACCAAACTTTATGAAAAGGATTTTGTAATAATGGCGATTTAATTAATGGAATTTTAGCAATTTGCCGTTCTCGCCATGACACACCAGAAACAACATGAACCTGACTTGCCTGCCAAACCAACTGATTACCAATTGGAAAACAAAATCCCGCCAACAATGCAGGTAATGCCCCAAACAACAAGGTATCTATTAATGGCAATGAATTAGGTTTAGCATGTAGCCCCTCCCCAATATTTGCCATCACCACCCCGACAAAAATCATCACTGAATAAAAAATAACTGCCGAACTAAAACGTTGCCCAAAAAACGCTAACACAAACAAACTTGCCACGACTGTAAACTGAAACGTTGCCGCAATGACCCAACCTGACGCATAATCTGCCCCAAAACACAAAAACGCATAAAATCCGCCAAAGCCAACCCCACCAGCCACACACCAAAACCGCCAATGTTGCAAAAATAACTGACACAAGCCAATTAAATTAGTAAACTTTCCCCGACTTTGAAGCACAATCATCAAAGATAGCAACAACCACATAAATAAATAACGTAAACTTGCCGACCAAAACCAATGCCCACCCGACACACTCATTAACTCGTTTAATACAAATGTTGTGCTAAAAAAACCCCCAGCTAACAACCCTAAAACTATCAATTTGACCACAACTACTTGCCCTTTGCGTCTGCCCAAATAATTTTATGCAATTGTAACTGAAAACGTACAGGCAAACCATCGACCAAAATCCACTCTGCTAACTGTTGAGCCAGCATAGGCACATCATTTTTTTTATCCTCAACACAAAACATAGGGGAAAACCACACGACCGCAACTTTTTTATCCAGCTGATATTCTAAAACTTTTTCCTTCGCCCAGTCATAATCTTCACGATTTGCAATCACCAATTTTAACTGGTCATATGTTGTTAAATACGCCAAATTTTCCCATAAATTTTTTTCAACCTCGCCCGAACTTGGGGTTTTTAAATCCATCACCTTTGATACCTGTACAGGAACATCTTTTACTGACAATGCCCCTGCCGTTTCAAGTGACACCTCATAGCCTTGTTCAAGTAACAAATTCATTAATGCAATTGCATTTGGTTGAGCCAACGGTTCACCACCTGTCACACATACACGTTTACAAGGAAACTGGGTAATATAAGTTAAAATATCTGCCAACGCCCAACGTTCCCCACCTGAAAAAGAATATGTTGTATCACAATACACACAACGTAAAGGACAGCCTGTTAAACGAATAAAAATCGTTGGCAATCCTGACGTTAATGCCTCACCTTGTAATGAATAAAAAATTTCAGTCAAGCGAAGTCCAGCCAAAGGGTCAGTCACAGGAATAAGTGTATTGCGTAAAGTTGTGGTCATGGTCGTGATATGTCATTGTTAAGAAAAGAAATTTTATGATGGCACATACAACAAAAAAGCCTTTCTTTGATATAGAAAGGCTTTCGGATATATGGTGCCCGGGGCCGGACTTGAACCGGCACGCTATTTCTAGCGAGGGATTTTAAATCCCTTGTGTCTACCAATTTCACCACCCGGGCTGGGTAGTCGTCATCATCAGCTTAGATGACGTTGGAAGTGGTTGCTATTATAACCGTTTTTTTTAACTTTGCAAGTACTTTTTTAAAAATTTTTTATTTTCATCTCAGTTTGCAAAATTAATGGAGGCTGAGGTCGGAATCGAACCGGCGTACACGGAGTTGCAGTCCGCTGCATGACCACTCTGCCACCCAGCCACCTAAGGACTGCTATAATAGCAAATATTTTTAAAAATGCAAGCACTTTTTATTGATTAATATAAAAATTGCTGATTGTTACAGATTTATCCCAAGTTTTAATGAAAAATCGGGTAGAATATCGATTTTAACATTAGCTTAAAGGAAAACACCATGACTGCCATTATTTTAGACGGTAAAGCATATGCCAGTGAAATGGAAAATGAATTAAAACAGCGAGTGACTACATTAAAAGAAAAAACGGGACGTACACCCATTTTAGCCACGATTTTAGTTGGTGAAGACCCAGCATCAGCAACTTATGTCAAAATGAAAGGCAACGCCTGTCGCCGTGTTGGTATGAATTCACTTAAAGTTGAAATGCCAGCCACAACCACCACCGAAGAGCTATTAGCAAAAATCGCCGAGCTAAACGCAAACCCTGATGTACATGGTATTTTACTGCAACACCCTGTCCCAAAACAAATCAATGAACGGGCTTGTTTTGATGCGATTGCTTTGGCAAAAGATGTTGATGGTGTGACTTGTTTAGGCTTTGGTAATATGAGTATGGGCGAACCTGCATATGGCTCATGTACACCACAAGGGATTATGTATCTACTTGAAAAATATAATATTGAATTAGCAGGTAAACATGCTGTCGTTGTTGGACGTAGTGCAATTTTGGGTAAACCGATGGCAATGATGTTATTAAATGCAAACTGTACTGTAACGATTTGCCATTCAAAAACCCAAAATCTCGCCGAGCATGTTAAACAAGCAGATATTGTCGTTGGGGCTGTTGGCGTGCCTGAGTTAATTAAAAAAGACTGGATTAAGCAAGGGGCTGTTGTCGTTGATGCTGGTTTCCACCCAACAGAAACGGGGGGAGTTGGTGACATTGAATTAACTGGTATTGAAGATATTGCTAGTGCTTATACGCCTGTACCAGGTGGAGTAGGTCCAATGACCATTAATACATTAATTCGTCAAACTGTCGAAGCTGGCGAAAAAGATTGTTAATTTTTATTAATCAAAAGTATATACAGTGATGGCTATGTTAAATCATCTTTTTTGGATAATCTGTTGTTGTGTGATATTATCAGGTTGCCAGCTAGTCAATGCTGTCACTGTAAAAAATGTTGATGCAAAAAAAACCTTATCTACTGAAAGGGAAAGTATTTTAACAGGCAAAAGTCTTAGCCAAGCTAGTATCAATACATTAACGATGGTTAGCCCAAAAGTAGAAACGTGCATTAACAATCCAACGCCTTGTCTTACTCAATTAATGGCAACCAATGAATTTTCTGATGAGCAAATTTTATCAACAGGTAGTGAACTATTTTTGACTCAAGCGGTGCGTTTAAAAAGCCAATCAGCGTGCCAGCCAGACCAGCCCACAGCTGAAACAACGACAAAAAAAACCACTTTAACTTATGAGCAATGTATCAGTCAATATTTAGAGGCACTTAATCAGTCACTTCGATATAGCTACGCTTACTTATTTATGACAGAGCGTCATGCTAGCCAACGTATTTTTAATAACCGACAAATTCAGGTCACTGATTTTTATAATCAAGCAATTGCTAATTTAATTACAGAACTCAATAATTATCAAAAAAAAGATATTGATTTTAAAAATAAAAATTTAATTGGTAACAGCGGTTACAGCATTGATGTTCGCCTATATCCAAATTTACATCTCGATAATATTGAAAAAATGATTTCAACATATCGTTTAAGTTTTTCTGGATTACAAACTACCAATCGCCGAGACGGTTTTGGAGCAAGTTTTGTGATACAGTTAAAAAACGATAAAAAAATGAGTAACCAACAATTTATAAATATCGCACAGTTGGCACAATACAGTTTAGACGAACACCCAAACATTCATCTTATGCCATACTTACCCGCAACGGTAGTTGTTGAGCCAGTTAATCGAGATACGATTACTGAGGTTTTAACCAGTCAAGATTTTGTATTACGATTAATTAACCCAAATTTATACGAAGAAGTTGTTATTCAAGATAATCACTTACAATTATCAGCAAATTTTTCTGCCCCTTATGGACTATCCCTTGCTGATACCAAAATGGGTAGTAAAGGTTTACAAACTTTGGTCAATCATAAAAATCAATTTATATTGCCCCATTTGATTATGTCAGAAAGTTATAATCCCAATAAAAAACTAGTCATTATGTTACATGGGCTGGCAAGTAGTCCTGAAACATGGGTATCTATTAGTAATGACATCATGAATGATGCAGTATTACGAGAAAACTATCAAATTTGGCAAGTTTTTTATTCAACTAATATGCCTATCTTGGAAAATCGTTATCAAATTAATCAGTTATTACGCCAAGCATTTGATAAAGTATCCAAACCTTACCCCAATCATCAACCAACAAACGCTATTATAATTGGACATAGCATGGGTGGTGTGATTAGTCGAATGTTATTAAGTGATAATAATTTATTACCGTCAGCCATGACTTATATTGGTAAAAAATGCAAACAATGTTATAAATATGGATTAACAATTGATAATGTTGCTGAAATTACAGATGGGCGATTTTTACTACAGTCTTTAACGCCAACCGTGAAACGAGCAGTTTTTATTGCTTCACCTTTTCAAGGAACAACATTTGCAGATAAATTTTTACCTAGAGTCGCTCGAAAAATTATTAAATTACCTGCAAATTTTGTTGAAAATATGACGCATCGATTAATAGAACATTCTTCTGAACAACAACGAGCCGAGTTATTAGAAGCTTTTCAAGATGGAGCATTTCAAAATGGTGCCAGTGAGCTAAGCCCAACTTCTGGTTTTATGCAAGTGACGAAAGACGTTCGCATGAACCCATCAATCCAGTATCATTTAATTATCGGTAATAATACTAAATCTCATGACGAAAATGTAATGACTGATGGTATTGTGCCTTATAAAAGTTCATTTTTATCGGGAGCTGTGTCTAATAAAGTGATTGCTGGTGGGCATTCCATTCATAATACGCCTGAAGCAGTGCTAGAATTACGCCGAATTTTAAGATTACACTTACAAGAAAGTTCACCATAATTTTATAACCAGCCTGCTTTTTTAAATCGCCAATATAAGGTAAAACAAATAGCAAATACGACTGACAATAAAATAAAATATGAATATTTCCATTGTAATTCGGGCATATACTCAAAGTTCATACCATAAATGCCAGCGACTGCCGTTGGTACTGCTAAGATACCTGCCCATGCTGCCAATTTTCGCACAACCTCGTTTTGACCCATATTGACCACCGCCATATAAGTATCCATTGCAACACTTAACATTTCATTGAGTCCATTGACTGCATCTAATGCCCGTAATAGATGGTCATTGACATCTCGAAAATACGGCTTAGCTTGGCTTGGAAAATTTGCCATCAGTTCATTTTTTTTGTGATTAATAAAAAAGTTACAAATTTCTTGTACAGGTAAAATCACCGCTCGCATATGTACCAATTGTGATTTTAATTCATATAAATTTTGCAAAGTGCGTTTATTAAAACTATAAGAAAAAATTTCTCGTTCCTGCTCTCGCAAATAACGTCCTAATTTTTCTGTAATTGGTAAATAATTATCAACAATAAAGTCTAAAATCGCATGTAATACAAAAATTGGTCCTAAACGCAGTTTTTCAGGACGGCGATGGCAATATTCCCGAACACTGGTATAGCTATGTGATGCCCCTTGGCGAATGGTAATAATATATTGTTTTCCCATAAAAATCGCCGTTGTGCCATAACGAATGGTATTATCAGTAAGTTTGGCGGTACGCACCACAATAAAAATCGTATCATTGCCATAACTTTCCACTTTAGCTCGTTGCTGTTCTGCAAAGGCATCTTCAATTGCCAGTTCATGTAAATCAAAAGCTTCTTGCACTTCATGAATAGTTTCGACACTTGGGTCATGTAAGCCAACCCAAACAAATTGATTACTGTTGGATAACACCCGCCCTACTTCGTCCAATTCAATTTCATCTATCATTTCTCCTGTTTTACGAGAATAGGAAAAACAACTGATTAATTCATTTTTACCTGTAAAACGTTCTTCAGTAATTTCACTTTCAGGATTATACTCTGGCGGTTCATCATTGGTATCAGTTGTTTGAGTTTCATTATCATCATCACCATAAATGAAACTATTATCTCCATGTAAGTCTAATTCATCAGATTGCTGTTGGTTATCATTATCATTGTCAGCTTGTGGTGGTTCAGCAGTGGGGGTATTGTCTGGCTGAAAATCGTGAGGACGGTTTTCTTCTGTGGTAGTTTGTTGGTTTGAACGCATAGTTAAAACCTCACGCAGAATAATTTTTAAGTTAAAGTAAATGAACAAAAAAAGCAAGCGTCATCATAAAAACACCTGCTTGGCAAAAATGGAAAAATATTGTAAAGGATAATGGGGAAAACTGACAAGCTCAAACTGTAATAAATTTTTGCTAAAAAAATACAACGATAATAGGTTTGCTATGTTACAATAAATAGAAAAGTGCCTAACACTCGTAAACATTAAGATTATTCAGGATTTATTGTGTCAATTTTAACATCAAATTATGCAAAATCAGCCAAATCATTAACCAGCACTGAGTATACTTGGTTACTCCCTGATGGCGTTGTGGATTTATTGGCAACGGAAGCAGTGAAACAAGAAACGTTACGTTACCAATTGATGCAAATTTTGTCCACTCATGGTTATGAGTTGATTAATCCACCAATGATTGAATATACAGAAAGTTTGCTTAATCATGCCTCAGAAGATTTAAAACGTCAAACATTTAAAATTATTGACCAATTAACAGGTAGACTCATGGGCATTCGTGCTGATATTACCCCACAAATTGCCCGTATTGACGCTCATATATGTGAGATTGATAAGATTGCTCGTTATTGTTATACAGGTCATGTCATTTATACCCTGCCCAAAGGGCTATTTGGTTCAAGAACACCGTTACAGCTTGGGGCAGAAATTTTTGGTACAGACAGTTTATCTGCAGATATTGAATTACTTGATGTAGTGTTTAAATTACTGGCAAGCACTGATTTAGTCGCTCAAAGCCATATTGATATTGGTCATGTCGCAATTTTTCAAACCATGAGCCAATTAGCCAATTTATCAAATGAGCAACAAGAACAATTGACAGAGTTATATGCTAATAAAGCATTGCCTGAGTTAAAACAAGTATGTCAGCGATTGGCAGATGTAGGGTGTGAACTTGCCCATGATTTTTATGTGCTAGGTGAGGCAGGCAATGATTTAACCAAATTAAATCAACAGTTATCAGCTACAGTAAAGCAACACCCTATCATTCAACAAGCTTTAACTGATTTATTAACATTGGTTACTTATTTACAGACAACTTGGCAATGTAATATCAGTATTGATGTTACTGAGTTACAAGGTTATCATTATTATACAGGCATGACTTTTAATGTATTTGTTAATAATGAGTCTTTACCAATTATTTGGGGTGGACGTTATATTAATCCGCACAGTCCACAAGATAACGTTCGACATGGTACAGGATTTAGCTGTGATTTAACCCGTTGGCAAAATCATATTTTGCCACCTCAACAAAATCTAACGTTGGTACCATATTCCGTGGCAGATAGTATTTTATCTAATCCAACACATACCGATTATTTCAACTTACGTCAAACAATTCAACAGTTACGAGAAGCTGGACAGGCAGTTGTTGTGGCGTTATCGGAACAGGATAAACCTGTTGCAACGCATATACTTGTTAAACAAGGTGAAACATGGGAGCAAACGCCCATTTAGTGTTGCAAATTTATAGATAATTTATGGTTTTTTTAATTTTGATAGACAATGAAAGGTGATTTTCATGGGAAAAAATGTTGTTATTTTAGGCAGTCAATGGGGCGATGAAGGTAAAGGTAAAATCGTTGATTTATTGACAGAAAAAGCCAGTGCAGTGACACGTTATCAAGGGGGGCACAATGCAGGACATACTTTAGTTGTTGGTGGTAAAAAAACGGTATTGCATTTAATTCCATCGGGAATTTTGCGTGATGATGTGACATGCTACATTGGCAATGGTGTCGTCCTTGCTCCTGATGCGTTATTAACAGAAATGGCAAAATTAGAAGAAGCAGGCGTGCCTGTGCGTGAACGGTTGCGTATTTCACCCAATTGTCCATTAATCATGCCATACCATGTCGCCTTAGACCAAGCCCGTGAAATCAAACGTGGGAATAAAAAAATTGGTACAACAGGGCGAGGCATTGGCCCTGCATATGAAGATAAAGTTGCCCGCCGTGCTTTACGCTTTGCTGATTTATTCCGTGCTGACTTTGCCGAAAAATTACAAAATAATTTAGAATATCATAACTTTGCTTTAACGCAATATTATGGCGTGGAAGCGGTAAGTTTTGAAAAAACGTTAGAATTGGCGATGCAATGGAAAGAGGCTTTAAAAGATTTAGTCACTGATGTGACGACTGAGCTAGACAATTTACGCAAACAAGGTAAAAACTTAATGTTTGAAGGGGCTCAAGGTACATTATTGGACGTTGACCATGGCACTTATCCATTTGTGACTAGCTCAAATACTACCGCAGGTGGTGTATGTACTGGTACAGGTTTAGGACCATTATACTTTGATTATGTTTTAGGTATTACCAAAGCTTACACTACCCGTGTTGGAGCAGGACCATTCCCAACAGAACTGTTTGATGAAACAGGCGAACATATTGCTAAAGTTGGTCAAGAGTTTGGCTCGACCACAGGGCGGGCAAGACGTTGTGGCTGGTTTGATGCGTCAATTTTACACCGTGCAGTTGTATTAAATTCATTATCAGGTATCTGTTTAACTAAGCTTGATGTATTAGATGAATTGGACGAAATTAATATTTGTACAGGCTATGAATTACCGCAAACTGAATGTGTTGGAGCCAGTGATGCGGAATTTTATGCCCATGTTAAACCAATTTATGAAACAGTAAAAGGCTGGAAAACCAGTACTGTTGGTATCACCAATTATGATGATTTACCAGAAAATGCCAAAGCATATATTAAACGTATTGAACAATTAATTGAATGTCCAATTGATATTATTTCAACAGGTCCAGACCGAGCCCAAACTATTGTATTGCGTGACCCATATGATGCGTAAATCACATTTTTATTAATTTCACTTAATTAATAAATACTTAATAAATAAAAATATACTAAATACTTAAAAAAAGAGGTTTATTGTTTAATAAACCTCTTTTTTATAATGATAACTTATCTTAATTACTCAATACGTTCACCATGGACTGCCAAATCAAGACCTTGATATTCTTCTTCATCACTTAAACGCAACCCCATCAATATTTGAATAACTTTTGCGATAACAAAGGTCATCACTGCACAATATAACATTGTTGCTAATACCCCTTCTATTTGTATCCACAGTTGATGAAGCATTGATACCTCTAATGGTTGCCCTGTAATCGCTGGACTGACAAACACACCTGTTAAAATCGCACCAATAATACCACCAACACCATGTAAACCAAAAGCATCTAATGTATCATCAACATTCAATAAACGTTTTAGATAATTGACTGAATAAAAACAACCAATGGCTGTTAAAACACCAATTGCCAAAGCACCGCCTACCTCAACAAAGCCAGCCGCAGGCGTGATGCCCACTAAACCAGCCACCGCACCCGATGCCCCACCTAATACAGACGCTTTACCATGAGCGATTTTTTCAACAATAAACCAAGCCAACGCCCCAGAAGCAGCCGCAACTTGTGTCACCAACAACGCATTAGCCGCCAATGCCCCAGCTGATAATGCACTACCACCATTAAATCCAAACCAACCAACCCATAACAATCCTGTACCAATGACCGTTAAAGCAAGATTAGCAGGAGCCATAGATTCACGTCCATAACCACGGCGTTTACCCAACATATATGCCAAGACAAGACCTGCAACGCCAGCATTGATATGTACCACAGTGCCTCCTGCAAAATCTAAAGCACCATCGCCCATTAGCCAGCCACCGCCCCACACCCAATGACACACGGGAGCATACACCAAAATAATCCATACAGCAGTAAACACCATAAAACTACCAAATTTCATACGCTCTGCCAATGACCCAGCTAAAATCGCCACAGTAATCACCGCAAAAGTCATCTGAAACACCACAAATAGCAAGGTAGGAATTGTGCCATTTAAGGCATCAAGTGGAATATTTGCCAAAAAAGCATGACTAAAACCACCGACAAACTTATTGACACTGCCTTCACTAAACGCCAATGAATAACCCAATAACACCCACATGACCGAAACAACAGCAGTTGCTCCAAGACTATGAGCCATCGTACCTAAAATATTTTTCTTTCTCACCATACCCGAATAAAATAACGCCAATCCTGGTACAGTCATCATCAACACTAATGCTGTTGAAATCAACACCCAAGCTGTATCACCTGCATTTAAAGTTGCCACCTCTTCAGCACTTGCCAATGATGGAAAACTTAACAGTGTAATAAGTAATAGTTGCCAAGAAAAATTAGATAATTTAGAAAAATGTTGAAGATTGTTTAGCTCAGTTTTTTTAGACAAAACAACCCCTGTATCATGAAAAGCCATGATAGTACCCCCTTAGTATGAGCGTGGAAATCCACGTTTTAGCCAAGAGTATTAACCATTTATTGATAGTTTTTAATACGCCCTAATTCATTAAAAAACCAACAATTGCCCTAATGATTAATCTCCGATTGAAAGAGCATTTAGCAAAATAGCTTAAATTGCATTTGCTCCAGTTTCGCCTGTGCGAATACGAATGACCTGTTCAAGATTGGTGACAAAAATCTTGCCATCGCCAATTTTGCCTGTACTTGCCACACGAATAATAGTATCAATCACAACATCAACCATATCATCAGTGACTGCGACCTCTACTTTCATTTTTGGCAAAAAATCAACGATATACTCTGTACCACGATATAACTCGGTATGCCCTTTTTGTCGTCCAAAGCCTTTGACTTCAGTAACAGTCACACCTTGTACGCCAATTTCTGATAATGCTTCTCGGACATCATCAAGTTTGAACGGTTTTAAGACAGCTGTAATAAGCTTCATGATAATTCCCTTCCCCAAATAGAGAACAATTGAAAGATATCACTTACACTAAAAAATATATCACATTATGTAGATAAGATAAAAATGCCCTTAAGCTTAACCACTATAATGTCTGTGCCCTAATTTCAATAATAGTGCAAGCTTGTTTTGATTTTATAGAAAAAAAATAAAAAAGAAAAGGGGTAATGTAAATTTTTTTTAAAATTTTTTACTGGCTGTTTATCTTGTTTTCTTAATTCTATCCACCATTCATTAACTATTCGTGGCTTTTAACTGAATGATACGATAGATAATGACAACTCCCAAGATAGCATTCGTAAAAAAGTATAGCCATTGTATCCAAATTTCCTGACTATCAGTGCCAACGTATAATCCATGCACCACAAAAGCAATATAAGCCAGTAATGCCAAAATATGAATATATCGCCAAGTTTTTTGCGATAAAAATCGTTTAGCTTGATTTCCCAAGACAATAATCACTGCAAGATATAATCCTGCCTGCCCAACTCCCACCAACACCATCTTACTAACATCAAGGCTAGTCATGGTAAAAGGAATTAACAATTGCCAAACTGTAGGATTTAAATAGCCATCAAAATACAAGATACCTGCGTGCATCAATGCTACAATAATCGCAAAACTGCTAAAAAACTGATGCCATGATAACGCTGTGCCTCGACTAAACCATGTGTTAGCATTTTTACTAGCAATCATTAATCCTGTCATGACTGATAACCAAAATAATAGATATGCTACTACACCTAAGACCCGAGACCATTGCCAATACATTTGACTGTCTACACTCAAAGACTGTATCAAAAAATTCGACAATGTAACATTTTTAGTAAATATCCAAAAACTCAACCAGCCCATGACCGAAATTACTGCCACTATAGCGATAATGAGCAATTTTAGCCATAAACTATGATTGATGGGTGTTGCTGTTTTTAGTAATGTAGACGTGTTGATATTTGTATTCATAATATACTTATTTTAATAATAGCTGTTGCATGGTAGGGTTTAGCCACTGTTGGTAGCCAGTTTTTGTATAAATTATCCACGATAACCCTAGATAATTCAGTGATTGCTGTTGTAACCAATGAAGGCTTTTTTCTACACCGAGCAAACAACTTAACTTACTGATAGCTTGAACAAGATTTGTGGCATATGTCAAATGATTTGATATGGTATGAGAAACCATTAATTGCGTCACTATCTTATCATCAAGCTGTTTAGGGTTAATGAGTACACTTGCATTAATAATGTTAGAAATATGACTATCCGTATTTTGAGGATGAACTAAATGATGTTGTAACTGTTTATTTACTCGCCAATGTCGATAATCAATCCCTGATGTGGATAGAACACTTGTGTTATTCAGACTTAATTTAAGTTCTTGTTTATCAATTTGTTGCCAGCCCAATGCTAACAATTTTTGTTGTGTTGTTGCATGCTGACATAGGGTCATGGCTAATTGGTCATGAGGCAAACAACAATTAATATTTAAAATATTTGGCAACGCAACAATCCAAGAGTTTTTAGGACGACCTTGTGTGACAATATCACCGCCAGCATCTAACAAAATACTCTCACCAGTTTTTTTATAAAATCGTTGAGCAACGTCTATTGCGGTCAATAATTTAGCAAAACCACCTAAATCAAGATTTACATTATCAGGTAAACTTACTGTTTTATCAGTAGGATTTAGAATAATTGTCTGATAGGCATGGATAGGGCTGATTGTCAAAATATTATCAAATATTGTTTGGTTAATATAACGGTTTTCATGCTGAAAACTACCACGATAACCACGAGCAACTAAAGCATTATGGATTGTTGGGCTAATCAGTCCATTGGTAAATTTTGCCATGACTACAGCTTGTTCTATTAAACCAAATAATTCATTAGATACTTGCATTGTACGAGCAAAATTTAGTTGCATCAGTTCGCTATCATGACGAAAACGACTATATTTAGCTTCAGCTTGTGTCATGTCTGCAATTAATTGAGTCAATGACTGACGAACTAACGGAGTATCTATTTGACAAATTGCAAGCATTTGACAGCCCATCGCAAAAAATTTAGCAGACAACATGATAAATGTCCTTCTAATAATGGCATCATTAACGGGAAGAACGTGCCTGAATATTGGGCTGATTAACTGTGCTATACATCACCACTTGAGCTTGAGCCTCTTGACGCAGACTATCACCACTGACATAAGGTAAAGCTATTAGTTCTGAATTTGTGGCTACCACAGGTACAGTTTCAGTCGTCTGTAAATTAGCGGTGGTCGTTGATTGTGTAGTTATCGTAAAAAACCCCACAAATGCTACTAATAATGCTAATAAGCAATTCACCATCACAGCGATTTTTAGAGTTGTTAGATTAATCATCATCGTCACCTTCATACTCTTCCTCATCATACCCTTCATCTTCATCACTAGCTTGATAAGTATATTGAGCGGTCTGATAGCCTGACGCGTTAGCACGATTTGTAATCGCTAGTACATCACCTGTCGTACCATTTAGATAAAGTTGATTATCACGAGTGATAACTTCATAAGCCAATGTCCCTTGATAATTTACTTTTTGTATGTTTTCTGCTGTTTGTGTCGGTAATAATTGACTAACTTTTTGCAAAATAGTTTGTTCACTAAGCGTCTTCTCCACCGCAGTTTGACTGATTACTGCTGGGGTAGACTGTAAGGTTGATTGCTGATTTATTGGCATAGCTATCGCTTGAGGTTTTAGCAATAAGGTTGCTGTAATACCTATCAATACTAACGTTATAAACAAGGAGATAGCTAATAGCCAGTGCTGAGTGCGTGTCATGATAAGCTCCTTAAGATTTTAGATGCAGTATAGTTCTAAAATCTTAAGTAGAGCTGAAGAAATTAATTTTTTAAAAAATAAAGTTGAATTTTTTAAATGATAACAATTATATAAATCATTATAATTAAATCGTTTATATATTAGATAAAAATTTTACCATGTTGTGTTAAATAAGTTTCAATACAGGTTTGATACATTTGTGCTAGTCGCTCTTTTGTCATTACCTCATCAGGTGTACCTTGAGCAATGATTTTACCATTAGCCATCGCAATCACACTATCAGCATAACGATAAGCTTGTGTCAAACTATGCAACACAACAATGACACTCTTTCTTTGTTGATGAACCAAACTTTTTAAATAATTTAATAAATAGCGTTGATGTTTAATATCAAGATGATTGGTTGGTTCATCAAATAATAAAATTTGAGTTTGTTGCATCAATGCTCGAATAATTGCTAATCGTTGTTTTTCTCCACCTGATAACGTTTGAATTCGTTTATTTGCTAATGACATTAAGTCAAATTGTTCAAGTAATCGCTTTGCCTGTTGTAAATGTTCAGGATTTGCTCTTTGATGCCATTGCAAATTTGGTACTATACCAAGTAATACATAATCCATAGCTGTCAAAGGTAATTCAAAGCGTTCATGTTGCCCAACCCAAGCAATCTTACCTTGACGAATTAACTGTTCAGCCGTTTGACCTTGACACTGAATATTGCCAATAATGTGACAACCAGCTACTTTACCAAGTAACGCATGAATTAATGTACTTTTACCTGCACCATTAGCACCAATAAATGCAATTAACTGTTGAGATGGTAAAGTTAATTTGTCAATAGTTAGTAAAGTTTTCTTTGCATGGAAAACTTTTAATTCAGATATATTAAATAATATTTCTTCTAACATATAATCATTACTCAAAATTATCGGCGACTACTTTGCATAAATAACCAGATAAAAAAAGGTCCTCCCAATAGTGCCAACACAATTCCGACAGGAATATCAATTGGATAAGCAACATGTCTTGCAACACTATCAACGATTAATAAAAAAATTGCTCCCAGCCAACCAGACCAAATCATTAATCGAGTGCGTCCACCGCCAAATAACACTGCTAAAATATTAGGAATCATCATACCAATAAAACCAATCATACCTGCCAATGACACCGCAGACCCTGTTAATAATGCGGTTGAAGTTATCACCCAAACACGAGTTAGTGCCACATTCAATCCTAGTGATGTTGCTGTCATTTCCCCTAACATTAAGCTATCTAACCGCCGACCCATAGGCAATAAAATTAATAATCCCAAGATAATACAACTAACTGCATAACGTAATGGTACAAAACCTGCTTCTGCCATACTACCTGATAACCAATTTGTCGCACTACGCAATACCAAATCATCAGACAAAAACAATACTAAACTAACGATTGCCCCACAAAAAGAACTAATGACAAATCCTAGAATTAACAATCCCATTTGACCACCACCCAACCAACGATGGCACGCCAAAATCAGTAAACATATTAACATACTACCTAAAAAGGCTGACAAAGGCACACCTACCCCTGTCCAGCCAAATGATAACACCAATACCACACCCAATGATGCACCAGCAGAGGTACCGATTAAACTTGGGTCTGCCAAAGGATTTTCAAATAATGCTTGCAATGCTGTACCACTTACTGACAATGCCAAACCAACCAATAATGCAGTCACAACTCGAGGGTAGCGTAACTGCCATATCGTATCATCAAGTGTTAAAGGATTTTGCCAATCGCCAAAACCAACGCCTAAACTTATCCAAATTATCATCATACTTGCTAATATTGCAAATAGATATAACCATATAAAACGCATCATTTTTGTTTACTTATTATTTAATCATTTATGATTTTTACTCACTTCATTATTTTGCTAAAGTATGTAACCGATTAACCACCTCAGGTGAATTTAAGCCATAACGTAAAAAATCATTTGCTGGCCAAAAATACACTTTTCCTTGTTTACCAGCAGGGCTAGTTGCGATTTCTGGACGATTACGAAAAGCTTGCAATGAACCCACAACTGCTTGATTATGCTCAGCAATAATAATCACATCGGGTTTTGCTGATAACCAACCTTCACGAGATAATGGCTTTAACCCTGACACAGTCACGGCATTAATACCACCTGCCCTCCGAATTAGCTCATCACCTGCCGTTCCTTTTCCTGCTACAATTCGTCCATCATAACTTAACAAATAACGTTTTTGCGTTGTTGGTTTAACAGACATTCCTTTTAACCACTGTTGGGAAATTTGTTTTGCTTGTATTGGTTTGCCTACATACTGTCCTATTAAAACAATACTTTGAGCAAAAGTAGTAATATCTTCTTTAGGAGCAACATTGACTGCTTTCACTTGCAGGCTGTTAAGACGTTGATAAACACTTATTGGCTGAACCATATAACTACCTAATGCTAAATCAGGTTTGACAGCCAGCACCGCATCAGCCGTTAAATTACGATGAATACCTATTGGTTTGGCGTGACTTAATGCAGGATTTTTATCGACTGCATCTTTACCAACGACCTTTTTTGCCTCTCCCAACGCCACAATAATTTCCGCCACATCAGGACTCATTGCCACAATTCGCTCATATGCTGAAGCTGACATCATTGCCAACATCAAACCAACACCCATACTCAGCTTTGCTATCAAATTTTTCATCAAGATTTACCACTATACTATTCAATTCAACTGTAATTAATTATCTCTCACATCAACAAATGCAAAATCTTCTATCATCGCATCAGTAATATTTCGCCAAATATCTAACTCTTTTTTACGTTCTTGACGTTCACCAAAAATAGTAAAAATACTTCGTCCATAACTATCAAAACCTTCAATACAAGTCACAATACCTTCACTAGTTGGTCGCTTCACACACCATAATTGACTAATCGCTCGTTCTTTTACATGTAAAGTAAAATGATTATGTGATTTGTCTAAAATATTTAACCAATCCCCTATAGACTTAATATGTTTAATAGTACCTGTTTGAATTTGTACCACACCCGTATTACCAACAAAAATCATCACTGGACATTGATTGTCTCTTATTTTTTCCAATAACGGTAATAAACAATCTTGTTTTAATTGAACTGCCATACTTTCTGGAGCTTGATGATAACTACTTGCTCTATCTATATTTAAATTTTTTAAAATATGATAAAACTGATGAATATCTGTCATTGATAACCATTTATCATGTAAAGATTTTTTATCATCACTGCTCAATTGATAATATTGCCAAACCATTGGCTTGATTAAAGGTTGCAATATAATTTCTACTGGAGCAGAACTTGCATGATAACTAATCAAATTCAACCAGCAATTAATCGAATTTTTTGATAAATCTCGTAAGAATATCTTCTTAATAGCACTTCCTGTATCGTCAAAAAATTGAATACTATAACTTGGTTTTTCTGGATTTCTTAAATCTGTTATTGCTAGCATATGTTGCCATTTATCAATAAAATAACGCAAATCTAATCCACCAATATTTATCATTATCCCCATTGTTGCTGATAGCTTTAAATTGTGATACTGACCTTGTTTTTCATGAACAGCATACTCATTACGAACGATACTTTCCAATTGACTAAAAATCGATAATTGTTGTAAAACATCTCGACAATTGCTACCCATATAGCAACTATCTGGTGATGATAGCAACAATTCAAATTCACTAACAGCCAATTCTTTCGCCCCTTCCATTGGAAACAATAATGGATTGTTGGCTTTCTGCCGTTGATAATCCTGCCATAAAGATTGATTTTTTTGTTGAGCATTTAAATAAATCATTTGTAACTTTCCTGCCTGATGAGCGTCAAAAATCTTGCCATAGTATGCAATATTGAATAAATTTTGTAAATAAAAATGATAAAGATAATGATAATTATTATTGATTAAAAATAAAATTTCGCATAAAATCGTCAGTATTCCTTTAGACCTATTTTTAAGTATTGTGTATTTATGCTATATATTCATTGTGATACATTTAAATTAAATCATTTAATGACCGCCTTAATTTTGACAAGTATTGCTACCACAAGTTTTGCAAAAATCGATGATATATCAAGCAATAACCACATCGAAAATGCCAAATTACCTAATACTTCTGATAAAAATTTACCTATAGCATATTTTGATAAAATTGTAGTCACTGCGACAAAAACCAATAAAAAACTAACTGATACACCTATTCCTGTCACATTAATTACTCAGCAACAATTGCAACAAAACCATGCTAGAACTTTAAAACAAGCTTTAGAGCTATTACCTAATGTATATTTACGCCCTATTCATGGTAAAACAGGTTATGAAGTCATTATGCAGGGGTTTTCTGGTGACCAAGTGTTAATTTTGATTGATGGCTTACCAATTACTGCCAGCACTGGTTCAACTGTGAATTTAAATCAATATTTAAATATTGATGTAGAGCAAATTGAAGTTATACAAGGTGCATCTTCTGCTCAGTATGGCAGTTCAGCAATGGGCGGTGTTATTAATGTCATTACTAAACGTATGCAATCTCAAGAAGCACCTATCACAGGGAGCATGACAGCAGAAGTTGCTAGCAACGGTGAACAAAATCCATCAAATCATACAGTTGATGATAACCGACAGTTTGTAGAAACAAGCATTGATGCCCGTTTGGACAAACAAGGTCATTGGTTAGCAAGATTATCTGGCTCATATTTAAATGATAATGGTTTAACAATTAATCCTCAAAGTTGGGCAAAAATTAAAGATTTTAGTGAACAATCACAGGTGACAGGCAAATTATTATATCAACCACAAGTTAATAATGATAATCAACAGTTTTGGCTAGAGGCAACCTCTTATCAAGAAGATGACCAAAGTCGTTTTAATTATACAGTAGCTCAACGTGTTTTACCCCAACAACGTGATGAAAGTATTGATAAACAACGAGTATCTACAGGTTTAAATTATTTGATTGATAGTAATTCATTGTTATCAGGTGCAAAATTAAATGCGTCATTGTTATATGAAAACTATAAAAGTAATTCAAATACTTATAGTTTAGAACTGTTAAATAACCCCTATTTAGAAACAAATAGACATACCAAAATTGATACGCATTTTGCTCAAGCACAATTAGATTTACCATCTTGGAAAATGTCTGATAAGCATACTCATTTAATACAGATAGGCACTCAAGCACAACAGGATAAACTCGCACAAACTAAAAATGGGATAAGTGAGTTACAAAATACTCATGTGAAGCGTGATGTCACTGAGTTTTATATACAGGACGATTGGCTTATTGGTAAAAATTGGGAAATAGTTAGTGGTATTCGTTATCAATATGATAGTGATTTTGGTCAGCATATAGCACCAAAAATTGCGGTTAAATATAATCATGTCGCCAAAAATGGGGTTCAACACATTTGGCGAGCTAGTGTTGGGCAAGGTTATCGTGTACCAAATCTAAAAGAGCGACATTATGTGTTTGACCATAGTAATCTTGGCTATAAAGTCATGGGTAATCCAAGTTTGCAACCTGAAACTTCAAATAGTTATCAGCTTGGCTATCATGGACAATTATCAAAAAACTTTATCATAACTGCTAATGCGTTTTATAACGATGTTAAAAACCTTATTCAAACTGATGAAAATAATGCAACTTATGATGGTAATATTGCAATTTATTATTATACCAATGCTAAAGAAGCAACAACTTATGGTGGCGACATCGGTTTAACATGGTATTTATTCGATGATTATCAGTTACAAACCAATTATACCTATACTCATACTCACAATAAGCAAACCAATACTGAATTAGTATCACGTCCAAAACATAAAATAATGTTAAGTTTAAATCAATATCTAACTGATAAATTACAGTTAATTTCTCGATTAAATTATGAATCAAAGCATTTAGTTAGTAGTGCAAATGGCATGTATTCACCTGCTTGGTGGACATTTGATAATAAATTAAATTATCAAGCCACACCTTTTTTAACATTATACACTGCTATTAATAATCTGTTTGATGTGCAACGTAATCCTGTTGTCACTAATGACCAACGCCCAATTGATAATCGCCAATGGTTATTTGGTTTAACTTATAGTTTTTAAATGTGTTTAATTGTCTAGAGGGTATTTTTTATGCAACAAAAAACTTTTTCAACTTATCTTATGATGCTTACAAGCTGTACATTAGCAATGAGTTTGACAGCATGTGGTGGTGATAGTGGCAGTACATCAACTACTACTAGTTCTAACTCTAATAGCTCTTCAACCACACTAACAACCACTGGTTTTAATACAAGTGTTGATTGGGTGATTAATAGCACAAATACTGGAACTGTTTGTTATGATTTTGATTTACAGGCAGAAGTAAATTGTACAACTAGTAATACATGGGATATTAAATTTGATAATCAAGCCCGCTCGGTAAAGCTTTGGTCAAATAGTGGTACAAGTGGCACAGGGAAAGGTGGTGTCTTTGGTTTGATAGATTGGCAAAATCTAAAACAGTTTACCAATGCTACTCAAGACCCTTTATCTCAACGTAATATTACTCATCATTATCAAGCTGATAGTAGTGCTACAATTTTTAGCAATAAACCTTGGTATGAATACAACATTCAAGGTACACATCAATTATTCCCAAATAATCGAGTTTATTTAATTACCACAGATAATACAAATTCAGCCACTGAAAGTAGTGTACAAATGCCGATTTATGCACTACAAGTTATTAATTATTATAAGGGTTCAACTTCAGGATATCCAACTTTACGCTGGATTGATACTGCTTTACCTGAAAAAGTACTGACAAAACAATTTGATGCCAGTTCAACAGCAACATGGACATATATTAATTTAGCAACGGGGGAAACAACAACCAGTGATGGTGATTGGCATATTGCATTACAGCGTATGAATATTAAACTCAATGGTGGTGTATCAGGCACAGCAAAGGTCGGCGGATTTTTAGCAAAAACACCTACTGGTTATTATGACAGCCAAGGCAATGTAATTGAAGCAAAATTCATCAGTGATAATAGTGAAGCAACTTTGGCTGATTTAAAAGATGTTGCCAATTATACGTTACCAAGTGGACGAAATACATGGGTTATTGATACTGCTGGTTCTTTGTTAAATCCTGCGTATACAGGCACTTATCCTGCTTTAGATTATGGCTGGTATACTTATGATGGTACAACACATAAATTATCAGCGAAACCTGAAGCTACTGCAAAAGGTGCATTAGTTCGTTCAGCAGAAGGTAATAGTTATGCTAGAATACGACTAACTGACATTCAGTATAACAATGTCAATTCACCAACAACTGCTACAAATTGGGTATTTAAATTAGATATTCAGCCTGCATCATAATCAATCTGTCCCCATCTTTTTAGATGGGGGCATTTTATGATAACATGATTAAAATTTATGCTCCCAATACACTTTGTCCACATACCCGCACAATATTACCATTGATACCACTAGAAGCAGGTGAGGCAAGCCAAGCTATCGTTTCTGCCACATCAACAGGTAATCCACCTTGACTCATTGCATTCATTCTACGACCAGCCTCACGAATTGCAAATGGGATTTTAGCTGTCATTTGTGTTTCGATAAACCCTGGAGCAACAGCATTGATGGTAATGGCATTTTTTAACGTGGGTGCTAATGCCTGCACCATACCAATCACGCCAGCCTTACTCATTGCATAATTTGTTTGCCCTAAATTACCTGCAATTCCGCTAATTGATGAAACACAAATAATTCGTGCATTATGATTGAACACTTGATGACTTAATAAATAATCATTTATCATCTCTTCTGCCGTTAGATTGACATTTATCACACTATCCCACATGCTTTCATCCATTTTCGCAAGGGTTTTATCACGAGTTATTCCTGCATTATGGACAATTCCATCAAGCCAACCTCGTTTTTTTGCCACTTCGGCAATTTTTTCACCTGCATTACTGGCGGTAATATCTAATGGTAAAGTCGCACCACCAATCTCCCCAGCCAATTTTTGTAATTCCGCCTGCTGACTTGGCATATCTAAACAAATCACATACGCCCCATCTCGTGCCAATACTCGTGCTATTGCCTCTCCAATACCACGACTTGCCCCCGTGACTAAAATCGTTTTACTCGCAAGTGGCTTATTCCAGTTAAAATTCTCTTGATTATTTAGTCCTTCTTGAATACGTATCACTTGTCCAGAAACATATGCTGAGCGAGGCGATATGAAAAAACGTAATGTTGTTTCTAATTGATTTTTAGCATTTTGTTTAAGATAAATTAATTGACTAGTAATTCCACGTTTAAATTCTTTGCCTACAGATTTAACAAACCCTTCTAATGCTCGTTGAGCTGTGGCTTGTTTGATAGTGTCGCAGTCTTCAGGCAAGCGAGCGACAATTATCACACGTCCAGATTTTTCAATAGCACGGGCGATTGGGTGAAAAAATTCATATACTTGTTTTAATTCGCTAGAATTTTGAATGCCTGAAGCGTCAAAAATTGCTACTTTATGCTGTAAATTACTTTGATGGCTGGTAATATTAATTAACTTTTGTTCTGGTATGTCATGTAAATGATAAACATTGGCTTGAATATTATCCAAGATTTTTATGATACTATCAAAAAAAATCGATTGATTACTTGCACCAACAATTATGCTACCATCAACCCAATTTTTTCCCGCCTGATAACGTTCCAATTCAACAGGCATCGGCAATCCCAAATTTTGTGCGACTTTTTTACCAACGGTCGATTGTACAAAGCCACGATAGCGGTCTGACATATTATTTATCCTTTTTTTGTTACATTCATCATCATATAGGGTATGATAACAAAACTTTATCTTATAAATAAATATTCAATAGATAAAAATTTGTTATAAATTTATGTATTTTTCAAAACTTATGCTACTATTAACCATCTTTTAGACAATCAACCTACTTTTAAAAGGATATGATAATGACAATCCAAACGCCTCGCAAAGTTGCGATTTTAGGCGGAAATCGCATTCCGTTTGCCCGTTCCAATGGACCTTATGCTAATGTAAGTAATAGTGATATGCTAACTGCAACATTAAATGGCTTAGTTGAACGATTTAATTTACAAGGCGAACGTTTAGGTGAAGTCGTTGCTGGTGCTGTATTAAAACATAGTCGAGATTTTAATTTAACCCGTGAATGTGTATTAAGTACCGCCTTAAGTCCACAAACGCCAGCTTATGATATTCAACAGGCGTGTGGCACGGGCTTACAGTCAGTATTTGCAGTTAGTAACAAAATTGCATTAGGAATTATTGACTCAGGCATTGCAGGTGGCGTAGACACAGCATCAGATGCACCGATTTCGATTGGTGATGGTTTGCGTAAAGCGTTATTACAATTAAATTATGCCAAAAATAATAAGCAACGCTTACAAGCATTATTAAACATTAATATAAAACAACTATTAGACACACCACAAAATAGCGAACCACGTTCAGGTTTATCGATGGGGGAACATCAGGCAATTACTGCTCTTGAATGGGGTATTTCTCGAGAAGCTCAAGACGAATTAGCCTTTAATAGTCATCAAAATTTGGCTCGAGCTTATGATGAAGGTTTTTTTGATGATTTAATTACACCATATAAAGGTCTGACCCGTGACCACAATTTACGCCCTGATACGACCCTAGAAAAATTGGCATCGTTAAAACCGGTATTTGGTAAAAAAAATGCTAACCCAACCATGACCGCAGGCAATTCCACAGCGTTATCTGATGGGGCTTCTTGTGTTCTTTTGGCGAGTGATGATTGGGCAATAGCTCATCAACTCAAGCCATTGGCATATTTAACCCATCAAGAAACTTCTGCCGTTGATTTTATTGGCAAAGCTGGCGTAACTGAAGGATTATTGATGGCTCCTGTTTACGCTGTGCCTCGCTTATTGGCTCGAGCAGGTTTGACTTTACAAGATTTTGATTTTTATGAAATTCATGAGGCATTTGCTTCACAAGTATTATCCACGTTATCCGCTTGGGAAAGTGAGACTTTTTGCAAAGAACGTTTAGGTTTAGATAAAGCTCTTGGCTCAATTGACCGTAGTAAATTAAATGTCAATGGCTCATCATTGGCATGTGGTCATCCATTTGCAGGCACTGGCGGACGTATTTTAGCCACAACTGCAAAATTACTCGACCAAAAAGGCGGTGGTCGGGCATTAATTTCAATCTGTGCCTCAGGCGGGCAAGGCGTTGTTGCAATTTTAGAAAAGTAATTTTTAAGTTAAATTCTTATTATTTTTCTTAATACGTCGCCGTTCTCGAAAAAAGTTTTGTAGTAGAGAACGGCTTTCGTTTTCTAATAAACCTTGCTGAATTTGTAAATGATGATTATAGAAAGTCTGTTCACTAAATTGTTGCTGACTAACAATCATGCCTGCCTTCGGTTCAGGTGTAGCAAATATTAATCGGGAAATACGAGCATGAATGATTGCTCCTAAACACATGGTACAAGGTTCAAGAGTCACAAATAATTCACAACCTGTCGGTAATCGGTAATTACGAAAATATTGACAGGCTCGCCGAATAGCTATAATTTCTGCATGGGCAGTGGCATCATATTTATCAATCGGTTGATTAAATCCCGTAGCAACGATTTTCCCTTGATAAACTACCACAGCTCCAACAGGTACTTCTCCAAGCCTTGCCCCATATTCGGCACAGGACAAGGCAATTTGCATAAAACTCTGCTCTAATGAGGTAAAACTCACTGTGGTAACTGCCAATCAATCGGTAATCTACCATGAGCTATTAAATAATCATTGGCTTTTGAAAACGGCTTTGTACCAAAAAATCCGCCTTGATTTGCTCCCAATGGTGATGGGTGGGTCGCTGTTAATACTAAGTGACGATTGGTGTCAATAAAACGCCCTTTCTTTTTGGCATAGCTTCCCCACAAAATAAAAACGCAATGCTGACAATGTGTATTAACAGCCTCAATCACTGCATCAGTAAATTTTTCCCAACCGATTTTTTGATGACTGCCTGCCTGCCCAGCCTCTACCGATAACATACTGTTTAATAACAGTACACCTTGCTCCGCCCAATAAGTTAAGTCGCCATGCTTTGATGGCGGAATGCCCAAATCTGTGGATAACTCTTTTAAAATATTATCCAATGATGGTGGGGTTGGTATAGTTTTTGGCACAGAAAATGACAATCCCATTGCCTGCCCCGCTCCATGATAGGGGTCTTGTCCTAAAATCACTACTTTTACTTTAGACAAAGGGGTTAAATCAAACGCATTAAACATCAAACTTGCAGGCGGATACAAAGTTTTACCTTGGGCATATTGTGCTCTTAAAAATACTCGGATTTTTTCCATATTTTCGCTGGTTAATTCTTCTGCAAGAGCTTGCTTCCAATCTTCTGGCATTCGTACTTTTTCTAAAATTTTTTGTTGTTCAGGGGTTAAATTTGGCATATTATTACACTCTCTATTCCACTTAAATGAAATATTAATTTTCCTGTTTTTGTGGCTTATTTTCAACCATTTTTACTAGCCAAATTCGCCCTTTTTTCTGCATTTCATAACCAGATAAATCGGCAATTAAATCGGCAAATGTTCGATAACCTAAACTTTGGCTACCAAAGCCTAATTGTTTTCTAACTTGTGTACTAACATTACTAACACTTGTCCACCCATCTGCCCGTTGATTACTGATAATTGCTTCATCAATAACCGTTATCAAATTTTCAAGATAAATTGTTGAATTTTCTGCATCATTCTCTAAATTAACATCATCTGTCGTTTCGTTTTCTAGCACGACTTCATTATCTATCTGTTGTAACACATCTATTAATTCATCTAACACATCTTTTGGCTGTTCACTAGACTGTTGTTGATTTTGCTCAGGTTGATGACTATCAGGGACGACCTGACTTATGGTTTGCTCTTCAATAACATCTGCTATCTCTGGCACTGTTTCATCATGATTATCATGACATATTTCAGGGCTAGCAATTTCAAAATCCATCACTTCAAGCGTGGCTGTTTGCCCCTCATCCGCCTGTTCTTCTATATTTTCTATGGTTACTATTGGTTCGTCATCAGATAAATTATTTGTTTCAGTGATACTTGTTGTCAAGTCTTCGACTTCTTGAGTGCTAGGCTTAGATAATGCTTTTGTATGCTCGTCGTCCACAGATGCGTCAAGTTGCGATGGGTTTTGCATTTTTTTCACAGGCTTTGCCATTGGGTCTTTAACATAGGAAACGTTATCTTGATTTTTCATTTCAAACCAGCCTATCACTTTTAACATTTCACTTAACGTTTTATAACCATATTGTTTTGCCTGAAAGCCTTGTTCTTTTAATTCGGTGCCAACATTGGTCAATCTTGCCCAGCCTGCATTTTCTTGATGTTTGGCAATGGCACTATCAATCGCACTAATCAAATCAACTTGTTGTTGTAATTCCTTTTTACTTAATTTGGTTACTAAAACTTCTTCTGTTTTGCCATTTTCTTCATTATCAAGTCGAGTATCACAGACTAAAACTACGCCTTGTTCTTTTTTTAGTCGAAATAATGTTAAATTTTTCAGTAATTCTTCCATATTTGCATAACCATATTGCGTACTGACAATACCATAAGTATCTTTAACATGATTAGCAACTTGATTAATATCCGCCCAGCCTTCTTTTTGATACAGAACAATAGCATTACTAATAGCATTCGTTAGCCCTACATCTTTAAGTAACACTTCACCTGATTGACCATCTAAAATATTAACTTTTGTCGTATTGTAATCGTCATGATGTTGAGATTGTTTGCTTTTTTTCACCATCAATGTCGATGTACCTTGTAAAATTACTTCAAAATCATTTAAAACTCGCATTAAATCACTGATTTTACTATAACCATATTTTTCAATGTTGATTTTTGGGTGATTACGAATTTCTGTACCAATTACCGCAATATTGACTAAGCCTCCCACTTGTTTTTCATTAATCACTCGATGAAGTAAATTTATTAATTCTTTGTCTTTATTGGGGTCTGGTTTGGTTTTATTACTAGATTGTACAACAGGTGCTTTGACAATTTCTGGTAAACTAGTTTCTTTAACAAAAAATTTATATTCTGTACAGGCATTGACTAGTGATTTTGAGCTGTTCATACCACCCATACCAATCACTTTTTTACCATGCTCTCGCAAGCGTAAGCATAATGGGGTAAAATCACTGTCAGATGATACTAAACAAAAAATGTGAATATTTTTGCTATATAACAAATCCATTGCATCAATACTAATGGCAATATCACTTGAATTTTTACCACTTAAATGGTCAAATTGTTGAATAGTGGTCAATCCATGATAAATAACGGCTTCTCGCCAGCTTTGCATGTTGGATTTGCCCCAGTTGGCATAGGCTCGGCGAATAACAACATCACCAATATTTTTTAGGTAATTCATTACCATATCCATATGTTGTGGTGATGTATTTTCTGCATCAATCAATAATGCAATTGTTGTTGTAGTTACTGTACTCATTGTTTTATCTCATCATTGTTACTTATAAAAAAATTTGAAAAACAATAAAGACTGAACATTGATTTAAAACTATCAATGTTCATTAATGTTACGTTTATTATTAATATAATCAATTTTTTGGCAAAAATCACAATTTTTCTGTGGCTTTTTGTTGAATATTTTTAATTTCAATACCTGTTTGATTGGCATTAAGACGTACAGAAACTACGCCTCCATCGACTAAATCACCAAATAAAATCATTTCTGCCAATGGTTTTTTAATTTCGTCTTGAATTAAACGACTCATTGGTCTTGCACCCATCAAGCGGTCATAACCTTTATTTGCCAGATAAATTTTCACCTCATCATCAATTTCTAGTATCACTTTTTTATCATCAAGTTGAGCTTGTAATTCAACTAAAAATTTATCAACCACTGAAATAATCACTTGTTTATCAAGGGCATTAAAATGAATAGTTGCATCTAATCGATTACGAAATTCTGGTGTAAATACCCGTTTGATTGCCTCGCTATTATCTTTACTATGGTCTTGTTGGGTAAAACCCATACTATTACGGCTGATACTATCTGCACCCACATTGGTAGTCATAATTAAAATGACTTGTTTAAAATTGGCAGTTCTTCCGTTGTTATCCGTCAATGAACCATGGTCCATCACTTGCAATAGCAAATTAAATACATCGGGGTGAGCTTTTTCAATTTCATCAAGTAACAAGACACAATGCGGAAATTGATTAATTTTTTCAGTTAATAGTCCACCTTGGTCAAATCCCACATAACCTGGAGGAGCACCTATCAATCTTGATGCGGTGTGAGCCTCCATATATTCTGACATATCAAAACGCACTAATTCAATACCCAATAAATTGGCTAATTGTCGGCTAACTTCAGTTTTACCTACCCCTGTCGGACCTGCGAACATAAATGAGCCAATCGGCTTATCATCAGGTTTTAAACCTGCCCGTGATAGTTTGATTGCATCTGCTAAAGTTTTAATCGCTTCATCTTGTCCAAATACCAGACGTTTTAAATCTCGCTCTAAATATTGTAAAACAGCTTTATCATCATTTGAAACGGATTTTTCAGGAATACGGGCAATTTTTGCCACAATTTTTTCAATTGCCATCACGTCAATGATAATGGGACTATCAGTCATTGCATTGCTTGAGGATTTTTTATGGTTTTGCAAGCGTACAAAAGCACCCGCTTCATCTACAACATCAATGGCTTTATCAGGCAAAAATCGCTCATGAATGTGTTTAACAGACAAATAAACCGCACTCTTTAACGCATCATCTGTGTATTTAACCTGATGAAATTGCTCATATTTTTCTTTCAATCCTCGCAAAATATCAATCGTATCTTCAACACTTGGCTCATTAATATCTATTTTTTGAAAACGCCGTGATAACGCATGGTCTTTTTCAAAAACTTGTCGATATTCAGTAAAAGTCGTTGAACCAATACATCGTAAATCACCATTGGCTAAGGCTGGTTTAATTAAATTTGATACGTCCATATTACTATTCATTGAGGAACCAGCCCCAATAATCATATGAATTTCATCAACAAATAAAATCGCATTAGGTTTTTGTTTTATTTCATTTAATAAGGCTTTTATTCTTTTTTCAAAATCACCACGATATTTAGTTCCAGCAATTAACGAACCAATATCTAAACTATAGATTTCACTATCTAACAAGGGTTTTGGGGCTTTTTTATTAACAATTAGCCACGCCAGCCCTTCAACCACAGAAGTTTTACCCACACCAGGGTCACCAACTAATAATGGATTATTTTTACGCCGACGGCACAAAATTTGAGCAGTTCGTTCAACTTCTGCCTGCCTGCCAATTAATGGGTCAATCTGACCAGATAAAGCTTTTTCATTTAGATTAACTGCAAATTCAGCCAATGAATTTTTTTTAATTTTTACTGATTTATCTTCATCGTCAGCTAACAAGTTTTTTTCGATTTCTTCTTTGTTATCTCGTCCATGTGACAAATATTGAGTCAATTCTAAACGGGTAATCCCTTGTTTTTTCAATAGATATACAGCATAACTATCTCGTTCAGAAAACATCAATACCAAAATATCTGAGCCTTCGACTTTACGACTGTTATTGCTAGATTGCACATGAAAAATCGTTCGCTGTAAAATACGGTCAAAGCCTAAAGTTGTTTTAGGCGAAAAATCTAATTTATCTGCAACACAAGGCGTATGTTTATCAATATATTGTCGCAATTCTTCTGCAAGTTTACTAATATCTGCCCCACAGGCAAGCAATGCTTCAACGGCATTTTCATTATCTAATAACGCTAACAATAAATGTTCAATAGTCAAATATTCATGCGATTGTTGTTTTGCAAATGTCACCGCTTGTTGAATGGTGTTTTCTAATTGACGACTCAACATAATACTTCCTTATTTTTTTCATTTAGAATAATATTGTGTTTAACACTAATGAAATCAAGGGGACATCATCAAGAAAAAACGATACTCAACCCAAACTGTTATTTATACCGATTAGGTTGAGTATGATTATGAAAGATTAATAATTTAACGTGTTTCAGGATAAATATAAACAAAATTACGATATATTTCGACATTAATCACAGGATTACCATTCACAATGCGTCTCATCGTCGATTGCGATATATCACTTTGTCTGACTAATCGTTCTAATCTAGCTCGACCATCTGTTGAATGCCCCATACAATCTGAAGTATCTGCTCCATCTACCTTACCAAAACGATAAAAATTTGCTCGGTCTTGACGTAAAATTGCCGCGACACTGGATTTATTGACACCACTGGCTAGACGTTTACCCGAACTATTGACTTTATCTTTTGAAGAAATATAGGCAGTGTAACTACATAAATAACCATCACCCGCCATTGCAAACATTGGCGACATCAACAAAACTGCCATTAATAATAACTTATTTTTCATAGTCATTCTCCATGTTTATTATTTAACCAACTGCCCCATCATCATATTCATTAGTGCTGTCATCATGTTCATTGTTATATTCATTATATTCGTTATTATCACTGTAATCATCTTCAGGCTCAGGAGCTACTTCATCATTTTCCCAACCTTCAAGAAATTCTACATTGACAGTGTTTGCATACACATTCACTTGTAATATACCAGTACCATGAATTAATGTTTGCATGACATCAGGTGATATTTGACTTTTTTGAATTTTCTTTTCAAAGTTAGCCCGTTTTTTTACCGTATTTAAGTCACATCTGCCAGCAGTTTCAATTTGATAATCTGCGTTTCCAGTATAATAATTTGCTCGGTCTTGACGTAAAATTGCCGCAAAGCTTATTTTATCATTCGCTAAATATATCAATGATTTGCCAACACTATTATATTTATCTTGGTCATTAATTAATGTCTGATAGCTACATACCAATCTTGCATGTCCTGTGGTAGATAACCCTAATAACACTGCGGTTGCTAACATAAATGCTTTAATTTTCATTACCTCATCTCCTCATTTAATCCTATATACTTAACGACCATGTTACTACAAACTAATTTTTCTACATTCTGGAATGAGCAATTCGGGACGATACTCAAAATGTACAGAGTCATAACTTGCCCATTTACCACCCCAAATAAAACCATATTTTTCAAAAATTTTCACAATTTTTTGTAATTTTTCATCTGCCATCAATTGTTTTGGATAAGGGCAAACCACATCTTCAGACTTACAGCCATCCCAACGCCAATATTTATGTAAATGTTTAGGCAATTGAAAATCAATCGCCACACCAAAACTATGCGAGCTTAATCGATTTGTACCAGCAATTTTTCTAAAATTTAATGTCCCTAATGATTGATTAACATATTTTACCAATGTTGGGTCATTCGCAATTTCATTGCCAACTTTTTGTAATTGCTCCGATGCACCATTAAGTCGATTAAATTTTACCTTAGAATTTGCTGGTTTCCAATAAACAGAAACCATATTTTTATTAACTTCTGCTAATGATGTCCCATACATGAATTTAAAAAAATCATCATTTCTTAAACGTCCTGCATCTTGGTATTGTTTTGGTATGCTAAAATTTAATGGATATGATTGTGACAACTGGTCAGCGACACTCGCTTTATTTAAACGTTGGCTAAAAGGTAAGTTTGACACTTGCCCAATGGCTAAAGTTTTTTGATTATTAAAAGTAATAATGCCTTGTTGAACTGATTTAATTTCTGGGTAGGCTTTAGTTAAACATAATGCAATATTATTACTCGCTAATGCTGTAGAATAGCTTAACATTGTTATAGTTAATAATATCGCTTGCTTTAACATTTTTAAAACTCTGGATTATTATATATTATATTTTTCAACATAGCATATTTTAAAAATGTTGTCTAGTATTAATTATCACCTTGTGGTTCAACCATTGTTAATAATGGATATTCTGCCTGTTGTGCTAAATGATTAGCCTGAATAGATTTTGTTTCGGCAATATCTTTAGGATAGATACCTACAATTGCTTTACCTTGATGATGAATGGTCAGCATAATTTCGACAGCTTTTTCTAAATGATGATTAAAATAATTTTGTAAAATTTCTACCACAAAATCCATTGGTGTATAATCATCATTATACATAACCACCGCATATAAGCTAGGTCTTTTCAGCTCTGGGTCAGCTAAGCTAACTTCAACATCTGACACTTCTTCTGGCTCTGGGCGGTGTTGTTCTTGCATATAATAGGGAAATGTTGAAGTTAAAACAGGCATTATCATAAGTTTACGATTATTGTTTAACATGATACATTGATTTCATTATTCACTAGTTTTCTTGCTGGTATCTGAAGAGTTTTCAGACGGTTCATTTGGCTGTTTTTCAACCTTACTGGTCACTTTGACTTCGCCATCAATCGGACGATGATCAGTTGCTGGGGTTTCTTCTAAGGAATAAGGCATGTTATCTACAGGTTTACCCAATTGCCAATTATAAATTTGCTCAACGATTTCTTCATCAACTTGAATTTCAAGCTTGGCTTGTTTTGGATTAAAGCCTTTTGGCATTAAAAACCGTCCACGAATACGAGCAACACCATGAATATCATAGGTTTTTGGCTCTAATGGTACATCAACCATATTCACTTCGTCTAATAAAGTTAATGTTACTGTCAATTTTTTACTTTTATTATTTTTATCAAGCATTGCCACATCAAAACGATATTCATAAGCATTTTCAGGCAATGGGGCAATTTTTGCACCAATAATTTGTAATGGAATACCTCCTTGTTCTGCCAATACTTTGGTATATACTTCATTATTTTGACGTAATTGCAAATTCGTCACTTCTAACTTTTGTAGATTTTCTCGTAAATCAGCCAAATTATTTAAACTAATATCACGTTCTTGTTCGGCTGTTTCAAGTTGCCCTTGTAAAACTTGGGTTTTTAACTTGAGTGCTTTAATGTTTCGACTAGAGACCTCTTCGCCATCAGCCTCTTTTTTTGCTTTTTCATCAGCATAACTGATACCTTGTTGATAGCCTATGCGTTGCCCAAAAATCAATGCAACTAAGGCGACCAATAATAAACTGACACCAAATGCAATAAATATTCCAGAGACATTGCCTTTTTGGAATGATTTAATGATTTTTTGTCCTTTATTCGGTGTTGATGTTGCTACTTTGTTGTTATTTAAGAAAAATAAACCCATAAATATTCTCTTTTGTATCAGAAGAATACAAACATTTTTTCACCTTGATGAAGGACAAAAAACCACCATGCCACAACATCAAAGTAGCCACCTGACAAATTCAAAAAGGCATTATCTACTTAAATGTAATAGTTTTCAAGCATTTAAAACAAAACTATGGTAAATGATTATCATTTAATAAACTAAATAATCCTTTTTTTCATGGAGTTAAGGCACAACAGGTGCAAGCGTTAGCCCTGTATTTTCAGGCAAACCAAATAAAATATTCATATTTTGTACAGCCTGACCTGATGCCCCTTTGACGAGATTATCTTGCACAACCAAAATTGTTGCCATCGCAGAATTTTCCAAAGTTTGTACTGCGATGCGTAGTCGATTACTCGCTCTGACGCTACGAGTATCTGGATATTGTCCTTTTGCCAATACATCAATAAAATATTCATTTTGATAGCTATTTTCATAAAGTTGTTGCAAATCAATAGCTTGTCCTGCCTGTGTTAAACGTATATGAATTGTGGTAAACATACCTCGTATCATTGGTACTAAATGTGGTACAAAACGAATATCATGATATTGTACATTATGACTATTTTGAGCTAATAGGCGATGAATCCCTTGTTCAATTTCGGGTAAATGACGATGCCCTGCTACCCCATATGCCGAAAAATTATCTGAAGTTTCACTAAAATTTAAATTGAGTTTTGCCTGACGACCTGCCCCAGAAACCCCTGATTTTGCATCGATAACAATCCAAGGTTCAATTAAAGCTTGACCACGAGAATTTTGTAATTCAATTAATGGCTTTAATCCCAAAATTGCTGTGGTTGGGTAACAACCTGGATTACCAATAATATCAGCTTGGGCAATAGCTTGTCGATTAATTTCAGGCAATCCATAGGCAGATTTTTCTAATAAGTCTATACAATTATGTTGCATTCCATACCATGCTTCAAAATCCGCCAAAGACTGTAAACGAAAATCTGCAGCTAAATCAATGACCTTAGTATTATTTTCCACTAAAAAACGAGCGTGTTGCATTGCTACGCCATGCGGTGTAGCAAAAAATACTACATCACATTTGGCTAATTGATTTTCATCTAAATCAGAAAATACTAAGTCGCTAACGCCTCGTAAGCTTGGAAAAATGCTATCAACTCGCTTGCCTGCCTCACTACGAGAGGTCAGCAATACAATTTCTGCATTTGGGTGTTGTGATAATAATCGAATTAACTCAACCCCCGTATAACCTGTTCCACCAACAATGGCTACTTTTATCATAAACTTTACCTAACTGATATTTGATAAAAAATTAATTAATTGAATAACTGTGTACTGCGTCAATAAAGGCTTTTGCATGGTCTGGATTGACCCACTGATTAATGCCATGCCCAAGATTAGCAATATAACCTGTTTTTACCCCGTTGGCATAGGCATCAGCTAACATCAAATGCGTTTGTCGGGTAATTTCTTCAGGACTAGCAAATAATGTCGCAGGGTCGAGATTACCTTGTAATGCAATAGATTTTTGAGAAACAATTTGTCTTGCTGTATTTAGTGGCATTGTCCAATCTAGTCCTAACGCATTTGCTCCGCTTTCTGCCTGAATATCTAGCCACAATCCACCACCTTTAGTAAATAGCACAATAGGCACATCAGGGTGACGCTGTTTCAATGCCTGCACTACTTGATAATTATATTGATGAGAAAACTCAATAAATTGACGATGAGCCAATGCACCGCCCCAGCTATCAAAAATTTGTACTAATTGAGCACCAGCCTGAATTTGAGCTGATAAATAATCGACTATCGCTTTGGTTAATTTAGTTAATAATGCGTGTAATGTGGCAGGTTCACTGTATAACATGGCTTTGGTATGACGAAACTCTTTAGAGCTACCACCTTCAACCATATATGTCGCTAATGTCCATGCACTACCTGAAAAACCAAATAAAGGTGCTAATCCATTCAATTCATGACGAATATTAGTCACGGCTTTCATCACATAATCTAGTGCATCTGCCATATCAACGTCAGGCAAGGCTTCTACATCAGTAAGGCTACGCACAGTTTTTTTAAATTTTGGACCTTCGCCTGTTTCAAAATATAAACCTAAACCCAACGCATCAGGAATGGTTAAAATATCGCTAAACAAAATCCCAGCATCTAAGTCAAAACGGCGAAATGGTTGCAATGTGACTTCTGTTGCCTTATCTACATCTTTACATAAACTTAAAAAATCGCCAGCTTCTGCTCGAGTTGCTTTATATTCTGGCAGATAACGTCCTGCCTGTCGCATCATCCAAACAGGTGTTGTATCAATTTTTTCAAAGCGAATAGCTTTTAATAAACGGTCATTTTTTAGAGCAGGAAAATTATTCGACATTTTTTAAACCTTAATCTAGCCTATTGTATCAATATATCATGATACAAATTAAACAATTATCGCCATATTATCACGATGTATAATCACAGGATTTTGATGCTGTCGCTCAATTAATAACTGTTTGGCTTCTCGAGCAGAATAACTCACCTGTCCAACGGCAACTCTCACCCCTTGAGAATTGACACATTCCACAACATCGCCATTATCAAAATCACCTTGAATTTCTACAACCCCAACAGATAATAAACTTTTACCATTATTAACAATTGCCTCGACAGCCCCATCATCAATAATCAGCTTGCCTGCCATGCGTAAATGTGCCGCTAACCATTGTTTTTTCGCAATTAATTTATCTGCTTCATTAGTCGTCAATAATGTACCTATCTGTTCTCCTGCTACTACCCGAGTAATCACATTATCAATCGTGCCACTGGCAATAACTGTTGGGCAACCACCCATCGCCGATAACCGAGCCGCTCGAATTTTGGTAAACATACCACCACTGCCAAGCTTGCCACCTTCCCCAGCAATATCAAATAAATAATCTGCCATCGCCCGTTCAGTATGAATTAAAGTTGCATTTGGATTAGTTCGAGGATTATCCGTAAATACGCCCTGTTGGTCAGTTAAGATAATATATAAGTCTGCCTTTACCATCGTGGCGACCATCGCCCCTAAACTATCATTATCGCCAAACTTAATTTCATCAATACTAACTGTATCATTTTCATTAATGACAGGTAATACCCGCCAATCTAATAATTGATTTAACGCATTAGCGGTATTTAAATAACGTACTCGATTAGCAAGGTCATCATGTGTTAGCAAAAGTTGAGAACTTTGCACACCATATTGAATAAGAGCTGACCACCATGTTTCAATCAAACCCATCTGCCCAATGGCTGCACACGCTTGTAATGCTTGTAATTTTTTTGGACGCTCTTCAAGGTTCATACGCACGACACCTTCAGCGATTGCCCCTGAAGACACTAATAATACTTGATAGCCTTGATTGTGTAATTTGGCAATTTGCTTTGCCCACTCATAAATTGAGGTACGGTCTAATCCTCGACCATTATTTGTTAATAATGATGAGCCGATTTTTACCACTATCGTTTTTAAATTAAAATTACGAGTTTGTAAGATGTTTGATGTGTCTGTCACGTTCATAGCGATTTATCCATGAAAATGTATTCACAGGCATTATATCTGATAATATCAATTAAGTGTAACACAAGCTTACATCAGTTACTAAAAAATATTATATTGTAACATAATTTGCAGAATATTTCTTATGAAAAAAAGTAAGGGGATTGTCAAGCATCTAATCTTTTTTTTCCTTTTCAAAAGCTATAATTTAGCGTATAAATAGCATATCCACAATATATAAGAGGATTTAGTATGAATTGGCTGTTATTGAGTGTTATTTTTACCATTGCATCTGGTACAACGATTGGTATTTTAATGACAATTGCGTTAGTAATTGGTTATGATGAAATCCCTCACATTATCACTGTTGCTATTGTTGGTCTTATCTTATCATTACCAATTTCTTGGATTGTTACCAAAAAAATGCAAACGTTAGGTATTGCAAAATCAGAATAATAAAAATATAAAAAATGCTTATTTAGTAAAACTAAATCTAAATAAGCATCTTTTGCTAAAATGCTTTATTGAAATTCGACCACTGTACCTACATCAACATTGGCAAATACTTCTAAAACGTCCCAATTCGTTAGACGAACACAGCCATGTGATGCTTGTCGGCTAATGCCTTCTGGAATTGGTGAACCATGAATACCATATGATGGTTTTGATAAACCTAACCATGCCACACCAACAGGGCTATTAGGACCTGGGGGCAACATAAACACTTGTTTACCTTTTTCTCCTCCTTCAACAGTTGCTTTATACCAAGGATTTTTTACCCGATTAACAATTTTATGTGTACCCGTTGGCGATGGTGTACTAGAACTACCGACAGTTGTTGGGTATGTGGCAATTAGTTTTTTACCGTTGTACACATACAAAATTCTATCTGCTTTATTCGCAACGATACGCGTAATTTTTTCCTCTAATGGTTTACCTGTATTAAATACAGTGATGGTTTCCCCTGCTTTAAACTTTTTATTAGCATTGAGTTTCTTTAGATAATTAACGTCCATATGAAAACGTTCTGCTAACATTTCATAAATATCTTGATAATACAAACCTTTTAACTTTGATTTTTCTGCGCTGCTACTTGGCGTTGATATGTATGGACCTTTCACATCTGCACTAGTAATCGTGTAATTAATTAACACGGGCTGGTCGCTTGGAATATTTTTATTCAGTAACTCCCAAACTTTATCACTCATTTTGCCATCTTGAGGCAAATTGTGCATAGCTTGAAAGTTTGTTAAAGCTTTTCTGCTATTCATACCCCAACCACCATCAATCGGACCTGGTGAAGCATGGTTCCAATCAAGTAATGCTTGCAATTTTAAAGTTGTTGCATTATTAACTTTGGTTGTAGAACTCCATTTTGCCTCATTGACCTGTTTGGCATAGTCAGACAGTTTATAAGTATTCTTTTTTGGCGTAGCTGGAGCTTTAGGAACAGAAGCTTCACCAACTGTGGTTGGGTCTAATTCTGTTTTAACACTCGCTGTTGCCGTTTCGGTCACAACGACATCGCCCTCACTATAGTCACTCTCAATGCTTGCGTCATTTGGATTGGGATTTGCATAACTGCTTGTTATTAAAAGCATGGCAATACTAGAAGTCAAGATTTTTTTTAACATTCGCTATCCTATTAATTGAATATGGTTCAAAGTTTGATGGGATTTCGCCGTAAATAGCTATCATCATAAAAGCAGAACCCATAATTAACAAGTGAAAAATGTTAAGATATGCAACTTATTTTTTAACATGTGTTATAATTCGCCAGATTTATTTTAAAAGTTAAAGGTTAAATTTATGTCGCAACTTTCTGTTTCTATAGATGAAAACGATTATCTACCTCAAGAAGATGAAAGTTTACAGCAAATGAACATTGAATTTGAGCAAGCTCACCAAGAGTTAAAAACCATTCGTGATTTTATTCGCTTTTCTGTCAGTAAACTGCGTGAATATGATGTTGTTGTGGCTCAAGGTACCAATGATGTGTTTGCTGAGGCGGCGGCGATTGTACTACAAAGTTTATCTTTAGACTGGTCTGCTGATGAACAGATTTTAGATTGTCGTTTGACCAGTCATGAAAAAACCGAAGTGCTAACATTATTACAAAGCCGAATAGTACAACGTAAACCATTGAGTTATTTAATTAATTTAGCATATTTTTGCGATTTGCCATTTTATGTTGATGAACGAGTTTTAATCCCACGTTCACCAATTGCCGAACTTATTCGCCAACAATTTTACCCATATTTTGATAATAATGATTTGGTAGAAATGTTGAGTGGTAAAGAAGGCGACCGTAAGTTTTTTAACCATGGTTTACCTGAAAAACAGCTAGCCCAACCTGAACGCATTTTAGATTTATGCACAGGTTCAGGCTGTATTGCTATTGCACTTGGCACACGCTTTCCAGATGCTCATATTGATGCTAGTGATATTGATAAAAATGCCTTAGAAGTCGCTTCTGTCAATGTTGAACATCACGATTTAGGACATCAAATAAATTTAATTGAGTCAAATTTATTTGAAAAAATCCCTGCAGAAAATCAATATGATTTAATTGTCACAAATCCACCATATGTAGATGCAGCCACAATGGCAGAATTGCCACCTGAATTTTTACATGAACCTGACCATGCTTTAGCAGCTGGGCAAGATGGTTTAGATTTAGTACATTATATTTTATATCATGCACCAGAATATCTCACTCGTGATGGCTTATTAGTGTGTGAAGTAGGTGATAGCGAATGGGCATTGCGTCAAGCCTATCCTGATATTCAGTTTGACTGGTTAGATTTTGCCCATGGTGGGTCAGGTGTGTTTGCAATGGATTTTGATGAATTAATGGAAAATCGAGAATATTTTGCCCAATACATTCATTAAGAAACTTTAAAAAACTAATCAATTCTGAAAGATATTATTAACATATTTTTCAAAAATATCTCGATAGCAAATCAAACATGGCAACAAGCCAGTGATGATTTATTAAATGGTATAAAACTAAAATAAAGGCAAATTATGTCAGGCAATACAATAGGAAAACTTTTTACGGTCACAACCTGTGGTGAGTCGCATGGGGCAGGACTGATGGCAATTGTGGACGGTGTTCCACCAAATTTGCCTTTAACTGAAGCTGATTTACAAATCGACCTTGACCGCCGAAAACCTGGTACGTCAAAGTTTGCCACTCAACGCCGTGAAGATGACATTGTAGAAATTATTTCAGGCGTATTTGAAGGCAAAACCACAGGTACCCCCATTGGCTTATTGATTAGAAATACTAATCAAAAATCTAAAGATTATAGCGATATTAAAGATACTTTTCGCCCCAATCATGCCGATTATACTTATAGTATGAAATATGGCTTTCGGGATTATCGAGGCGGTGGACGTGCTTCAGCCCGTGAAACAGCGGTACGAGTTGCCAGCGGGGCAATTGCTAAAAAATTTTTAAAACAACGTTTAGGTATCGAAGTTCGTGGGTTTGTTACTCAAATTGGTAATGTTCTGACAAAACCTATAGATGAAAAAAATATTGATTGGGATTTTGTCAATAGTAATCCGTTTTTTTGTGCAGATGCTGAAGCTATTCCACAGTTTGAAACATTAATCGAGCAGTGTCGCCGAGAAGGTACAAGCTGTGGGGCAAAACTAACCGTTTTAGCAACGGGTGTGCCTGTTGGTCTTGGTGAGCCTGTGTTTGACCGTTTAGATGCAGATATTGCTCATGCAATGATGGGCATTAATGCGGTTAAAGGTGTAGAAATTGGCGATGGTATGGCGGTAGCTGGTCAATTTGGGCATTTGGCTCGTGATGAAATGACACCAACAGGTTTTATCGCCAATCATGCAGGTGGAATTTTAGGCGGAATTTCATCAGGACAAACCATTGCTGTACATATTGCCTTAAAACCAACATCAAGCATTACCACGGCTGGTAAAAGTATTGATATTCATGGCAATTCAGTCGAAATGCTAACCAAAGGACGACATGACCCTTGTGTCGGTGTACGAGCAACACCTATCGCCGAAGCGATGTTAGCAATCGTATTGCTTGACCATTATTTGCGTCATCGTGGACAAAATGCGGACGTTGTGCCACCATTAAACCCGATTGAATAACTGCGTCACTGTTAATTCATATATGTCACCCAAGCAATCACTGTCACACTACCAAATCTGGCAACAAACCTTGTTAAATGAAATGGGTGTGACGGTTTGGACAAAGCAACAACAACCCATTATCACGCTTGATAATTACCAACATATTTTAGAAAATTTAACAAGTAGTGATGGTAATACTTCTACCTTAACAAATCCGCCAAGTCATATCAACCATCTCACAGAGAATATCAACTCAGATGCGTCCGCAACGCATGATGAACATGATGAAATTGTTGTTGATGCAACATCTGATATCATTGATATGACAACGCTCATTACCATTGACGAAGAAGCAAAACCAGCAAGCACCCCCGAAACAGAACCTGATACAGCTCTTTTACAAATCATACCACGCTTTAGTTTACAAGCAATTGTCATGAAGCAATGGATTTTATTAGCGGATACTGCTGTTTTGCAAGAAGATAATCAACAATTATTATTATGGCAACGACTTGCCCACGCCTGTCAAAGCAAACAACATTATTTTGGTTTTCCATTATGGGAAGAGACCAGCCAATTTAAATCATCAACCATATCTATCGAAACAATGAGTAGTGCAATCTTAGCAATGGCAAGCTTTGCAGGATTTTTTTGTACATTGTCTAATCAACAACCTAAACATCTAGGTGCAGTCACTAGCATGCCAGAAAGTTTTACTAATTTATCATTGCCAACCCCTTTACAATACTTACCCCAACTCACAGAAATGCTAGATAATCCTGAAAAGAAACGTCAATTATGGCAGTTAATTAATGACTAAAAAGCTACATTTATGTTATAGTTAATTCTTTATCAACATCATTCAAGGTAAAATAATGGCTACTTTTAACCATCGTACACATAATTTTTGTGCAGGCCCTGCCGTCATGCCAACGGCTGTTTTAGAAAAAGCTCAACAAGAGTTACTAAATTGGCAAAATTCGGGAATGTCGGTGATGGAAATGAGTCATCGTAGTCCTGAATTTGTCGCTATCGCTGAAAGTGCCGAACAAAATTTACGCAAATTATTAAATATTCCTAAAAATTATCATGTGCTTTTTTTACAAGGTGGGGCAAGTTTACAGTTTTCCGCTATTCCATTAAATTTATTACATGGTACAGCAGATTATTTAGATACAGGTATTTGGTCAAAAAAAGCATTAGCTGAGGCTAAACGTTATGAAGCGTTAGGATTTGGCAAGATTAATTTAGTAGCAAGTGCTAAAGAGAGTAATTATACCAGTGTACCTAATATTAATGAATGGCAACTCTCTGAAAATGCAAGCTTTTTTCACTACTGCCCAAATGAAACCATCAACGGTGTAGCGATGTTTGATGTACCAGAGGTAAACGCCCCTATCGTTGCTGATATGTCATCATGTATTTTATCTGCACCAATTGATGTTAGTAAATTTGGCTTAATTTATGCTGGTGCTCAAAAAAATATCGGACCTGCAGGATTAACATTGGTGATTGTACGTGAAGACTTATTAGGTAAAGCTCATGCTAGCTGTCCAGCTATTTTAAATTATCAAAATCAAGCAGATAATGGCTCGATGCTAAACACCCCTGCAACCTTTGCTTGGTATTTATCAGGTTTAGTATTTGAATGGCTACTAGAACAAGGCGGTGTTGAAAACATTTACCAACAAAATTTAGAAAAAGCAAAACGTTTATATGCCTGTATTGATAATAGCGATTTTTATCAAAACCCCGTTGAAAAAGCTTACCGTTCAATCATGAATGTGCCATTTACTTTAGCTGATAGTAATTTAGATAAGCTATTTTTACAAAAAGCAGATAATCATGGTTTATTAAATCTTAAAGGTCATCGAAGTGTGGGTGGTATGCGAGCCAGTATTTATAACGCTATCAATTTACAAGCAATTGATGATTTGGTTGCATTTATGCAAGAATTTGAACAAAAAAATAGTTAAATTTTATTTCATATTTTATTAGGGCTTGATAATCATTCAAGCCTTTTTATTTTGTAAAATTCAACTTTTGCGTTAAGATAAGATGATATAAAAATATCAAGGATTAATGTTATGGCAGTAAATTTTTATAAACAATTATTGATATTTAGTGCATTGTTGTTACCAATATCTGCCCAGACCGCCCCTGTGACTGTCACTGCAATGGCACATAACAGTCAAGCCCAATTTGATAAACTTCCTCATCTGCCCTATGCTAATCCCAAAGCCCCCAAAGGTGGCACATTAAGCCTGCCTGCGATGGGAACCTTTAACAGTTTAAACCCATGGATAGATGTCGGCACGCCTGTTACGGGTACAAATTATTTATATGACACGCTAATGACAGGTTCTCTTAGTGAGGCGTTTGTTATGTATCCACAGCTTGCCGAAAAAGTTACCTATGACCCTAACGATGCAAGCTGGATTATCTATCATATTAATCCTTATGCAAAATTTTGGGACGGTTCAGCAGTAACCGCAGAAGATGTTAAAGCCAGTATTCATGCTATTTTAACTAAAGGTACGATGAGTATGCGAAGTTATTTAGCTGATGTCAAAGATATACAGGTTATTAATAAACATACTGTTAAATTTATTTTTAAACATGGTGAAAATAAAGAAATCGGCTTAAGTGTCGGACAAATGCCAATTTGGTCAAAAAAATCCATTGATGAACAATTTGAAAAAGTAACCTTAACACCATTAATGGGTAGCGGTGCATATAAAGTCGGTAAAATTGATGCGGGACGTGGTATCAGCTATATTCGAGACCCTAATTATTGGGGATTTAACCCTCAAGCCAAAGTCATGGCGAATGTTGGACGATTTAATTTTGACCAAATTAAGTTTGTTTATTACCAAAATAATGAGGTAGCATTTGAGGGATTTAAGGCAGGACAATATCAATTTCGAGCAGAAAACAAAGCTAGAAACTGGGCTACTGCCTATAATTTCCCCGCAGTGCAGGCAGGCATGGTCGTCAAAGAAGAAATTGACAATCGCAATCCTGTTCCTATGCAAGGTATCGTGATGAATTTACGCCGTCCGTTATTTCAAAATATTTTGGTTCGGCAAGCTTTAACTTATGCTTATGATTTTGAATGGTTAAATAAAACCATGTTTTACAATCAATATGCCCGTTTGCAAAGTTATTTTTATCATTCAGAACTTGAAGCGACAGGTTTGCCAAGCAATAAAGAATTAGCCATACTTAATCCACTATTAAACCAGCTTGAGCCTATTCAACGACAAAGCGTTTTAACCCATTGGCAAGCCCCAAAATCTAACGGTGATGGTTTTAACCGAGATAATTTATTAAAAGCTCGAGAGCTGTTATTAAAAGCAGGATTTTCGTATAAAAATATGCAACTATATCAACCTGATGGCAAGCGAGCCAAATTAGAAATTTTAATCGCTGATGGCAAATTGACAAGAATTTTATTGCCATATACAAGAAATTTACAACGGTTAGGATTTGAGGCAAATATTCGACAAGTTGATGCACCACAATATCTGGAGAGAACTCGCAAGTTTGACTATGATATGATTATCGATATTTTCGCCCAAAGTCAGTCACCTGGAGCAGAGCAAGCGTATATGTGGGGTTCAAATTCTGCAGATGAGCAAGGCAATCAAAATTCAGCAGGCATTAAAAACCCAGCCATAGATAATGTGATTGATAAGTTAATCAAAGCCAAAAATCGAGAAGAGATTATTTTATATAGTAAAGTTTTAGACAGGCTATTACGTTCTGGATTTTATATTGTACCGACTTATGGTAAACGCACAGACAATGTTGCTTATTGGAAACAGTATCAACATGGCACGTTACCAACCAATGCCATTGGCATCGATTATTGGTGGATAGATAAACAAAAAGAAGCTGAAGTCATGAAATATTTAGGTAGAAAATAAATATTGTATATATCAAGGTTTATAAGAATAACAAAATTTAAATAAACCTATTGATAAATAATGTTTTGCTTATTAAAAAAATCCTGCCAATGTATTCACTGACAGGATTTTTTATTTATCAAATATCAAATTTATGATAATTGAGCCACATTGATTTTGTTAGCCTCTTCTGTATAATCTGACATACGGTCAAAATTTAAGTATTTATAAATTTCGCTTGCCATACTGTCAATTTTACTGGCGTATTGTTGATACTCTTCATTTGTTGGTAAGCGACCTAATACTGCCGATACTGATGCTAACTCCGCAGAAGCTAAATATACATTCGCTCCTTGACCTAAACGGTTCGGGAAGTTTCGTGTTGAAGTTGATACTGCGGTTGATTTTGGAGCAATGCGTGCCTGATTACCCATACATAACGAACAACCAGGCATTTCCATTCTTGCACCTGCTTGAGCATATACGTTATATAACCCTTCTTCCATCAATTGACGTGCGTCCATTTTGGTTGGCGGAGCTAACCATAAACGTGTTGTTAAACTGCCTGATGGTACTTCTTTTAATAACTTGCCTGCCGCACGGAAATGACCAATATTAGTCATACATGAACCGATAAACACTTCATCGATTTTATCGCCTGCGACATCTGATAATGTTTTTGCATCATCTGGGTCATTTGGACAACATAAAATTGGCTCTTTAATTTCACTCATATTGATGGTGATATCCGCTGCATATTCTGCATCTTCATCAGCACGCATTAAGCTTGGATTTTCTAACCATGCTTCCATCGCTTTGATACGGCGAGCAATACTACGAGCATCGCCATAACCTTCTGCAATCATCCATTTTAACAAGGTGATATTTGAATTTAAATATTCTTTTACAGACTCTTCAGATAATGTAATTGTACAACCTGCAGCTGAACGTTCTGCTGAAGCATCAGATAATTCAAACGCTTGTTCAACGGTTAAATTTTCTAAACCTTCGATTTCTAAAATACGCCCATTAAATACGTTTACTTTACCCGCTTTTTCAACCGTTAATAAACCTTCTTTGATAGCTTGTAAAGGAATAGCATGTACTAAATCACGCAAGGTGATACCAGGCTGTAACTCACCAACAAAACGAACACGCACAGACTCAGGCATATCTAATGGCATGACCCCTGTTGCTGCTGCAAACGCCACCAAGCCAGACCCTGCTGGGAATGAAATCCCCATTGGAAAACGTGTATGTGAATCACCACCTGTACCCACAGTATCAGGCAATAACATACGATTTAACCATGAGTGAATAATACCATCACCAGGACGTAAGCTCACACCACCACGGTTCATAATAAAATCAGGTAATGTATGTTGTGTTTCAACATCAATTGGCTTTGGATAAGCGGCAGTATGACAGAATGACTGCATGACTAAATCTGCTTGGAAACCTAAGCAAGCTAAATCTTTTAATTCGTCACGAGTCATTGGACCTGTGGTATCTTGCGAACCGACTGTTGTCATTTTTGGCTCGCAGTACATACCAGGGCGAACACCTGCTAAACCACAAGCTTTACCAACCATTTTTTGAGCAAGTGTATAACCTTTACCAGTATCTGCTGGCTGTTCTGGTTTTGCAAAGACATCTGAATGACCTAAACCCAAATACTCACGAGCTTTATTAGTCAAACCACGACCAATAATCAAAGGAATACGACCACCTGCACGCACTTCGTCTAATAATGTGGCAGATTTTAAAGTGAAAGTCGCCAACACTTCATCTGAGCCATGTTTGGTAATCTTACCAGCGTGTGCATGAATATCAAACACATCGCCCATGTGTAAATTTGACACATCAACTTCAATTGGCAATGCCCCCGCATCTTCCATGGTATTAAAGAAAATTGGTGCAATTTTGCCACCTAAACACAGACCGCCACCACGTTTATTTGGCACCCCTTTAATATCTTCACCCATTAACCATAATACAGAGTTGGTCGCAGATTTACGGCTAGAACCTGTACCCACAACATCGCCCACATACGCCAATGGAATACCATCTTTTTTCAATTCTTCAATTTGCTTCATTGGACCAATGACACCATCTTGGTCTGGGTGGATACCCTCACGAGCATTTTTTAACATTGCTAGTGCATGTAAAGGAATATCTGGACGACTCCAAGCATCTTGGGCAGGTGATAAATCATCTGTATTTGTCTCACCTGTTACCTTAAATGTTTTATAAGTTGCAACTTGTGGTACTTCTGGACGGCTAGTAAACCATTCTGCATCTGCCCACGATTGAATAACAGCTTTAGCAACTTCATTACCCGCTTCTGCTTTATCTGTAATATCATGAAACGCATCAAATACCAATAAAGTTTTTTTCAACGCTTCGCCAGCATCTTTAGCAAGCTCTGGATTATCTAGTGCATCAACCAATGGTTGAACATTATAACCACCTTGCATTGTTCCTAATAATTCAATCGCTTTTTGTTGGCTAACCAATGGTGAACTTGCTTCGCCAGCAACAACAGCAGCTAAAAATCCAGCTTTTACATAAGCTGCCTGATCAACCCCTGGAGGAATACGATTTTCTAACAAATCCAACAAAAATTCTTCTTCACCCGCAGGTGGATTTTTTAATAATTCAACCAAGTCGGCAGTTTGTTTTTCATTAAGTGGTTGAGGCACAACACCTTGATTGGCACGCTCTTCAACATGTTTGCGATAGGCTTCTAACATGGCAAGTATCCTGTTTGATTGAGTGATGAGCAAGAAACAAACGTATGTGGGTTATCGTCCATAATTTCTAATAAGACTATTCATTTCACCTGCAAACGCTTGTGGTAAATATTTGGTTTCCTTGTGTGAAAGTATAACACATACCAATTTACTTTTATAATATACTGTAAATTCTACAAAATGTTAATGGTAAATTATTAAAATCGTTACATACCCATTATTTATTTAAAAAATATATAGATTTTAATCCGCTATATCTGAGTAAAAATTGTCATCTATGCCAATCTAACAATTTTTTGCTATAATGCCCCATCATGCTAAAATCTACAAAACAAAATGTAAAAATCTTATTCATTTAGCCGATGATAAGATTTAGGAAAATCGAATGAACGATACTGCAATTCAAACCTATACCCCAAAACCAAAACGTCCAGAAGTCGGCGAAAAACTGCGTGGACATGACAAAGTCGCCCGTATTCCAATCAAAATTATCCCAACGGTAGAAGCCCCGAAAAAACCTGACTGGATACGGGTAAAAATGTCATCACCAGCTGAAGTTAGCCGTATTAAATCTACGCTACGCAAACAAAAACTTTACACCGTTTGTGAAGAGGCAGCTTGCCCAAACTTACCGCAATGTTTTAGTGATGGCACTGCCACATTTATGATTATGGGGGATATTTGCACTCGCCGATGTCCATTTTGTGATGTTGCTCATGGTAGACCTAATCCACTTGATAAACAAGAACCTATTCACACTGCCGAAACTATTGCAGGACTTGGATTAAAATATGCAGTCATCACATCAGTTGATAGAGACGATTTAAAAGATGGTGGAGCTGGGCATTTTGCCGAAGTTATTACCGAAGCTCGAAAATTAAGCCCAAATTGTCTGATTGAAATTTTAGTGCCAGATTTTCGAGGTCGTGAACAGCTCGCTTTAGACATCTTAACGCAAACTGCACCTGATGTATTTAATCATAACATTGAAACCGTACAACGTCTATACAAAGCATTCCGCCCTGGTTCTGACTATCAACATTCATTACAACTATTAAAAGACTATAAAACACGCCGTCCTGATATTGTCACAAAATGTGGCTTTATGGTAGGTCTTGGTGAAACAGAAGAAGAAGTTTATGCTTTACTTGATGATTTAAAAGCCCATGACGTTGATTTAATTACCATTGGACAATATTTACAGCCAAGCAAATCCCATGCCCCTATAGATAGATTTGTTCACCCAGACGAATTTGACCGTTATACTGAATATGGTAAAAAACTTGGATTTGCAAATATTTGGGCAGCTCCAATGGTACGCTCTAGTTACTTTGCTGACCGTCAATATTATGGCGAGCCTTGCCCTCGTCCTGTGCGTGGCAAGAATGCAATGATAGAAAAAACCGCCTGTTAATTCAGGTTTTATTATCATTTATCTGATTAAAAAGGGTCGTTTGACTCTTTTTATTATTTATGTTTTTCCATAAAAAAACCTCAAATCAGGGGAGATTTGAGGTGAAAAACTTTTTCTTAAATCTGGCGCAGCGGACGGGGCTCGAACCCGCGACCCCCGGCGTGACAGGCCGGTATTCTAACCAACTGAACTACCGCTGCTTGATAGTTTACTTACGATGAACACCAAATTTGTCAGATTTGGTGGGTGGTAACGGGTTCGAACCGCTGACCCCCTGCTTGTAAGGCAGATGCTCTACCAACTGAGCTAACCACCCATCGTGTTATGTGGCGTATTATACGTTATTTATTTTTTGCGTCAAGCTTTTTTTTCACAATTTTTACAGATTTTTTATTTTTACGATATTTTAGCCGTTTTTTGCTAACAATCTGTCAATGTCTTGAGCAATTTCTGCTGGCTTGACCGTTGGTGCATAACGTCCTACCACGTTACCCGAACTATCAATCAAAAATTTAGTGAAATTCCATTTAATTGCATTACCAAATAAGCCTTTACCATGTTGTTGCGATTTTAAAAATTGATACACTTGATGAGTATTTTCTCCATTTACATCGATTTTAGCCATCATTAAAAAGCTCACACCATAATTTATTTGACAAAATTCTTGGATTTTTGCTTCGTTATCTGGTTCTTGATGCCCAAACTGGTTACAGGGAAAACCAATAATTTCTAATCCTTGTGCTTGATATTGTTCATATAGTGCTTGTAATTCGGCATATTGTGGCGTAAATCCACAACGACTTGCTGTATTAACAATTAATACAATTTTATTGCGAAATTGTTCAAATTTTTGTTGATTACCATGAATGTCAGTGGCGGTAAGTTGGTAAAATTGGGTCATTGGTATATCCTCTTGACGTTTATCCCAAAAATTCAGCCAAAAATACAAGAAATTCTTGCTTTTTTACTAAATTAGGCGTAATTTATCTTTGTAAATTATTTTTTATCGAGAAAAAGCAAGAATTTCTGACAATTTTGATTGATAAGGGTATGTTATGCCAATAAATACATTAACTCAAGCAGAATTGACAAAATCTGCACAAACTATTTCTTCCCAAGGGCAACGTTTATTTGAGTTACGCAAAGCCAAAGGATTAACGACTGCCCAGCTGGCTGAACAAATGACCCAAGCAGGGGCAAAGATAAGTCGGGCAGGGATTTCAAATTGGGAACGAGGCTTAAATGGCATTGTTTCTAGTAAATTACCTATTTTGGCAAAATTACTGGGCTGTAGCGAAAGTTATTTATTATCAGGAGAAACCATAGCTTCAGCTTATTCAACTTCTGTTTCTCCTACCAGCGAAGATACCACCATGAATTTATTGAAAAAATCTGACAAACTGCAGAATGTGTGTTATGACATTCGAGGGCCTTTATTACAAACTGCCAATATGATGGAGGCTCAAGGACATAAAATTATTAAACTGAATGTGGGAAATCCTGCCCCATTTGGTTTAGATGCTCCACAAGAGATTTTGTCTGATGTGGCAATGAATTTACCAAATGCGATTGGTTATTCTGATTCACAAGGGATTTTTTCTGCTCGTAAGGCGATTTTGCAATATTATCAATCCAAAGGCTTATTAGAAGCTGTTGATGTTTCAGATGTCTATCTGGGCAATGGTGTCTCTGAATTAATTGTGATGACCATGCAAGCATTATTGAATGATGGTGATGAGGTGTTAATTCCAATGCCTGATTATCCGCTTTGGACTGCAGCAACGAATTTGGCAGGTGGAAAGGCTGTGCATTATATATGCGATGAACATGATAATTGGCAACCAAACATTGCAGATATTGAAAGTAAAATCACTACAAAAACTAAAGGTATCGTTGTTATTAATCCAAACAACCCAACAGGGGCATTATATTCAACAGAAAACCTAAAAAAGATTGTTGAGTTAGCAGAAAAACATAATTTAGTACTAATGGCTGATGAAATTTATGACCGTGTGTTATACGATGATGTTGTTCATATACCGTTGTGTACTTTGGCTAAAAACTGTTTAGTTATTAGCTATAATGGCTTATCAAAATCACATCGAATTGCTGGATTTCGTTCGGGCTGGTTAATGGTTTCTGGTAAAAAAGACCATGCCAGTGATTTTATTGAAGGGTTAAATATGTTGTCATCGATGCGACTATGTGCCAACGTGCCTGCCCAATATGCCATTCAAACAGCCATGGGCGGTTATCAAAGTATGCAAGCTCTCACGGCTGAAACTGGACGTTTATATAAACAACGAGCAGTTGCTATTGAACGTTTAAATGCGATTAAAGGTATTTCTTGTACCATGCCACAAGGGGCATTTTATTGTTTTCCAAAAATTGATTTAAATATCTATCCAATTCAGGACGATATGTTATTTATGATGGAGTTATTGAAGGAAGAAAAAGTATTAATGGTGCAAGGTACAGGTTTTAATTGGCATCAACCTGACCATTTCCGTGTCGTGTTTTTACCAAATGAAGTTGAATTAAATGAGGCAATGGATAGATTAGAACGGTTTTTTGCAAAAAAACGTAAAGAATACGGTACAGACTAATAAAAATTGTTTTATAATAAAAGCCGTTGTGATGGGTGATGGACATCTCATCACAATGGTGATAAATTTTCACCCAATATGCAACTATAAATCGTCATTTTAGAAAGGAATTTATAATGACCGACAATACAACACGATATCCAAATGCTATTTCTGCTAATGCTCCTTTGAGTCTCAGTCATGATAAAGGTCCAACAGATATCCCTTTGATAGAACAAACTATTGGTGAATTTTTTGATAGTATGGTTGAACGCTATCCTGATAAAGAAGCTTTAGTTGTATGCCATCAAAATATTCGCTGGACATATCGCCAATTACAACAAAAATCTAATCAACTTGCCAGCAGTATGATACGCATGGGATTACAAAAAGGTGATAGAGTTGGCATCTGGTCGCATAATAATGCTGAATGGTTACTCATGCAATTGGCTACGGCAAAAGCAGGCGTTATTTTAGTCAATATTAATCCTGCCTATCGTATTTTTGAGCTTGAATATGCCTTAAATAAAGTTGATTGTAAAGTGTTGGTATTAATGCGACATTTTAAATCTAGCGATTATGCAGAAATGATACGGGAACTTGCCCCTGAAATTTATCATAAAAATTATGACCAGTTAGAACTTATTCAACTACCCAATTTACAACGCATAGTTTGGATTGACTCACCTGATAGCACAGAGCATTTTAATTATATGCAAAAATTCTCTGATTGGTTAGCCGAAGGTGATTGTAACGACCCACAAATCGCTGAACGGGCAAAAAAGCTCAATGCGAATAATCCAATTAATATTCAATTTACTAGCGGAACAACAGGCACACCAAAAGGAGCTACTCTCAGCCATCGTAATTTATTAAATAATGCTTATTTATCGGGCATTACACTAAATTTAACTGACCAAGACAAAATTTGTTTACCTTTGCCATTATATCATTGTTTTGCAATGGTTTTAGGAAATTTAACTTTATTAACACATGGTGGAACTATTGTTTATCCAAGTACCAGTTTTGAGCCATTAAGTGTATTACAAGCTATCGAAGCGGAAAAATGTACCACTTTGCATGGCGTACCTTCTATGTTTATTGCCATGCTCAATCACCCAGATTTTGATAGTTTTGATTTATCCAGTTTACGCACTGGAATTATGGGTGGGTCAAGTTGTCCATTAGAGCTAATGCAACAAGTTATCAACCGTATGAATATGAAAGATATTACTATTGCATACGGTATGACTGAAACTAGCCCAGAGTCTTGTCAAAGTTTACCAAATACACCTATTGAGAAAAAAATCTCAACAGTCGGTTTAGTTCAGCCTCATTTAGAAGTTAAAATTGTCAATCCAGAAACGGGAGAAACGCTACCCATTGGAGAAACAGGAGAGTTATTAACCAAAGGTTATGCTGTTATGATGGGTTATTGGAATGACACTAATCGTACTGCTGACGCTATTGTTGATGGGTGGATGCACACAGGCGATTTAGCTACGATGGATACTGATGGTTATATTAAAATTGTTGGTCGTAGTAAAGATATGGTTATTCGAGGTGGTGAGAATATTTATCCTGTTGAAATCGAAAATTATTTATATCGTCACCCAAAAATTCGTGATGTACAAATTGTCGGCGTGCCTGATAAAAAATTTGGTGAAGTGCTTGCGGCTTGGATTATTGCTAAAAACAATGTTACTTTAACTGAACAAGAAATTCGAGATTTTTGTCACAATCACATCGCCCATTATAAAATCCCAACTTACATTAAATTTGTTGAAGAATTTCCGATGACTGTGACAGGAAAAATTCAGAAATTCAAAATTACAGAAATAATGAAAGAGGAGCTTGGATTGTAATTTTTATTTATTGAAAATTAAGAATTTATTGATAATTAAGATTGGCAGAATATTTCATATTTAGATTATCTGCCAATTTTTTTTAGGTTTTACCCGTGTGTTATTACAAGCCAGCTTTTAAACTTGCTTCAATAAATCTATCCAAGTCGCCATTTAATACCGCAGTAGTATTTGAAGTTTCAACGCCTGTACGCAGGTCCTTAATACGAGCATCATCAAGCACATATGAGCGAATTTGACTACCCCAACCAATGTCTGATTTACTGTCTTCTAAGGCTTGTTGTTTTGCCATACGACTTTGCATTTCTCTTTCATACAGCTTTGCACGAAGCATTTTCATTGCGGTATCTTTATTAGCGTGTTGGCTACGTTCATTTTGACAAGCAACTACAATACCCGTTGGAGCATGAGTAATCCGTACTGCACTATCTGTTGTATTAACATGCTGACCACCTGCTCCACTTGAACGATAAGTATCAATGCGTAAATCAGCTGGATTAATTTCAATATCAATATTATCATCAATTTCTGGTGATACAAACACTGCTGAGAATGAAGTATGTCGTCCATTATTACTATCAAATGGTGACTTTCTCACTAGACGATGTACACCTGTTTCGGTACGCAACCAGCCAAACGCATAATCACCTTTGACATGAATAGTGGCACTTTTAATACCTGCCACGTTGCCCGCTGATACTTCAATGACTTCTGCTTTAAAGCCATGCCCTTCACACCAACGCAAATACATTCGCAATAACATTTCTGCCCAATCTTGAGCTTCTGTACCACCTGACCCCGATTGAATATCTAAATAGCAATCGTTTGCATCCATTTCTCCACTAAACATACGTTTAAACTCAAGGTCTGCTACGTTGCTTTGTGCTTCGTCTAGTTCCGCTTGCACATCGTTTAATAATTCTTCGTCTTCTACTTCGACCGCCAAGTCTAGCATTGCTTTTGCATCAGCTAATTTATTATCTAATGTTAAAATGACATTAATAATCGCATCTAATTGACTTTTTTCTTTACTAATTTTAGTCGCTCGTTCTGGGTCACTCCAAAGTTCAGGATTTTCTAACTCAAGATTAACCTCTTCTAAACGTTCTTGTTTACCATCAAAGTCAAAGATACCCCCGTAACGCCTGACCACGTTCCGTAAGGTTTTTTATCTGCTCTAAATAACTGTTGATTTCCATGTGTTTAACCTAAAAACAATAAAAGAAGGACTATTATAGACAAAAACTTGATAAAACTAAATCGTCCAATCTTCAATTGCCCAACCGTGTGCAAGTGCATGGGCTTTTAATATCTCATCAGGTGTCACACAAATTGCCACATCTGCCCATTCTAGTAAAGGTAAATCATTTTTTGAGTCAGAATAGGCGTAGGTTTTTTGATACGTTTTATTCTGTTGGTTAATCCATTGTTGTAAATGATAAATTTTACCCGCTTGAAAATTTGGTTTACCAACGACTTTTCCCGTGTAGCCTTGTTGCGTTTTTTCTAGTTGAGTAGCTAATACATTCTTTTCATTAATAAAAAATAATTTAGCAATTTCTTTAACAACAAAATCGTTTGTTGCCGAAATAATTACCACATCATGCCCTTGTTGTAAATGTTGTTCAATGGCTTGAACCGCTTTTGGGCGGATATTTGGGACAATGCGTTGGTTAATATACGCTTTTCGCCAGCTGTCTAATTGTTCAAGAGAATGTTGTTTTAAAAATGAAGCAACAAATTCATTATATTCCACAGCATCTAATGTGCCTGCAATATATTGTTGATAAAACTGATAATTTCTTTCTCGAAATAGTGCCTCATTAACCAATTTTTGCTCTACTAAAAACTCACCCCACATATAATCACTATCAACATTTAGCAAGGTGTGGTCTAAATCAAATAACGCCAATTCACTCATAAATTTTCCTAAAATAAATTTTTACTATTCATAATCAACAGATAAGCTTTCTTCACCAAATCGCCAAGTACGAATAATGCGTAATTCAACAATATCTTTCATTTCATTACTAAATGTGCCAAAAGGGGCAGCTTTACGGACAGAGGCTTTAGCAGCCTCATCTAAAATTTTTGAACCTGAACTTTCTAATACTGTAATGGCTTTTACTTTACCTGTTGGTAGAATAATGACCATCAAACGTACTTCACCTGTGATGCCTTTTGCTCGTGCTTCTTGTGGATAGTGTTGATTACCAACTCGATAGGCTTGTTGTCGAAAGTTTTCAATATAAATGGCTTCATTACTCTTCATCGTTGAGTTACTACTAATTGTTTTGACTGCGGTTTTTTTGCTTAGTAATTGCCGTTGGGTATTGATTTGGGTTTCTAAAGTTGCGATTTGTTGGCGTAAACGTTGTTCTTCTGCTTCTAAATCATTTGATTTATCTTGTTTTTTGTTATCGCTTTTATCTTGAACTTTTTCCCAACTTAACGTTGTGCGTAAATAGCTTTCTTGGTATTGTTGCTGACGAGCTTTACGACGTTGGCTCAAAATATCATCTGTTGGATTAACCGTGTCAGCATTTAATGGGCTAATATCAGCATTTTCAAAACGTTTTTTTTCGTCCGCTTCACCACCACCTTCTTGATTTGCATTGGCAATAAAATCCGCTTTTTCATTTTTTTTTAGATTATCTGTCAAAACTGTCGTAACTTCTTGTACAACAGCCGATGGGTCATATTTAGCGTCAAAACTAATGCCAAAAATTACGCCTGCATGTAGTGCTACGGCGATTATTGTTGAAATTAATAAGATATGGTCAGATTTTGTGATGTTTCTTTGAAAATGATAACTACGACTATCTTTAATATGAACCAAGTGACACCTATGAAGTTTTACTCAACCAATACTTATTATAAATCGTTCAAGATATTGAGTAAAACGTAATATACCGATAATTATACATTCTAGGCTATTTTTTGTTAGAATACGAAAAAAATGTGTATTGCAGGAAACGTTGTGGAAAAAATCTCTGAGGAATTTAACGAATTTATTAATCAACAAAGTTTTTCTATTTGGCAACAGTTTGTGACACAGTTACAAGTTGCTTATGAAAAAATGGAAGATACAATTGACCAAGAGTTTCAAATCCCTGTTTCAGAACAGCAAGTTAATTTATTGTTAAAACGTTATGTTGTTGATAATGTTGATGCAATTCTTGATTTACATGTTGATTTACATGATGGTTGGTTTCGTCTGTATGCTACTGCAAAAATTAAGGGAATTTTTCTCGAGGTGGCAGGAAATTTTGGTATTGTACATATTCAGGCAGATAAGGATATTCAACGTTTAGTGTTTCAACAGCTTACAAATGTTGATGTTATTTCTTTATATTGCCAATCATATTTTAAAACATTGGCTGTTCGTGGGGCGATTTGGTATTTTCATCAGCGATTAAAAAAAGACCCTTTAGGTTTAATTTTAAGTCATATTAGTTTAGCACAACAAAAACAAGATATTATTTATGTTGAGATTGGTCGTTGGCTGAAAAAAAGTAAACAAATCATGGATACTTTAAAAAAGGTTCAAGTGAATCATGCGTTTGTTGCAGAAGAACAGCTGATTTTAAAAGCAAATGTTAATATTGGTAATGTGATTAATTTAGGAAACAATGATGTTTTAATTACTGAAGCGGATAATCCTGATATTCATCAATCTACCGATAATAGTGAAAATTCGCAATCCGCTTAGGCTATTTTAATTACCAGTAATTTTCAACAGCGATATTACCTTCACCCCGTCTATTCATGGTTAAACCTAATTGTTTTAATACTTCTTTGGTTTCTTCGACCATTGTTGGATTACCACATAACATGACGTGACTATGTTCTGCTGATAGTTTTTGCTGGGCGGTTGTTTCTAACTCACCTGATACAATTAGTTTTGGTAAACGTTGGTTTAAGCCTTGATAATTTTTTTCACGAGTTATAATAGGAATGAAGGTAAATTTCGCTCCATCTTCACCATAGATAGATTTTAATTGTTTAATTTCTGCTAAGTAAGCAAGCTCTTGATGAGTTCTGGCACTATACACTAGGATAATATGTTGATATTGTTGCCAAACTTCCAATGTTTTTAAAATAGATAAAAATGGAGCTACGCCTGTACCTGTCGCTAACAACCATAAATCTTGTGGTAAAGGTTTTTGATAACGGGTTAAAGTTAAAAAACCAAAAACCGTTGGATTTAAATAAAGTATATCCCCAGCTTGTAAATGTTTAAGTTGTGAGGTAAATTCACCATTTGGTATCACAACTGAAAAAAATTCTAAAAATTCATCAAAAGGCGAGGAAACAATGGAGTAGGCTCGAAAAACTGCTGGTTTATCACTAGCTTTAATGCCTAGTCGTACAAACTGTCCTGCAGTAAAACGAAACCCTGTTGGACGAGTGACTTTAAAACTAAATAATGTGTCTGCCCATTGGGTAACTTCAGTAATGGTAACGGGGATACTTTTTTCGTCTGACATGACTTTTTACTAATTGAATGAGTTAGTCATATTGTAGCAAACTTTTCCCAAGTAAAAAACGTGCCTTTCGACACGTTTTTATTTTTCATTTATTGTAATTGATAAATTTTAACGGCACCTAAGAGATGAATTAGGCTGTCAGGCAAGATACCAAAATATAATACTGCTAATGTGACCAATAACACCATAATCCCACCAGCCTGTATACCCCAATGATTTACCGCATCAAAGTCTTTTTGTTTTTGTGGACGTTGGAATAATGTCACCATTAAGGTTAAGTAATAATATAAGCTAATTGCACTACCAACAATTATCATACTGGTTAATAGCCATTGCCCTGTTTGTACAGTTGCCAAGACCGCAAAGAATTTAGTAATAAAGCCCGCTGTTAATGGAATACCCGCTAATGATAATAACATTACCGTTAAAACAGCTGTCAAGATTGGACGTTGCCAAAATAAGCCACGATAGTTTGCAATCAATTCTGCTTCACCAGCATTTTTATAAGGACTAGACATCAATGTCACAACGCCAAATGCTCCAATCGTTGTAAACGCATATACTGCCATATAATAACTTGCAATATAATCGGCATCATATGGGGCACTGATGACGACAGCCAATACATACCCTAAGTGAGCAATTGATGAATAGCTTAACATACGTTTGATATTTTTTTGACGTAATGCCAAGATGTTACCCACGAGCATGGATAATACTGCAATCACAATTAGTGTTGTTTGTGTTGAAGGTAAACCGATGGTCGCCGTTGTTACCAAGAAGCGTAAACCCAATGCTAACATAGCGACTTTACCCACACTGGCAAGAAATGTTGCAATTGGAGCGGGGGCACCTTGGTATACATCAGGTGTCCAAGTATGAAATGGAACTGCTGACAATTTAAAGGCAATACCAAATAATACCAGTACACTACCTAATGCAAACAAGATATAGTTTGACCCTTGTTGTAACTGCATAAATAATGACACGGTAATATCACGAAATTCTAATGTGCCTGTATACGCATAAATAAACGCCATACCCATTAACATGGTTGCAGAGGCGGTGGCTGATAGCACTAAATATTTTAAGCCAGACTCTAACGACTTACTACGAGCAAATGTATAGGCGAGCATACCATACATTGGTACAGATAATAACTCAAGGCTAATAAAGAATGATGCTAAGTGTTCACTACATACCATCAACATTGCCCCAAGTGTTGCCGTTAGCATCAATAAATATAACTCTTCCTTATTTTCAGGATACCCCTCCATGTAGGCATATGACAATGTAAAACATGCTAACGAACAAATTAGTATAATTAACATATTAAACATGGCAAAACCATCAATGACAAATAATGTTGAAACAAAACCAACACCTGTCCCCGAGGTAACATAGCCGTAAATCTGAATAATTAACGTAATTAATGCAAAATTTAGCCCAATAACACTCAATGTTCCTGCAACAAAATGTGAACGCTTTACCGCAATCGCAATCATTACCATAATAATGGTTAATGACAAAATCAACATTGGCAAAAACATCACGAGCATATTGCTATCAAAAGGAATATTTGGCATCTTATTGAACCTCCATATAAGCAAATGGCTCTTGTACTGATATTGCTGACTGATAAAATTGCTGTATCCATGCCATCGCATCATTTGAAGTGTCTAAAAATGGCTGTGGATATAATCCTAACCATACTAAACCAACCACCAACACTACCAGTAATGAAATCTCACGCATATTGACATCACGGATAGGTTGTCGTTTTTCCATGGCTGGTGTCACTTCACCAAATAAGGCACGATAAATCATAATCAATGAATATAAACCTGCCCATACCAAGCTAAATGTTGCCAAAACCACAAACACAGGATACTGCTCAAATGAACCTAACAATATCAGAAATTCACCAATGAAATTTCCTGTTCCAGGAATACCTAATAATGCCGCACTAAAAAACATCATTAGTGGTGCATAATAACGCATTTGTCCCCAAATACCGCCCATCAATGTCAAGTCACGTGTATGTAAACGTTCATACAATTGACCACACATAATAAATAACGCTGCCGAACACAAACCATGTGCCAGCATTTGTATCATTAACCCCTGTAAACTTATCAATGTGCCTGCATAAATTGCTAAAACTACAAAGCCCATATGTGAAATACTGGTATACGCTAATAAACGTTTAATATCCGTTTGAACAAACGCTAACCATGCTCCATAAAACACACCAATCATACCTAGTATAATCGCTATTGGAGCAAACTCTGCAGACGCTGTTGGGAACAATGGCAACACAAAACGGATTAAACCATAAGCTGCCGTCTTAATCAAAATCCCCGCCAAATCTACTGAGCCTGCGGTAGGGGCTTGAGCATGAGCATCTGGTAACCAACCGTGAAATGGCATAATTGGCAATTTTACGGCAAAACCAATAAAGAAACACAACATAATGACATATTCCCAGCCACCCAATTGTGTTCCAATTAAATCCATATAATTAAAACTTAAGGTGCCAGTTTGCGAGGAGTTAATACCCACTAGCAACAAAATACCCACTAGCATAATTAAGCCAGAGGCTTGAGTATAAATAAAAAATTTCGTGGCTGCATATTCTTTGGTTTTACCATCTTTTGCATTATGTCCCCAAATTGCAATCAAAAAGTAAATAGGAACAAGCATCATCTCCCAAAAGAAGAAGAATAAAAACAAATCAATGGCAAGAAATACCCCAATAACTCCACCTAAACTCCATAACAAATTTAGATGGAAAAAACCAACACGGCGAGTAATCTCACCCCAAGAACAGCCAACAGCCATGATACCAAGAAATGCCGTCAATCCCACCATCAACAATGAAATACCGTCCATTGCTAAATGAAAGTTTACGCCTAAACTACTAATCCATGGCACATTAAACTCAGCAAACCAAACTGGCTTTGCTGTCGCCTCTACCACCGTCTTTGCCGACCCTAAAAACTGCCCTTGATGCCAAAGTTTGACACTCAAAGCAAACGTTAGCACCATACCAATCAAGGCAATCCAGCGTGGAAAACGACTACTCATCTTTTCCACGACCCAACATAAAAAACCTGCGATGAACGGAATAAAAATCAAGGCGGGTAATAAGAGATTATTTTGCATATTATCACTTCCCTACCATCGTCATTACCAACACCAATAACACTGCCATGCCAACCCCAAAACTCATCGCATATCCTCGCAAAGAGCCAGATTGAAACCAAGAAGTTACCTTATTACCAGCCAATGCCAACGCAGGCAACACATTCCAAGCTTTATCCACAGGGTCAATTTTCAACAAGCGACCAATTAAAATAAACGGTTTTACAAATACCAAATCAAACAACGCATCAAAACCTAAACCATGATAGCACCAATAATACATTGCACCACCAATTGATGATTGTTTAAATTTAGTCAATAAACGACCTTTATCAAGTACATATAACCAACCTGCCAACGCAAGTCCAGCAAACATTGTACCCATTGCAATAAACTCAGCGGTATGCTTACCATCTGCTTTGCCTGCCTGCTCAAGCAATACACCCTGACTTAACGGCAACACTTCAGCCAATGGTGGCGTAATGAACGCACCAACGGCGGTTGATAACACCAATAACACGCCAAGAGGCAACCAATAAGACACACCTGATAACTTATGAGCGTGAGTCTTTTCCTCACCAAAGAAGGTAATCCAAATCATACGGAATGTATAGATTGAAGTTAAAAATGCTCCAGCAACTGCCATATAAAACAAATAGATATGACCAGTTGCAAACGTTTCCCAAATAATCGCATCTTTTGAATAAAAACCAACTGTTAGCCAAGGAATTGCAGCCAACGCACCGCCACCAATTACAAAACACCAAAAGACAAATGGTATAGTTTTTCTTAGACCACCCATTTTAAAAATATTTTGTTCATGATGAACACTTAAAATCACGGCACCAGATGCTAAGAATAATAACGCTTTAAAAAATGCATGGGTCATCAAATGAAAAATTGCTACTTGCCATGCACCCACACCCAACGCCAAAAACATATAACCAATTTGACTCATGGTTGAATATGCCAAAATACGTTTAATATCTGTCTGAGCCAAGGCACAAAAGCCAGCAACCAATAATGTCACTGCACCAACAACCCCAACCCAACTAATTAAAATTTCAGGGGTTAAAATAAATACAGGATGCAGGCGAGCTATTAAATACACCCCTGCTGTTACCATTGTTGCAGCATGAATTAACGCAGAAACAGGCGTAGGCCCTGCCATCGCATCAGCTAACCAAGTATGTAACGGAATTTGAGCTGATTTACCCATCGCCCCCAATACCAACATGACCGCTGTTAATTGCAAGGTATAATCATGGGCGGTAAACATTTGAGGTACACGTGTAATAATTTCTTGAATGTTTAATGTTCCCAACTCACGGAACAATAAAAACAACCCAAAGGCCAAAAACACATCACCAACACGGGTCACAGTAAAGGCTTTCATTGCAGCCTTGCCATTTTCACGATTTTTATAATAAAAACCAATGAGCAAGTATGAACAAACACCAACACCTTCCCAGCCTAAATATAACAATACTAAATTATCCGCCAACACAAGTAATAACATACTTGCTACGAATAAATTCATATAGCTAAAAAAGCGAGCAAAGCCATCTTCGCCTTTCATGTACCATGATGCAAAAATATGAATTAAAAAGCCAACACCCGTAATAACACCCATCATGGTCACGCCCAAACCATCAAGCGATAAACCAAAATTAGGAGCAAAATCACCAATCTGCATCCATGTCCACAAAGGTACATTGACCACTGTGCCTGCTGGGTTATTTAATAAAAACTGACTACCTGCGATTAACGCACATAACGCTGACAATCCCATACTGCCAACGCCAACAATGGTCGCTACTTTTTCACACAGACGGTCACGAAAACTTGCTAAAATCAAAAAGCCCAGCAGTGGAAATATAAACGTTAGAGGTAACATACTCATTTTTATCACCCTTTCATTTCACTGGCTGTATCTACATTCAAATGACCACGCTTATGATAGAATTGTAATAAGATAGCCAACCCAATTGACACTTCAGCCGCTGCCAATGTCAAAATTAAAATAAACATAATCTGACCATCAGGATTTACCCAACGGCTACCTGCCACCACGAACGCTAACGCAGCGGCATTCATCATAATCTCAAGACTCATCAGCATAAACAAAAAGTTTCGCCGTACCATCACCCCACAAAAACCGATAGCAAACAAAATCGCTGATAAGATAAGACCATGTTCCAATGGAATTTGGGTCATCACACGTCCTCCTTAACATGAGCATTTTCTAGCAAACTGCTATGACTATCATTTTCATCATCTAACGCACGTTTAGCTAAATGATATGCAGCGACCAATGCACCAAGCAACAAAAAGCCTGCAATTTCTACAATCAATAAATATTCTGTAAACAACGCGGTGCCGACTGCTTTTGCATCTACTGTTTTTGCACCAATAACTGCCTGCTGAGTAGTATCTTGACCAAGACCAATTAGGGCAAACATTACCAAACCAATCACAAATGCCAAACTTAATGGCACTGCCCAAGTCGATGCTGTTAGCCATTCACTTTCTTTTTGGTCATTTTCCATACCTAAATTGAGCATCATTACCACGAAAACAAACAAAACTAAAATTGCACCAGCATATACAATAATTTCTAACGCACCAGCAAAAGGGGCTCCTAAGGCAAAAAATACCCCTGCAACAGCCAATAACGATACAATCATTGATAACAAAGCATGAATTGGATTATGTAATAACACGACTCGCAAACTTGCAATAATAGCCACTAACGCCAACGCATAAAAACCAACAGTCGCTCCTGAAATTCCTGTCGCTAAAATCATGGTAATAAACTCCGCACATCAATTGGGGCAGACTCATTTTGAGCAGTTCCTTTTGGTTTATCTTTAATTGCCATACCTGTTACGCGATAATAGTTATATTCAGGATATTTCCCAGGCCCTGAAATCAGTAAATGTTCTTTTTCATATACTAAGTTTTGACGATTATATTCGCCTAATTCAAAATCAGGGGTCAATTGAATTGCTGTTGTTGGACAAGCCTCTTCGCACATGCCACAAAATACACAACGTGAAAAGTTGATACGAAAAAACTCAGGATACCAACGTCCATCTTCTCGTTCAGCTTTTTGCAATGAAATACAGCTAACAGGACAGGCCACCGCACACAAATTACACGCAACACAACGTTCATCACCATCTGGGTCACGAGTCAATACAATACGTCCACGAAAGCGAGGCGGTACAGGCACGGGTTGTTCTGGATATAAAATCGTATCTCGTTTACGAGTTGCATGGCTTGCCACCATCACCAACGTTCGCAATATTGAGCCAAAGCCAGTAGCAGTATTTTTTATTGTTTCAAACATAACGACCTCCCCTTGCTATAGCCCCGAACGCCATAAAATAAACGCTGACGTTACCAACAAATTAATTAAGGTGATTGGCAAACAAATTTTCCAACCAAAATTCATCACTTGGTCATAACGAGGACGCATCAACGCACCCCGAGCCAATACAAATAACGTCATAAAAAACAATGTTTTAATTATAAACCATAAGGCAGGAGGCACCCATGTAAAAATCGCAATATCAGCAATAGGCAACCAACCACCAAAAAACAATGTTGTAATTAACGCAGATACTAGCACCACATTGACATATTCACCAACAAAGAACATACCAAACTTCATGCCTGAATATTCAACATGATAACCTTCTGCTAATTCTTGTTCAGCTTCTGGTTGGTCAAATGGGAAACGGTGAGTGACTGCCACACCTGCTACCATAAAGGTTAAAAAACCAAAAATTTGTCCAAATACATTCCAATGCCAAAAACCGCCTGCCTGTGACATTACAATATCACGCAAATTGAACGAACCTGCCAATGCCACAACACCCATCAAGGATAAGCCTAAAAACACTTCATAACTAATTGTTTGAGCTGCAGAACGTAAGCCACCTAATAAAGAATATTTATTTGCTGATGCCCAGCCACCAAACATCACTGCATACACGGCTAAGCCAGCCATTGCAAAAAAGAACAAAATGCCAATATTCCAATCTGCCCCACCCCATGTTGGTGAAATTGGAATAATCACAAACCCTGCTAGAGCAGTAAACATGGCAATTGCAGGGGCTAAAATAAAGATAAACTTATCGGCAAATTTTGGTGTCCAATCTTCCTTAAAAAAGATTTTTAGCATATCAGCTACCAACTGTAATGACCCTTGCCAACCTACACGATTAGGGCCATAACGGTCTTGCCACAATGCTAACATACGACGTTCATAAACAATCATCAACGCCGCAGCCAAAACCACCACTAAAAAAATAACGATAGACTGAAATACCATAAACGCTATCGACCAACCCTCTGGCGACATCATGCCAGAAAGCCAAGCAGGCATTTGCGGAATTTCTCTGACGGCGTATTCCATTATGCGTTTCCTCTTCCTTCTGTCACTACTTTGGTCATTGATACAGTTATTGCAGATTGAGTATTTGCCAATTCTGTTGTCAATTCAACCACTTGCCCAACGGGATAACCCACACACCCTTCAGCCAAATAATCAACAATATTGACAGGCAGTGTAACCGTTTGTTGATTAACCGTTAATGCTAAACTATCCCCCGCCTGCAACTGCCAATTTTGAGCATCTTGTTTTGACACAGTAAACACTGGTTCAATTAATTGTGATTGTACAACGGGACTACGACTAGCATAAGCACTACTAGCAAATAAGTTATAAACTGGCACAAGTGGTAATGTTTGCTGTTGCGATTGGGCTACATATTGTCGGCTTGGTAAACGAGTTATCTGGTCAAACAAACGTACACCAGGGTCACCATTTTTCAAATGTCCACCAACTTTATCTTGATATTTATTCCATGCTTGTGGCGAGTTCCAACCTGCTGACCATGCAAATGGTATCATGGCAGAATTTGTCTGATTACCTACATAGCCTTCCATAGAAAACGTCAGACCTGTATCAGTATCTCTTGGCTGTTGTGGTTCATGAATTGATAATGGAGCTCGCATCGCAGTACGTCCCGAATAACGGCGAGGCTCACGAGCAATTTTTAAACCAGTAATTCGATAATCCGCTGTTGGTGCTGCTTGCTTAATACCTGCTAACTGTGGATAAATATCTGCCACCGCCGATACTACATCATCTAAATGCGTCCATTTAATTTCACGCTGATGAATGTCACTATCAATCGCATGTAACCATCGCCAAGCTTCTTTTACCATATTTTGCGGATTATAATATACTGGGTCATATACTTGGAAAAAGCGTTGAGCCCGTCCCTCTGCTGATACCAATGTACCATCAGACTCGGCAAAAGTTGCAGATGGTAACAATACATCTACCAATTCATGCCAGATATATTTTTGATGGTCTAACACAATCAATGTTTTATTGGCTAATAATGTTTCAACTTGTGGCACTGTTAAGACATTCGCAATGTCATTTTCTAAAATCACTACCGCATCGGCTGGATTATCTAAAATTTTATCAATTGGCTGTCCACCCAACAAACAAACACCAATACTATTTGCATGAGGCACTGCCAAATATAATCCTGCCTGCCCATCATAATTTGCAGTTTCTTTCATATAAGGCACATTATACTCTGGGTCTTTAGCTTTTTCTGCATCGACCATTTGATTATGTACCTGAATAATTTTTTGTTCGTGTTGTTTAATCGCTTGACGTTTTTTACTTAATTGTTGAGCAATTTCTGCCGTTGCTTCAATCACAGAAACATCAAGTAATGATGTTCCTGAAATTATCAATGCCTTATTTGCTTTTAATAAAGTTTGAGCAATATTTTTTGCAAAGTTTTGCATTTGTTGATTATCAGTCGAATTTACAACAACATCTTTTGGCAATACTTCACTATTAAACGTTTCAATGTATTTAGCAATGCTAAAGCCAAGCTTTGCAATATCGTCTGGTGTTGCTACGCAACTAACTTCAGCCACATCATCAAGTTTGGTTTGCTTCACATCAACAACAAAAATTGGACTATAGTCACTTTGACCAATACGCTTAACAGGCTCAGCCAACCATTCTGGCGTTCGTAAAGCTTCTGCCATTGCTTTGGCTTTATTTTTTGAAGCTTGACGCACTGCCAATGCTACACGAGATGAAGTTTGCGTAATATCTTCACCCAAAATTAACACTGCATCATAACTTTCAATTTCTCGCATAGTTGGGTTGTAAATACCTTCCGTGCTTAAAATCTCGATACATTTTTCAATTAAATTTTGCTCTACTTGATTAATACCTGTTGAATAATTTTCATTACCAACTAATTGTTTTAAGGCAAAATTTGCTTCTAAGCTAGTATATGGCGAGCCAATACCCAACACATTTTTACCAGCTAAACGTTTACTTACGCCTTCAATAGCATAATCAATACTAATTTTTTCTTGTTTTTTATGAATTTTTTCTAACGCATAAATATGACGGTCATCACGATTGACATAACCATACCCAAATCGTCCACGGTCACACAAGAAATAACCATTTACCTCACCATTGAAACGGTTTTCAATTCGGCGTAACTCGCCATAACGCTCACCTGCAGAAATATTACAACCTGCTGAACAACCATGACAAATACTTGGTGCATATTGCATATCCCATTTACGATTATAACGTTCTGAATGGGTTTTATCTGTAAATACCCCTGTTGGACAAACTTCTGTTAAATTACCTGAAAACTCGCTCTCAAACTGCCCATCTTTATCCCGACCAAAATATACACGGCTAGCAGACGCATACACGCCCATATCATCACCGCCTGCATAATCTTTATAAAAACGTACGCAACGATAACAAGCAATACAACGGTTCATTTCATGATTGATAAACGCCCCTAAATCTTGATTTTGATGGGTACGTTTCGTAAAGCGATAACGACGACGATTATGCCCTGACATATAAGTCATATCTTGTAAATGACAATGCCCACCTTCTTCACAGGTTGGGCAATCATGCGGGTGGTTAGTCATCAAAAACTCGACCAATGTTTTACGAAAGTTTTTAACCTCAGTATCAGTCACAGAAATATACATATTTTCTGTTGGATTGACCATACAAGACATCACCAAACGCCCACGCCCTGCCTCGTAATCCTCTTGATTATTATATTGTTTTACCGCACATTGACGACATGAACCAACTGACCCTAACGCTGGATGATAACAAAAATAAGGAACATCTATGCCCAAAGATAAACAAGCTTGCAATAAGTTGTCTGCCCCATCGACCTCATAGGTTTGACCATCTATGTGAATGACTGCCATAACTCACCTCATACTTTTTTGTCAGTAGACACCGAAGTGCCGACAGCTTTGGCAATTTTTGCATCAAATTCATGCCGAAAATATTTTAATGCACTGCGTAACGGTTCAACCGCCCCTGGAGCATGGGCACAAAATGTTTTACCAATCCATAACTCATGTCCAATTTGCTGTAATACGTCCATATCGACAGGTTGTCCCTGTCCTTCATCAATGGCTGTTAAAGTTTTCACCGCCCAAGGTAAACCATCTCGACATGGCGTACACCAACCGCAAGACTCACGAGCAAAGAAAATTTCCAAATTTCGCAACAACGATACCATATCTTGTTGTTCATCTACCACCATAATTAAGCCCGTTCCCATACGACTACCAGCTTTCATAATGGTATCAAAATCCATTGGTAAATCTAAATGTTCTGTAGTTAAAAAGTCAGTTGATGCACCGCCTGGCAACCAAGCTTTTAACACTCGACCATCTTTCATACCTTTGGCATAATCATAAATCAACTCACGAGCAGTAACGCCAAATGGTAACTCCCATAGACCTGTTTCATTTACCAATCCTGAACAACCAAAAATTTTTGTACCTGGCGTTTCTGATTTACCATTTGAAATATTTTTATACCACTCTATACCATGTAACATAATCGCTGACATATTGTTTAATGTTTCAACGTTATTAACAACAGTCGGACGACCCCATGCCCCAGACACCTGCGGAAATGGTGGTTTATAACGAGGGTTTGCCCTGCGACCTTCCAGCGAATTAATTAAAGCCGTTTCTTCACCACAAATATAACGACCCGCCCCTGTGTGAACGTGTAGGTCAAAGCTATAACCTGACCCCATGATATTTTCACCCAAGTAACCTTTTGCACGAGCTTCATCTAAAGCTTTATTTAATCGCTTCGCTGCTTCAATATATTCACCACGAATAAAAATATAGCCTACCGTCGCCCCTATTGCATAACCTGTAATCGTCATACCTTCAATCAATTGAAACGGTAAACGCTCCATTAATAGACGGTCTTTAAATGTACCAGGTTCCATTTCATCAGCATTACAAATAAGATAACGAGGACCTCCATCAGGCGGTATCATAAACGTCCATTTTAAGCCAGCATTAAACCCTGCACCTCCACGACCACGCACATTTGCAGCATTAATCATGCTAGCAACTTCTTTGGCAGATTTATTTAAAGCAATTTTTAACCCTTGATAACCTTTTAGACTTTCATACGTTTCTAAATCTAATATTGCATCATGATGGGCTAAACGCCAAGTTAATGGCTTTGTTTCACTAGTAGCAGTAGTTTTATCAATATAAATTGGAATAGACTGTTCACCAAGCTGACTGGGAGATTTCCCCATTTTTCGATTATTAATTTGACGTGTAATGTTCATTTGTACTGCTCCAAAAGCTCTGCCACTTCATTCGGTAAAACAGGCCCGTAAGTATCTTCATCAATCAATACCGCTGGGGCTTTGTCACAGTTACCTAAACAACAAATTGGTAACAAAGTAAAACGATTATCAGGGGTAGTTTGTCCAAAACCAATCCCCAATTCTCGTTGAAACGCTTCTGCTAGACTTTCTGAACCTGTTAAATAACAAGCAATTGAATCGCACAATAAAATAACATGGCGACCCACAGGTGAGCGATAAATCCGATTATAAAAAGTCGCAACACCCTCTACATCAGTCACAGGAATTTCTAAAATATTAGCAATCGCCTGCACTTGAGCATCATTCACCCAACCAAACCGCCGTTGCACGATTTTCAATGCGTCTAATGACGCTGCCCGAGATTGTGGATAATGGTGCATAAACTCATGAATTTCACGAATTTCATCATGGGTTAAAATGCTTTTTATATCGACTTTAGGGGTTTTATCAGTGACAATTATCATTAGGTAAATGCTCCTATCGGTCTGTATCTGCCATGACAACGTCAATCGAGGCTAAATAAATAATTAAGTCAGAAACTAAGCTACCATTAATTACTGATGGCATTTGTTGCAAATGAGCAAACGTTGGTGTACGAATTCGGGTACGATAACTCATGGTTGAACGGTCAGAAGTTACATAATAACTATTAATACCTTTAACCGCTTCAACCAACATACATGATTCACCCGCTGGCATCACAGGCCCCCACGATACCGAAATAAAGTGATTAATCAAGGTTTCAATATCATTTAAAGTGCGGTCTTTTGGTGGTGGTACTGCAAGAGGATGGTCAGCTTTATATGCACCTTCAGGCATATTATCTAAACATTGACGGATAATGCGTAATGATTGACGAATTTCCTCAATTTTTACCATACAACGGTCATAAGCATCGCCGTTATAAAACACAGGAATTTCAAAATCAAAATTTTCATAACCCAAATAAGGACGAGCTTTGCGTAAATCAAATCCAATACCTGTCGCCCGTAAGCCTGCCCCTGTTACCCCCCAAGCTAATGCCTGTTTTGCATCATATTGAGCGACATGTTGAGTACGCAATTGCAACACTTTATTTTTCATCGCTGCTTTGACATACTCATCAAGACGTTTTGGCATCCAATCTAAAAATTCTCGTACTAAACGATGCCAACCATTTGGTAAATCATGAGCTGTTCCACCAATTCTAAACCAAGCTGGATGCATACGATAACCTGTCACCGCCTCAATCACATCATATGCTTTTTGACGGTCAGCAAACATATAGAAAACAGGAGTCATACCCCCTGCGTCCTGAATAAATGTTCCCCAGTATAATAAATTATTGGTAATACGGAAAAATTCACTCATCATGATACGAATGGTATTAGCACGGTCTGGCACAGTAATACCTGCTAATTTTTCTACCGCCATAATATAAGGCAATTCATTCATCACCCCGCCTAAATAGTCAATACGGTCGGTATATGGAATAAACGAATGCCAAGTTTGACGTTCCGCCATCTTTTCTGCACCACGATGATGATAACCAATATCAGGAATACAATCGATAACTTCTTCACCATCTAACTGCAAAACCACACGAAATGCACCATGAGCAGATGGGTGGTTTGGACCAAGATTTAAAAACATAAAGTCTTCATCTCGTCCTGAACGCTTCATGCCCCAATCTTCTGGTACAAACCGCAAATTTTCCTGTTCAAACATTTGCTTTTGAGCATTCAAATAATAAGGCGGTTGTTCTGTGGCACGAGCAGAATATTCTTTACGTAATGGATGTCCTTCCCAATATTTTGGTAATAAAATTCGTGTTAGATGGGGGTGACCATCAAACACGATACCAAACATATCCCACGCCTCACGCTCATACCAATTTGCATTGGGCCAAATACGAGTCGCTGTTGGAATATGTAAATCATCTTCTTTTAATGCTACTTTTACCCGAATATCACTATTACGTTCCAACGAAATCAAATGATAAAATACGGTAAAATCACTATCTGGCAACCCTTGTCGATGCTGACGCAAACGCTCGTCCATTGCTGATAAATCAAGCAACATCACATAAGGCTGGGGCATCGTCCGCAAAAACATCAACACATCAAGTACTTGCTGACGACTAACCCAAATCGTAGGAAAATTATCAAACGTGGGTTGTACTACAAATTGCCCTGCAAATTTTTGATTTAATTCATTAATTACCGCATGGGTATCTGTTTGTTTTTGATTATCAATTATCATTACCATGTGTGACTCTTTCCTTTATTCACAAAATTGTCATGGTGCTTCTTAAGCGTGTTATTCAACATTATCTGGGCTACGCAAGTTCTTCACTGCGATACGCTCTGCTTGTTTACGGTCACGTTCTGGCATCATTTGTGGTTGATAAATACCTTGGTCAGAAACATGAATACCCAACGGACGGCGTTCTTTTTGAATAGACTCTTGTAGTAACATAATTGCTTGAATTAAAGCTTCGGGACGAGGTGGACAACCAGGGATATACACATCTACAGGAATGATTTTATCAACCCCTTGTACGACTGAATAAATATCATACATACCACCTGAATTTGCACATGCCCCCATCGAAATAACCCATTTAGGCTCAAGCATTTGCTCATATAAACGTTGAATAACAGGTGCCATTTTAATAAAGCAAGTACCCGCTACAATCATTACATCTGCCTGACGTGGTGAGGCTCGAATAACTTCTGCCCCAAATCTTGACAAATCATGGACACCTGTCAATGTAGTAGCATACTCTACATAACAACATGATGTTCCAAAGTTAAATGGCCACAAAGAGTTTTTACGTCCCCAATTTGCCAAACTATGTGCTAAATCTTCCAAACGAGTCATCACCACATTTTTATTAACTTCTGCTTGGGTTGGGTCATCAACTGTTTGGCGAGTCTGTGCTGGATAAACTTCAGCATCTGCATTCGCTTTGGTCAGCGTATATTTCATGATTGTTTCCAGTAATTTCTATCAATGTTAATTGAATAAATCATTCTAAATTTATTAACAAAACCCATCAAAAATAACTATGTATGCTACTGTATTTGTTTATTTTTCACAGTTGGCGCATTCATTTTACCTGAAGATTGAGCAGGGACTTTGCCAGTTGGGTCACGTTCTAATTCATCAATTGAGGTAAAACGAGTAATATCTGCCAAATTAAAACCAGCAGGGGCAGATGTTAGACGTTTACCTTTTGGCTTACGGTCAATTGGCGACCAATTTAACGCCCCTAAACTTAATTCATACACCAAGCCAACAAACAAAATCGCAATAAATGCTGTTGCACCAATAAAACCTAACCAGCCCACTTCTTTGACAGAAACGGCATAAGTGTATAAAAATAATGCTTCTAAATCAAAAATAACAAAGAAAATAGCAACTAAATAAAACTTAGCGGATAGTCGTACACGAGCCGAGCCAACGCTAACAATACCTGACTCAAAGTTTTCTTCTTTTTGCATACCTTTTGATTGCCCCCCCAATAAGCGAGGAACAATTAGCATAAAAACAACTAATCCAATAGCAGCTAAGATGAAAACGATGGCAGACCAATCAAACGGGGTAATCATGACGTATGCTCCTTGGCAATTTAGTAACACTTATTTTTATTAAAATAAAAATAATTTTTTTACTAAACATCACCTTCAATCATATTGATATGATGTCATATTATCATATCATGAATTGACAACTACTGTCTTTTAGACTTAATTTCGCGAGCATCTCACGTCTTCATGAAAGAAATTTTGAATGAATTTTATAGAGACAATCATTCATACTAAAACCAAACAAAAGAAGATTTATTAAAGCTGGCTATCTATTGATAGTTCTGAATGTCAATATATTGATATATATCGTCTCATTAAACCTAAGATAACTGGCGAAAAACAAGCCATAGTTTACTCCTTTTACTGCTAAAATGCTAGAGTAATCCATGAAACTTTTTCGCCAGTTTATGTTTTGTAAAGAAAATTTCACAATGATTAAGCAAAATTTTCAAATTTTTTATATTATTAAAAAACTAATTATTGGTCAATGACATCAACCCCTTTTGGTGGAGTAAAATTAAATTGACTGGCAGGGATTTTGCCATTACGTTTTACATTACTAAAACGAATACTGGTAGTTTGTCCTAAATTGTCATCAAGTACCATCATCACTGGATTACCACTGTTAAAAGCAATGCCTAAACTTTTAAAATTACTTGATTTTGATTTTGGATATAATACATAATAGTTTTTACTTGGGTTTGGTTGTGTCACCGTGAAATTTTCCGAAATTTTATTTGGGTCGCCTGATAATAACAAGGCTGGCGTGTTACCCACTTGATTATCAACTTTTTGACGAGTTACTTGTTCTAGGTCTTTATCATAAACCCATAAAGTATTACCATTGGCAACGATTAATTGTTCTGAGCTACCTGCAATTTGCCAGCGAAATTGATTTGGGCGTTGTACCTGCATTGTACCAGAAAAACTACGGTTTGCTGAATTTACAGATTGACTTGACTTAACTGACCCAGAGGTTGTTTGGCTAAAGTTAGCACTCATACTTTTTACATTAGATAATAAGCTATTTAAATTTTTTGATGCCGTTAAATTATTATTAGCTTTATTGCTATTTGCATAGGCGGTTTGTACCATGACTGTCATCATTGGCATGGCTAAACTGATTGATAACAATGCTGTCATGCTTAGCTTTTTCATATTCATTATACACCTCGTTTAGTTTAAATTATCATTGATATACATTGCGTGTTATTTTGGCGAAATTTATTTTGCTACACTAGACAGCAAATGCAATAAATTAGCGGTAACTTGTAAATTTTGTAACAAAACATCAAGGGTTTTTAGATTTTTTGCTTGTTTTTGGTCTGGGTTTGCTAAATCTTGCTAAATTCTTGTCTTAATAATATGAAAAAACCTAATAAGTTTGCAAACTTATTAGGTCTTATAGATAGCGAATAATTCCACTAATTCTTATGATGCACTTTCTACTGAAACATAACGGCGATTAAATTCACCTTTTACAGCAAATTTTACGACACCTTCAGTCAAGGCAAATAAGGTATGGTCACGACCCATGCCAACACCTTCGCCTGCATGAAATTCTGTACCACGTTGGCGAACGATGATATTACCAGCGACAACTTTTTGACCGCCAAATACTTTTACGCCCAACATTTTTGGGTTTGAGTCACGTCCATTGCGTGTAGAGCCTGCTGCTTTTTTATGTGCCATTGTTCTTCTCCCAACTAGCCCAAATTATGCTTTGATTGATTTAATTTTTAACAAGGTATACCATTGACGATGACCTTGTTCTTTGTGGTAGTGTTTACGGCGACGATGTTTTACGATACGGATTTTTTCGCCACGACCGTGTTCAACAACTTCCGCTTCAACGACTGCACCTGCAACTACTGGCTGACCGATTTTGATGTCGTTGCCATTTACAACCATCAATACATCTTCAATAGTAATTGTGTCGCCTTTTTCAGCTTTTAACAATTCAACTTTTAATTCTTCATCAATACTAACACGGTGTTGTTTACCGCCACTTTTGATTACTGCATACATGCTTGTTTGCTCCAAGTTATCCCGTACACCGTGGTTATTAGGTTAGTAACGCTTATCTAACGGATACACAGGGAAAATTAAAAGCGAAATTTTAAATGGTTTAGTGATGAATTGCAAGTGTTTAATATTCATATCCAAGTTGTTTTAACATTTAGTAACCCATCTTATATTCATCAGTGTTATAATGCTTTAAATAATATGAATATTATCTAAAATTATTATTAATAATAAAAGCATTGAATGTTAATCAATGCTTTGTGATAATTTAAAATTAATATGCTTAAAAAAATTAGGATAAAATTTTAATATATGATTGAGCTTTTAACTCTTGTAGCCAATCTTCAAGAGCTTGTGGAGCAAGACGCTGATATAAAATTTCACGAGCAACATTTCGCCGATAAATATCGGTAACATCATGTTTGCGTTTACCCTCGATTTTTAAAATATGCCAACCATATTCCGATTGAAATGGTAGAGAAAAATCTTTTTCAGCAGTGATTTTCATGGTTTGTTCAAAAGTTGGTACCATCTGCCCTTCACTCACCCAATCCAATGACCCACCTTTATTAGCACTACCAGTGTCATCAGAATAGGTAGAGGCAAGCGTCGCAAAATCTGCGCCTTGACGTAATTGCTCGTATAAACTATCAATTCGTTGCTTTGCCATATCAGGCGATAAAGTCACTGACGGGCTAACCAAAATATGACGTACAGACCACTGGTCGATAATCTGTTGATTACCTTCTCGCTTATCAATCAATTTAATGACATCAATCCCATTTGGTGTAATGACAGGCTCACTGATATCATTTACTTGCATGGCAATAATTTGTTTGACAATATGCGTTGGTAAATTTGCTACTGAATGCAATCCCATATCACCACCTTGAATTTTTGGTGTGTAGTTTTGTTGGGCATTTTGGATAACTTGATTGACATTCACATTGTTAGCACTTAAAGCCTGACGTACTTGATTAGCAACAGCTAATGCTTGTTGTTGCTGACTTTCGCTGGCTGTACCTTGTTTATTATCAGGATAAGGAATACGAATATGTAATGTTCGATATTGACTTTGTTTTAAGGCATCACTTTCGGGAGATTTTAAAAATAAATCAATATCTTGGTCACTAATTTTCACTCGGCGTAATAACTGTTGTTGTTGTAAATTACGAATATTTAAATCATCAATCACGGTTTGCCGTACTGCTTTATAACGCCCTGCCTCTTCTGCATCAAGAGCTTTTTGTAACTCAGCAACGCTTGATAGACCATTTTGTTTTGCCATGTTTAATAAAAAGCTATTTACTTGATTTTCATCGGCTTTTAAGCCAACGCGTTGGGCATATTCTAACTGTAACGTGCGTAAAATTAGCTGTTCTAACACATAGGAGTGAAGCTGGTCAGCTGGTGGAATAGGTTGATTGTTTTCTTTTAGTTGGGCAAAATATTCATTGACCCCTTGATGAATTTGGCTTAACAAAATTGGCGTATCATTGACAATCGCAACAATTTCATTAAGTGTTTTAGCGGTGTTGGTAGTGGGCTGAGTTTCTGCCAAAGCAACCGCTGGCACGCCACTAAGCGTCAAAATCAAGGTGGATAACAAGAGCTTTTTCATAGAGAGATAGCCTTTTAAAACCTATAGAAAATTAAAAACGTTGTATCTGATTATAACCTAACACACGGTCTTGAATAACTTTTGATAAACGGCGTTGATTAGTAATACCTGATAAATTCAATTCAGCCATGATTGCCTGTGTTGGTTTGGCAGTATCGTCCAGTTCATTATAGTAACTGCGACCATAAATTGTAAATCCATAACAACAACTTTCATAATTAAAACCTAATAATACATCAGAGTAACGATTTCGTAAGCGGTCATACTCAACCGTTCCTAAAAATCGCCAATTATCGTTGATAGGAAAAATCGCCGCCGCTGTTAAAGCAGATAATTGTTGTTGCCCTGTTAAATCTGCCTGCCGTTTGATAGCACCAATATTATATAAACTGCGAGCGTTTGGCTGATAGCGTAATTGAGCATTATAATAACCAAGCTTACCACTATCACTCATTGCCATTTCACTATCTAGCCAAAAACGTTCATGTGGTTGAGAGCTTAATTGTAACACTGTTCCAGAGCTATCCACTTGTAATGGTGTATCGCTATTATCTAAACGAACCCGAATATTATCAAGGTAAAATTGCTGTCCAATACTGGCATCTAAACGAGTTAAACCTTGATTATCAATATATCGATAATTTAGTGCAGTGGTAAAATGATTATTATCTGCAAGACGGTCATAACCTAAAAACCAAGAGTCTTCAAAGAGTTGTGAATAAGTCAAAGAAGCAATTTGCGTATTAAAATTAGGCAAATTACGTTGGTCTTTATAGGGAGAGTATACATATTTTATTCGTGGGCTAATTAATTGATACCCCCCTAATGTATCATCAAATTTTGCAAATGGTGAGCCTGTTTTATAAAATGTCAAACCTGTATCTAAGCTAAATTGTGGGACAAACACTGATTGACTTTTATTTTCGTTACTAATGCCTTGAGATAATAGCGTTTCTTCATCATATTGGGTATAGATATGTTGTAAACTAACTGTTGGTTTAATATAACCCCAAGTGCGTTGCATAGGATAACTGGCAGTGATTTTATTATATAAACGCCCACCACTTTGTTCAGGTGCTGAATTATCACGAATAGGACGTTTAAAATAGGCAAAATCGCTCACGCCTGAAATTTCGATAGGCATATCAACAGGAATGCGATATTTGGCTGAAATTTGTGGTAGACGTTTATACGGTTTATCTTTATCTAAAACTTGTTGGCTATCGGACAAGTTACTATCTAACGTTTGAAATGTTTCAAATTTTGCAAAAGCTGATAAGTAGTCATTATAATAGTTGGCTTGAATACGTCTTGGTAAATTTAAATAATTATTTAATGAACTACGAACCATGTTTAAATCATCAAAATCATTAAAATAGGACGAGTCCGACACATATTGATAAATTGCATCAACGGATAAATGTGGAATTTCTCGTGATTGCCAATGATGATTAAACAACACACTACTACGGTCAGCATCGTTATATTGCTTATCACTAGGTAAATAAGATGTGGTAATATCGCCGTGACCATAATCTTGAGTTAAATAGCGAAATTCTGCCGTTAGCATTGGATTACGGTTACTATAAATCGTTGGCGTAACCGTTGCATCATAATTAGGAGCAAGATTAAAATAATATGGTACTTGGACATTTACGCCACCATCACTGCTAAACCCACCTCGAGGCAATAAAACGCCACTCGTACGTCTGTCATCAATTGGGAAATTAAAATAAGGTAAGTATAAAATAGGCACATTTTTGATTTTTAAAGTAGCTTTATATGCTTCGCCACGCCCAGAATTGGTATTGACATCAATTTGTGATGCGTTAATTTGCCATGCAGGATTAGCAGGCGGGCAAGTGGTAAACATGACATCTTGAATTTCATAATTACTTTCATCAATTTTATTCAGCTGTTTTGCATAACCATGAGCTTGTAATGGTACGCTGGCAAAGGCAACATCTTTGGCAGTTGCTTTTTTACTATTTGTTTGATAAGCAATTTCATCAGCGACTGTGACTAGTCCACCTTGAACACTAATTTTACTAGATGTTTTTTTTGATGTAGTATCTTGTTCATCAACAGAATATTTATCAATATCAACCAATAACACATTACCTTGAGCCACAGCGATACCATCAGTTAAATTAACCACGACCTTATCTGCAGAAACTTGCTGTTGCCCTTGCTGAACCAACACATTTCCTGCCAATTCAACATATTTAGTATTATCATAATAGCCATAATCTGATTGGGCATATAATGTTTGAGCGTCTTCAGGTGAAGCTTCAGAGTTCATAGTTGTATGATTTATCACTTGAGGATTAGGACGAGCAATAGGATAAACCCAAGTGCCTTCACACATTGGCTGAGTGTTTAATGCTGTCGTACTCACGGTATGTTCTAACATTGCTCGTGGCTTGGGCTGATAATATTGTTCCAATCGCTCAATACTTGCCTGCTGTTTTGGATTTGGAGCAAAACTTGACCGAGTTTTTGCTGAATATTCAGGCGTTTGTGGCGTAGCAACAACACTACGGGTATTGCTAGCGGTGACATCTTTTGTAGAAACTGTTTCTCCAATTGCTGTATTATAAATGGCATGGTTAATAGGATTATCTATCTCATGATTATTACTTGTATTAACAATTGTTTCATTATTTTCTTCTAAATTTAATGTTTCAATATTTGATGTTGTAATATCTAATGCTTCAATTTCAGTCGATGGTTGTTCAGACTCAAGATATAAATTATCTGTATTTGCATACAAATGAGAACTACCCATTATGGCAGATATTCCCACGCCGAATAACGAACAGTAGCGAGCATAACGTATAGATAAAACCAGTTTAGATAAATTGGGTAAATGAGCCAACGAAGTCACTTTCATGTCAAACTACCAGTCATAAATAACCACATATAATACAGTAGTTTCTAATATTTACCAATCTTCAAACCAGTAAAACAAAAAAATTTTATCAGCAGTAAATAGCACATTGCCCAATGTTCCAGTGCATCAATGGCAAAGTAACATTGGGCAATTATGACAAATATTGAGTTAAAACTTGTCAATATAGCAACATTTTTGTTTATCAAAACTTAATACAATTGATAATTTAGGAATAAATAACCAATGTAAAAACTCAATATAAGGTAAATTTCTTTGTAATAAATCATCAACAATATACCGTTTATCAGTGTATAACCATGAAGTATGCAATAGTTTCATTATTAAATTTCCTTAAAATAATGATTAATTTGAATGATGATTACCAATTTGATACCAATCAACTTTGCGTGTTAAATACATGACCACTGCTAACAATATAAAGCAGAAAATTGCACCTAATAATAAATTCATATCTTCACTTGCTAAAATTAAGTAAAATCCAGCATATAATCCTAGTAAAATCGTTGAAAAACCCAAGCCACGCCACAAACTCTGTAACACAAAAGACGTATACCAACCAATCAAACCCACACACGCCAATGTCGCCACAATATACGCCTGCCAAAACTGAGTTTGTTCTGCCAACGATAATAACAACACATAAAACACTAATAATGCCATTGCTACTAAACCATATTGAATAGGGTGAATACGCAACTGCTTTAACACTTCAAACAAAAAGAAGGTCGCAAAAGAAACTATCAACAATAACAACGCATATTTTAATGTACGGTCAGTTTGTGTATAAGTATTATTACTATCAACAAAAGCTGTGCTAATCCATTGATGTGTAGTGCTATATTGACGCTCCGCAATATTTTCGATGGTTTCTTTATCATTCATATTGATACAAGAATTATTAAAGTAGAAACAGTCAGTTATCATTTGATTATTGCTAATGGCTAAAAACTGATTTTGCCAAGTCGCTGTAAACCCTGCTGGACTAAATTGTTTTGTGGGTAAAGCACTACCAAAAAATTTTGGCTCTGTCCAGTTAGATTGTAAAGTAAATTTAAACTGTTGTCCTAGTGGTAACATATTAATGCTACGAATACCTGCCATATCTAACTTGATATCAAAATTTAAATGATTATTTAATAAAATTTGACGTTTATCTTTATCATTAAAAAGACTGGATAAATCTACTTCCATGTAATTTAGCCCATTTAATTCGGTGCGTTTTGGGAAAGTAGCTGTTAAAGTTTTATCATTGACGATAATTTTAGGCGTTGTTGCCACCCCTCGTAAATCAGAAATTGGAATAATTAATTTTGCCTGTTGCCATTGGTAACTTGCGGTGATTTTTGTTGGGGTTTTAGTATCCGTTTTTTGCTCGGCTTTTGCTTCTGGGTGACTAGAATTAGTGTCGCTCTGGCTGGTGGGCTGTACTATTTCAGGAATAGGATTTTGTAGCATATCCGCAAACTGATAGCTTTGCTGAATATGTAGATGGTTATTATAGCTAATGGCATGATAAATACCACGTTTATAATCATTATCGCTAACTTTAGCCTGACTGTTAATATTAGTCGAGGCAGGAAATTCAGGAATATAAATACCTTGATGATTAGGAATAACAATAAATGGGGTGGTTATTAATTGTTGGCTGACATGATTTTGTTCAATGTCTGCAAATACTTCTCTGGCATAATGTTTGCGTTCATCAACCAAGCTACTTAAAAACAATAAGCCAAACAAGAACATACCACACAAAGCAACAACCGTTGATATTTTAAATAATAGGGATTTTTGCATCATTTTTCCTTAAAACATTTTTCTATGAGTTTGTTATTGATTAGTTTACAAGGTAAATATGCAAAGTTTTTGTAGAAATGATGAAAAATGTTAGCGGATATATGAAAAAATGATGAAAAAAAAATTAATGCAAAAAATGACCATGTTGTAAAAAATAGGCGACTTGTTTGGCAACTTGTTTGTTTAAAATCATGCCTGTATGTGAGGCTGGTAAGATAATATGGTCTGTTGCATTGGGTAAGCGAGTTTCATCAATATATACTGTACCATCATTTTCCCGACCATCACGAGGTAATACTAATTTCCCCAAGCCAGCCGACACATTACCAGCGATACTGCCTAACTCAATACCATCTATCAACATTGGCACGTTACCATCAAGCCCAGACCGATACGACTGACCAATAAATGTTGGTAAAATTTTTTGCACTTTATCTGCTGATAGACTGCCTAAATGAGGCGTGCCAAGCGTAACGCAACGTCCAATTTGCCAATTTGGATAACGATATAAAAAATCCCGAATTAATAATCCACCTAAACTATGCCCAACAAAATTTAATGGCGTTGCTAAGTCAAAATGTTGCTCTAACCAATGATTTAAACGTTTGCTATGCACTGGTAAAGTATGCAACATACTATAATAACCAAAACGATGGCAATCAAAGCCATATGCAAGAAGCTGATTAGCCAGTGGACGCATTGCCCAAGCGTGCATATGCAATCCATGTAATAAAATGACTTGAGCCATGTTTATCCTTATTGTATAGTGTTATTTTCGATTATAGCAAAAAACACGTTACCTTACATAAATTTTAGGAATATTAATTGAATGGCTGTTACCTTATTACATACTTCAGATTGGCATCTAGGTCGCCGATTGTATGGTAAATCACGCGATACAGAATTTCATAAATTTTTAACTTGGTTATTAGAAATATTAATTAAAAAACGGGTTGATATATTATTAATTGCAGGAGATATTTTTGATACTAATACACCTAGCCATCAGGCACAAAGTTTATATTATGATTTTTTGACTCAAGTTGCAAAGACCCATTGTCGGCATGTGGTGATAGTGGCTGGCAATCATGACTCACCTAGCTTTTTAGAAGCACCCAAAGGACTATTAAAAGCTTTAGATATTCATGTTATCGGTAGCGTTTCTGAAAATTTAGCAGATGAGGTGTTAGTTTTATATAATGCTCAACACATACCTGAAATGATTATCATGGCAGTGCCATATTTACGAGATAGAGATGTTCGACAAGTTCAAGCAGGTGAGCAAATCGAAGATAAAGAAAAAAAGTTAATTTCAGGAATTGCCAATCATTATCAACAAGTTAGCAAAATAGCTATCCAAAAACAACATGAATTACAGCAACAATACCAAATTTCATTACCTATCGTTGCAACAGGACATTTATTTACTCATGGTGGTAAAACCATTGATGGTGATGGCGTGCGTGACTTATATGTTGGGACGTTGGCTTATGTGACAGCAGATATTTTTGATAAAAATATTGATTATGTCGCCTTAGGGCATTTACACGTCCCTCAAATGGTCGCAAATCAAGCACATATTCGCTATAGTGGTTCGCCAATTGCCATGGGATTTGCTGAAGCTAATCAGAAAAAACAAATCAACTTAATTAAATTTTATACAGCAGTATCGACCTTGCCTTATCAAAAACCTAATGAAAACACGACTAATTATCAATTAAATTTATTAAATAACTTAGATGATGATAATATGGATTATTTATGTAAATTTAGTAAAAAAATTGATATTGAATTTATTCATGTGCCAGTATTTCAAGCGTTACAAACGATAAAGGGGGATTGGCCATTAATAAAAAATTCATTAATTGCCCTAAAACAACAAAATATTTCAGTATGGTTAGAAATCGTCTATAACGGTGATGATGTAATTGGTGACTTAAAACAACAAATTTATGATATTGTAAAAAACAGTCAATTAATTGTATTAAAAATCAAAAATTTGCAAATTCGCCAGCAATTACTTATGTCACAAAATAGCGGTGAAACGTTGGAAGAACTTGATGAAAAACAAGTGTTTGAGCGATGCTTACAAGCCAATAAAATACCAAAAGCCCAGCAATCAATATTATGGCAAAATTACTCAGAAATTTTAGATTTAATTAGAAGTTAATAGAAAAATCATGAAAATCTTAACATTACATTTTAAAAATCTTAATTCTTTACTGGGTGAATGGTCAATAGATTTTCGTCATTCTGCCTATGCCAATGAAGGAATTTTTGCTATTACAGGGGCGACAGGTGCAGGAAAAACCACCATTTTAGATGCGATTTGCTTGGCATTATATGGGGCTACGCCTCGACTTGGTGACATTACCGAAAATAAAAATGATATTATGTCTAGACAGGCTGGCGAATGTTTTGCTGAAGTGGTTTTTGAATGTCATTCGGGAACTTATCGTTGTCGTTGGGAACAAAAACGAGCATACAAAAAAGCTGATGGTAAATTACAAAGCCCAAAACATGAAATTTCTGAATATATTGATGACCATACAGCAGGCAATCTTTTAGAGGAAAATGCAAGAAGAACCAAAAAACAAGTTGAAAATATGACGGGCATGGATTATCAACGTTTTACCCGTGCAATGTTATTAGCACAGGGCAGTTTTTCTGCCTTCTTACAAGCAAATGCTGATGAACGTTCTAATTTATTAGAACAAATTACTGGTACAGAAATCTACGGCATTATCTCAAAAAAAGTCCATGAACGTTGCAATAATGAGAAAAAACAACTTGAGCAATTAACAGAACAATTATCAATTATTTCTGCATTAACAGAGGAACAAGAGCAACTATTACAACAGCAAAAACAACAATTACAGCAAAATATCAATGAGTTAAAACAACAAATCAACCAGACTGAACAACATAAAAACTGGCGACAACAACTTGATGATATTCAAAACTTACAACAACAAAATCAACAAGCACTGACAGAATTAAATATAGAAATTACTAAATTCATGCCTCAAGCGACACAATTGCAGAACGCTCAAAAAGCCTTAACTTTGCAACTAGACTATCAACAGATACAACACTTTCAAAAGCAACAACAAGAGCTTATCACAGAAAAGACAACGCTACAGCAACAGCTTGAAAACTTAACAAAAAAATATCAAGACAGTGAAAAAATATTAAATAATCATTATGATAAATATCAACAATCAGAACAAGCTTGGCAACTTGCTCAACCAACTTTAAAACAGGCTCGGTTATTAGATAACAATATTCATCAATTAAAACAACAACTCCAACAGGAACAACAAAAACAGCAAGAACAACAAAAACATTATGCCGTTATCAGTGAGCAACAACAACAAAAACAACAAGATATTGCACAGTTACAACAACAAATCCAACAAATTAATCAAGATAACCATGAAAAATATCGCCAATTACCGCAAATAATAGCCCTATTACAACAATTACAACAAAGTTTTGATGCCATTGATGACCATCAAACCAAACAACAATTATCAAACATTGCTCAACAATTATCAGAAAATCAAATCTATCATCAAGAAAAAACATTACAATTACAACAACGACAACAACAATCTGAAGAAAATTTACGAATATTTCAACAAATTGATAGTGAAATTCAACAATTATTGGCAAATAAAACACTGATAGAAATTCGGCAAAACTACGATAATTTAATAAAAATTGATAGTAAATTAACAAATATTTTAGCTAATTGTGAAAAATATCAACATATACAAACAGAGGTACAAAAAATTTCTCAAGAAAAACAACAAACATCACAACAATTGGAACAAGCAAAACAACAACAGCAACAGTTACAGCAACAACAATCTTATTTACAAAAAACACTAGACTTATTATTAGATAGGAAAACACTATTAATAAAAATTAAAAATCTTGAAGAGGAACGGCAACAACTTCAAGCCAATAAACCTTGTCCATTGTGCGGTTCGACCCATCACCCATTTGTTCAACAAACGTTTAATCAAGATGATATTTCAACTAATGAACAATCCTATCAACAAACTAAACAAGCTTTAGCAACTGTAAGCACTGATAATCAAGAAAAACTTATCTATATTCAAAGTTTAACTAAGGATTTAGAATTACAAAACACACAACAACAGCAGTTACAACAGCAAATTGTACAAAATGAGCAAATAATTTATCAACAATTTCAACAGTTATTTGCACAAGGTGAGCAAAATAATTTAGCAGAAAAATGGTCGATGATAGAGATAGAAAAATATTGTCTGAACCAACAAAATACAGTGCAACAACAGCAACTAACACAACAACAACGACTACAACAATTAGAAAAATTACAAGAAAAATATCAACAATTTCAACAACGACAAATACAATTCAATGAACAACGCCAGCAAACGCAGACTGAATTAACCGTATTAATGACAGATATTCGCCAACAACAAAAACAAATACAATATTTAACTGATACATTATATCAACAACAACAGCAAAAACAGAAAATACATCAACAAATCATTGACTTATGTAATCCATATACAGATAACATCGAGGTTTATTTTTCAACCAATGTAGAACTATTATCCAATATTCAGCAATTACAAACACTTTTTGATGATTGGCAACAACAACAAAAATCCTTAGTCGGATTACAAGAGAAATTACAAGTAAAACAACAAGAATTAACAGCCATTTCATCAAAAATGGAGCAAATACAAATTACTTTGCAACAATATCAGCAACAAATTGTGTTGAGTACAAAACAATTATCTGAACTTCAACAAAACAGACAACAAATTTTAGCAAATAATGATACAGATAATGCAGAAGATATATTAAGTCAAAGTAAACAAAAAGCCTATGATATTTGGCAAGTTAGTCAAAAAGAGTACCATTATTTAAAAGAGCAATGGCAACAGCAACATTATAAACTAGATACCATTTATCAATCATTGGATAAAGAAACAAATCATTTAGATAAACTAAAAAATGAATTTTTGCAAAAATTAAAGTTACAAGGATTTCTTGATGAATTGGATTATCAAAATGCCTGTTTAGCTGAAACAACAATAGAGGAGTTATTACAGATAAAAAATAAACTTGATAGACATCATCAAAATCTGTCAGAAAAACAACAACAATTCATGAAAGAATATCAACAGCTTAAACAGCAAAACTGTACGACACTATCTTTATTAGAATTACAACAACAGCTGACTGAGCAAAGTGAACAGTTAAATATGATGTTGCAAAATATAGGTGGCATTCATCAAAAATTAAGCGATAATTTACAATCTAAACAGCAACAACAACATTTATTAGATAAAATTAAACATCAACGTTCTTCTACTGAACATTGGCAACAATTACATCAGCTGATTGGCTCAAGTGATGGTAAAAAATATCGAAATTTTGCCCAAAACTTGACATTTAATATGATGATTGGCTATGCAAATGAGCAGTTACAAAAAATGAGTGACCGTTATTTATTACTGGCAGATAATGAACAAGCGTTGATGTTGAATGTGATGGATAATTATCAAGGTGGACAAGTACGAACCAGTAAAAATTTATCAGGTGGCGAGAGTTTTATTGTGAGTTTAGCCTTAGCGTTAGGCTTATCAAATATGGCAAGTCATCGTATGCAGGTCAATTCATTATTTTTAGATGAAGGTTTTGGTACGCTCGATGAAGAGGCATTAGATGTGGCGTTAGATACACTAACAACATTACAGCAAACAGGAAAATTAATTGGGGTAATTTCGCACGTTCAGGCATTAAAAGAACGCATTCATAGCCAAATTATTGTTAAAGCAGAAACAGGTGGGGTAAGCCGAATTATTGGTGCAGGTTGCAAACAACATCATTATTAAATTTAACTTAATAACTAATGATTATTTTTGCCAAATATTTTAAAACGCTGAATAATTTCATTTGCCCATGTTCGATGAGTTGCAGGCTCTAACATTGTATAATTGTATTTAAAAACTGCTGGTGCATTATCGGCTAAAATAGCGGTTGCTTGGGATAATTCATCGCTTGATACTTGTAATGCTTGTTGCACAATTGCAATTTGACTTGGGTGAATAATGGTTTTGCCAACAAATCCTAAAGCTATATCTTGTTGTAATTCTTCAGAAAATAATTGAACTTTATCAAAATATTCAAATACGGGTGCCGTTAAATAAAAACCATTTGGTACAAAACAACCTAATAATTGATGAATGACTGTTCCAATAGGGGTTTGATATAGTGTCATATTGGCTGGACGGCGTAAACGTAAACATGACAACAAGTCATTGCCACCTACTCGCAAGGCAATAATTGATTGATGAAATGCCTCCATCAATGCGATGGCTAAATCTTGATTATGTTGATAATTAAAAATTAGTTTAGTTTCTAAGGTGGGCATCAATACATGATGAATAGGTAAATTTTGACAAGCTAAACGCCAATTTTGTAAACTCTCTAAATCAACTTTAGGTAAAACAAAACCATCAATTAAATCAATGTGTGGAGTATATGAAAGTTTTTTTAGCATATCAGTATGGCGTGGACGGATAAACACAAGCGGACGATGATTAAAACTTAGCTGGGTTTCTGACCAATGTTTTAATAATTGATGAATGTTAGTCATCGCTTGTGGAATGTCTGCGTCATTCACGGCATCTTCTAAACAAATAATAATACTATTTAAATTTTCTAATTTTTCACGAGAAATGACTTGCCATAAATCTGAACGAGTCGCAGGCATATATAAACTTGCCCCAAGCTGATAAGCATGAAAATTTATTAAGTTATTTGATAAATGATATTGATTAGATTTATTTAATAGTTTCATTGTTTATCTCAAGACGAATGTCGCTGTTTAATGATAGTAATAGCTTGATAAGGAGCAATCTCATTGCCGACAATCTGAATAGGAATAGATTTTTGTTTGCACAAATAACGTAAAAGTACAGTATCTGCATGATTGTTTGTTTGTAATAAAACACAATCAGGGTCTCGGCGTAATACGGCTCGGGTAGCTTCAGCAATTGTCGGCTTTATTCGGTTATAATTAGTAATCGCCAATTTTTTAGCTAACTGGTTAATTAATCGTTGGGTTTTATACATGGGTTGCGATTGATAAGGTAATATCACTGGTGTAATAGACAGTTGTTGGCGTAATTGGTCGATATTATCAACAAAAAAACGACTTTTATCAACATCTATCAAATCATGATAATAAATACATCGATGTAATTTATCTTTAGCAGAACTAAATAATGTACGAGAGATTAATCCTGAAATCGTACTGTTTAATAAACTAGCAGGCATCAACCAATCATCATCGCTGGCAGACAACCAAGCAACGCCAGCTGGGTCAGCTAAAGTAACTAATGGAATAACATTTTGACCTTGATGGAAGATTTGGGCGTAGTATTTTGTATTGATTTGATAAAATGATGTTAAACTTTTAGTTAATTCTTGATAAATTGCCCCTTTACCTGTCCAACCATCAATGAAAATAAGCGGGCTATTTGGGTGACTGGTCAAAATTTGTTGTAATGCGACAAAATCAAGCCCTCTATCACGAATAATACTGATACCATAATGTACGCTTGGCAAATGATAAGTAGTTGTTTTATCAGAAAAAGCACGTTGCAATAATACGCCAACGGGTAATCCTGCTCGAACTAAACTCACTAAAACTAACGGTGTACTGTCATTAATTTTTTCTGATAAATAATTGTGTAGACTGTGGGCTAAATGACTGATTTCAATCGCCATGCGTTGTTTGCCCTGTGCAAATGCTTGATAAAACAATTGATGATGTATGTCACTTGGCGGTTTTTCTAGTGTTAGCATATCTGAATAGTGTCGTAATCCAGACTGAATAAATTGTTCTTTTTGAGAAACGTCAGTATGTGTAATCTGATTTTTATCAATGACTTCTAATAATAATCGTACATCGCTGGTTAAATAACTGCCAGAAAATATATTGTTCATACATGTCCTAATACGTTTTTTTGAATGGTTTGATGTAATTGACCACGACAGGGCGTGCCATACCAATCTAGCAATTGTAAAAAAGGCAAATCTGCTAAACTGTCACCAAAACCAAAATTAGGACGATGTTTATCTAAATAATGATTTAATAAAAATTTAACAGCATGTTGTTTGTGTATTGCATGAGGCAAAATCGCTAAATTATTGGCATTGATATGATAGTAAAAGTCATGATGAAAATTGGGATAACTGTCGATAAAATATTTAATGAAGTCTTGTAATGCTTGATGATTTTTGTGTTGATGCTTGATAGATAAATAAATATTAAGTGTATCATTATTAAAATTTTCTTGATGTTGTGTTAATTTTAATAACAAGTTATGTTTTTGCTTGATTTGTTGAATTTGTTGAAAAATATGAATTAATTTTGTTTGTAAAGATTGTAATTTAGATTGTATGTGTTGTTGCCAGCTTGCTAAACATTCACCATTGGGCTGAACAATGATTGCACCATGAGTTAAAATTTTCCAGCTATAAAAGGGAAGCTTGACCCGCTTAATCTCATGACTATCTCTTGCTGTTACAGGGATAAGTTCGGTTGTATGAAGTAACCAATTAAAGTAATTGGCTTGTTTTTGATTAAAAAAACTTAATGGATTATCTGATTTATCAACGACACTACAGACTAAATTTTCGGTTTCCATGTGCCATGTGTGCATTTTTCTTAACGTTTGAAATAGCGTATCATCTAAATCCATAAATGTGTAAGGTTGAATAATGTTTTGTGGCTTTGGCTGAAAAAAATTGCTCATATCATTTAATGGATTTTAAAAGTGCTATTCTAGCCAAAATTAGTCACCATGAAAAGTAGTGAACAAAAAACACATGAAATTTAGACATTAAAAAAGACCTGATGTTTTATGCTTATTCTGTTAAAACCAACATCGGTCTTTTTATTAGATTTATGATAAATTAATATTAGTTATCTTTATTTTCACTGTGTCTAACGTCAATGCCACGCACCAAATAGACAACGTGTTCAGCGATATTTTTTGCATGGTCGCCAACTCGTTCAATGGATTTATTAACCATCATCATTTCAACAAACATTTCAATATTATTTGGTTTTTGCATCATGTAAGTAATCAACAAGCGTGACTGACTACGATAATCCATATCAATTAATCGGTCTGCTTCTTGTAAATCGGTCAAAGCAGTAATATCCAATCGGGCAAATGCGTCTAAGGCACGATGTAACATCGGCTGAGCCATCAGTGCTAATCGATAAGTATCATGTATTTCTTGTGTGTTCATTTCATAATGGGCGATTAAATTTCGCATGATTAAAGCAATTTTTTTTAATTCATCGCCAATACGTTCTAAATCAGAAGTGACCCGACTCACTGCCAATACAAATCGTAAATCGCCTGCGGCTGGCTGTCGTCTGGCAATAATCGTTTGACAAGCATCGTCAATCTCGATTTCTAGTTGATTAATTTCACCATCATCATCAATAATATTTGGTAAATTACTACCGTCTAAAGAATTTAGTGAATTTAATAACATATTAAATTGTTTTTCAACTAGACCGCCCATATACATAACTTTTATTCGCACATCTTCTAGTTCTTGATTAAAATGTGAAGAAATATGTTCAGACATCATCGTTTCCCATTGTTGAATAATAGTGACTGTTTATACTAATCAATTTTTATGACAAAATTTTTACAAACAAAAAAAATAGTAAAAAATTAATAGTTATTATGAGAGAAAATTAAAAATACATACTTTTTAGCAATTATTTAGGATTAATAATCAGTATATTATCTAAATCTTGCCAAAATTTATCTACACTATGAATAGGAGTTTCTATACACAAAACAATCAAATCCCATGCCTGCGGATTAACATTGTAAACAAAATTTGGCATACCTAGCCCATAATTATCTTGAAAACTTACTTGATAAGTAATAGCTCCACCTTGTGCAATTGGAGAACGGGTTAATGCACCAAATTTTACAGCAAAGCCTTGATGTTCTAAAGTTTCTGCCAATAAAAATGGCAACCAAACAAATTCATTACTACCTAATACTAAAATTTTTTGTCCTTGATTGATGTCAAGTTTATCAAATTGATTTTTTAAATTATTTAATAAGTTAGACAAACCATCAGTGCTGTTTAAAGTAGGCATACGTCCCCAGTTACCACTATCTAACAATGGTTGCTTCCCTACCTCAATACTATCAACCTTTGGCATATGTATTGGTGTTGGATTTGGATTATCCGTCCACTGCCAACTACCTGATAATAAAGTATGACGAAAAAATTGAATACTGAGTAATGAATTAGCCAAAGCTTTTCCTAAAGACCAATCAACTAACGTTGCTAGATGAATTTGTGTTAATTGGGTTAGGCCTGCCTGCCGTAACGCTTGCACCACATTTTGACAGGTTTTACCTGTTGATGCTTCATCATCAACCATAATCAAAGTTTTTGCGTTGAATACTTGCTGTTGTCGTTGTGGATTTGGGCTTTGGTAAATTAGGTGTGTGCTGGCGTGGCTATGGTCTTCGCTAAATGTAGTTAAAAGTTTGCCTTGTTGAGTATGCCGAGTAGAATTTAATAAAATGGCATGTGGATAACGTTGTTGTAACACTTGATGCACGCCTGCCGATAATCCAACTGCAGTTTCTGCCATACCAAGCACTAAAATGGGTTCGGGCAAGTTGTCAGGGATAAGCGTTGCCAAATCACTAAAAGCCTGACGCATTTGTGTTGGTGCAACGGGAATATGCCGACCAAGCACTTTAGAAACAAATAAAAATGCTCGTTTTGGATTAATGCGTTCGGCAAAATCGAGCAAATCCTCAAGCTGATAATTATATGCAGGGTTGATTTGATAACGTAATGCCAACTGCCCACGAGGCAAATTTACGACATGCTGTTGAATATTATCAGCATTAATCATCAGCAACCTCAACACCTAATTTCCCACATAAAGCCCGTAAATCGCCATTAATTAGCTGTTTGCGTGGGAAAAATTGCCAACCTGTATTGACTTTAATTAACTCAAACAATAAAACACTTTGTGCAGTTGTCTGATTAACTAAAAACTCTCCTTCAAAAAGTATATTAGACTGCTGGCTAATCATAATTGAAATTGGTTTTTGATGAGCAATACTACCTGTTTCATGACTTAAGGTAAAAATCAAACGCTGAATATCTATAGGTTGATGATGTAAATGACATTCAAATACTGAAACAACTTGTTGCTGATAAGCTGTATTTTCTAATGTAATATCTAAACTAATACTAGCATCATCGCTATGAGTCTGACCATAAAAAATCATATCTTCATCGCCCCGCACTTTTTTATTGGCTGTAATTCGCCATAACACGGCATCAGCAGGATAACCCGTAGCAATACTAACTTGAATTTTATTGTTTAAAATCAGCGGAGTAGATGCCTGACTTTCAATGGTTGCAGTGGCATTGGTTTTATTGGCTAATTGACGACTGGTGGTTTGTTTAAGTTTTACAAATACACCATTATTATGTTTTTTAATATCAAACAATTTTAAATTGCCAATTAAATCAGAAAATTTTGCATAACCATATTTTTTTAATTGAACATTTGGGTAATTTTGATTGATTTGACTGGCCAAATAGCTAATATTTGTCCAGCCTTCTTGTGGATTTGGATTTTCTTGAATGATTTTTGTCAGTGCATCAACTAATACTGTATCTGATTGTAATTGTTGCGTTGTATATTTGGTTGTTTGTTGCGTTGCGTTATTTGCATTTTTAGTTTTATAACGGATAGCGACTGTACCACCTTCATTTTTAATATCAAAAATATCAATTTGTTCAAGAAGCTTAATAAGTTTATGATAACCATATTTTTGAATATTTAAAGTTGGATATTTGTTTTTAAATACTTGATGAAATGTGCCGTAATGTACCCAATCTTGTGACTGATTGGATAGTTCATTTATCACCTCTCGCAACGCATTTAATAGCTTAGTGTCAGATTTTAATTGGCTACTTGTCCAAGGTTTTGGCAGTGTGTTTTGGGTGTTTAATTTACTAGCAGTGGTGGTTTCTGTTGTTGATGGTTTTTGGGACGGATTTAAACTTTCCACCTCAAAAAATTTATCACATGCTTGGCGAAATGAAGTAATTGCTTTTTTTTCACCAAAACCAAAAACTGGAATATTATTTTTACGAATGCGTACTGCTAAGCTGGTAAAATCGCTGTCTGAGGAAACTAAGCAAAAGCAATCATATTCGCCACTGTGTAGCAAATCCATTGCTTCAATCACCATCGCAATATCAGTGGCGTTTTTTCCTTTAACATAGGCAAATTGTTGCATAGGCTCAATGGCATAGCGTAACAATGCCTCTTGCCAGCTGGACAAATTATTTTGCCCCCAATCACCATAAATTTTTTTGCAGGTAATGGTGCCATATTCCTCAATTTTAGTTAAAACTAAGCCAATAGTTTTGGCACTGGCATTATCTGCGTCAATTAAAACAGCAATATTATTAAAGTCATTCATAAGTATGTCATTGAGTAAAATTAAGTCATGTATATAATTAAGCTTGGCAACCTACCAACCATAACGCATTTTTACTTTGTTTGGTGAGTTGCGGTGTAGATAATGGCGTATGATTAATATTAGTTGTTAAATCTGTTAAATTCAAGCCTGCACTGGTGACTAATGCCGATAATAGTTGATATTTTACCGCATAATTCATATTTTGAGCATGTTCATGAACTAAACTTGACGTGACCATACCCACTACTTCACCCGTTGGCAATAATAAAGGGCTACCACTTGAACCAGGCTGAATAGGGGCGGTAAATTGTAAATAACGGATATCATTACCCGAACCTCGTAAACCTGCAATATTACCTTGAGTGACTTGTAATTGACTGCTAAAACCTGTTAGCGGAAAACCTAATGTTGTGATATTTTCTCCTAATAAATCATAGCCTGTTTCTCGTAATGGCAAAAAGCTTGGCAAAGGTTGATTTACTTTTAGCAATGCCGAGTCACTACCTTCATCAGTTATCACAACTTGAGCTTGTAAATTTGTATAACCTTGTTGATGTAAACCTATCAAATTTGCACCTTCAACCACATGACGGCATGTCAATAGATGATAATTGTCTATCGCAAATGCTGTTCCTGTCCAAGTGTCGCCTGTTTGTGGTCGCTGTGGTTGTGGTAATTGATTGGTAGGCGGGCGGGCATCAAGGCTAATTTGTAAACGCTCACCCAGACTAGCTAAACTTTGTGTTGAACTTTCTGCTAAGGCACGGCATTTATATTGCCCATTGCGTTGATAAATTTCTAAAATAATGCTGGCTTTCACATGACGTTCTGGGGTAGAAAATTGATAATGAATTTCGCCTTGATTGATAGTGACTGAAATATGATTAACCTCAACAGCAGGTAAATTCATATTTACATGATAATAACTATAAATAATTAATTGTAAAAATTTTGCTTGATACTGCTGAAAAACTTTATCTAAATCTAATTGCCAAGTCGTGTCTGCAGATAAAGTTGCCCAATCCTTAGTCTCATGTAGATAAGCAGGACTTGTGACAACCTGACGTTGTTCACCTAATGGCAACCACAACGCCCCAATTTGTTGTCCAAAATTTAACTGACTATGTAATTTTACTTGGCAATTTGAACGAGACAATGTCGTATTTGCTCCTAAAACTAGTGTGGTCATGATTTTAATCCTTTGTATTTGCCATCTTTGTAGTAAAAATTTGTAGTAAAAATAAATCTAATGATTTTATGTTAAATTGTAAAGATATAAGATTTAGTGTACCTCCTTTACTGACTAAACTCCATTTCGTTAATAACCTACACAAATTGACCAAATGCCTGATAAAAACCGCTAATACTAACCAATAAATCCATAAATATTTGATTGTATAATGTCATCATATTATTACCAAATTAAAAACTTGATTTTAATAAATTATCAATACTTGCTAAATAATCATCAGCTGTTTTTCTAGGCTGATTGGTTTTATTAGATTTTTTCAGACTAGGTGCATCTAGTAACTCTTCAGGCAATTCATCTAAAAAACGACTTGGCGTGGTGGTATGTATTTGTCCCCCTGAACGGCGTTGTTTAGCAAAAGTTAATGTTAATTCTTGCTTGGCTCGAGTAATGCCAACATACATCAATCGCCGTTCCTCTTCGATAGTTTCTGCCTGTAATGAATTTCGATGCGGTAATAAATCCTCTTCCAGCCCTATCATATACACATAATTAAATTCAAGCCCTTTCGCGGCATGTAATGTCATCAAATTGACTTTATTGGTGTTTTGCTCTTCTTGTTGTTGCTCTAACATATCTAATAAAACTAACTTACGAATGACAGCATCAATTGTACGTTCATCATCATCTTCTGCCCGATTAATCAGACTTTGAATACTTGCGTATAACATTTCAATATTATCTAAACGTACCTTTTCTTGTTGAGGATTTTTTGCTTCTGCTCGTATCAAATCAATATAACCTGTTTCATCAATCATTTGTTTAACAATAGGCACAGGGTCAGAGTGTTGATATAACTCTTGGGTATAATGTTCAATAAAATCAGCAAAACTTTTTAACTCACCAGATATTTTTTTTGGCAATACATGGGGTAGGCCACTATGCCCACACGCTACCAATAATGACATTTGATACTCTTGAGCAAATAATCCTAATTTTTCTAAACTGGCTGAGCCAATACCTCGTTTTGGTGTATTAATAATACGCAAAAATGCGTTATCATCATCAGGATTTAAAATAACTCGCAAATAACTCATCACATCTTTGATTTCACTACGAGCAAAAAATGATGTTCCCCCTGACAATTTGTAAGGAATTTGTAACTGACGTAATTGTGCCTCAAGCATACGAGCTTGAAAATTACTACGATATAACACCGCATAATCTTGCCACTCATTGCCATTGCGTAACTTATGGGTGATAATTTCCTTGGCGACCCGTTCTGCCTCATCATCATCATTATTACATTGAATAACTCGAATTAACTCGCCACGACCTTTATCCGACCAAAGTTTTTTTTCAAATAAATGCTCATTATTGGTAATGACCGCATTGGCGGCCTGTAAAATATGATTGGTCGAACGATAATTTTGTTCAAGTTTAATGACGGTCAATTTAGGAAAATCCTGCTGTAATAACGCCATATTTTCAGGTTTTGCCCCACGCCATGCGTAAATTGATTGGTCATCATCACCCACCACAGTAAAACGAGCCTGCACCCCAACTAATAATTTAATCAATTCATATTGAGCGGTGTTAGTATCTTGATACTCATCAACTAACAAATATCGAATACGATTTTGCCATTTTTCTCGTAATTGAGCATTCTCTTGCAAAATTTTAGTCGGTAATACAATCAAATCATCAAAATCTACGGCATTATATGCCCGTAAGTTTCGTTCATATAATGCATATAACGTTGCAAATAATAAATCTTCAGGGTCATCGAGCGTTTCAGGGGCTTGTTCTGGAGAAATTAAATCATTTTTCCAATCAGAAATCATTTTTATTGCTTTGGCAACTAAATCACGACTTTCGGCACCACTCATATTATCACGTATCATTAAATCCATTAATAAACGTTTACTATCATCGCTATCCATGATAGAAAAGTTACCTTTTAATGGCGTATGTAACAACTCATAACGTAAAAACTGTAAGCCAAATTGATGAAAGGTGGAAACTGTTAAACCTTTGGTTTTTTCGCTAGGTAATAATTTTTGTACACGGGCTTTCATCTCTCGAGAGGCTTTATTTGTAAATGTCACTGCAGTAATATAACGGGCTGGAATTTGACAATATTCAATTAAATAAGCAATTTTACGAGTAATGACTGAGGTTTTACCAGAACCTGCACCTGCCAAAACGAGCAAAGGTCCAGAAGTATGTTGCATGGCTTGTTGTTGGCGAGGGTTTAACTGACTCATAAACTATCCAAACTGACTAAAAATTAAATCAACATTATAACCATAGCTGAAAACACACGCAAAAAAATAACCCTAACGCATTAACGTTAGGGCTTTGCAAAAGTAGAAAAATAATAAAAATAAATCAGCTTAAAATAAATAATCAGTTTTATACTTATAACAAATTAAGGATTTTTTTGGTTATTAAAAGTATTAACTACATCATCTGTTGGGCTTAGTACCGTTGTTTGTGTTTCAGTCTGAGCATTTGCATTATCAGTGCTAGAAATTTCTCCTGCCATTTTAAAACTCAACGCCAAAAATAATATCATGGTAATCGCAAGTGATAAATTCTTGATGGGGCTGGTCTGACTGTGGTTCATGGTTATCTCCTTATAATTAGCTATAGAACAGCCATTTTTGTTTTCAGGGTCTTGGTGAGAGATTACCTTTAACCTCTTGATTATATATAAAATTTTATTGTTATTCTTGATTTTTAACATAAAAGTTATACAAGGTATAAAAAAGTAGATAAAAGGTAATAAAAAATCAACAAAATTCTTTTAATTTAATAGTTTTATTTAAGTATCTAATAAATAAAAATTATTATAATAAAATCAAATTTTTCAATAGTGTATATGTAAAAAATATAACTTACATTTGTCATTATTTATCTGTAAGTTATATTTATTGACTGTTAGTTTAATAACTATTTAAATTTAGTGAATATTTTAATTGTTTTGTAACTGTTTGGCAACAGCCATTGCAAAATAAGTCAAAATACCATCTGCCCCCGCTCGGCGAATTCCTAATAAACTTTCTAAAATAACAGCCTCAGATAACCAGCCATGTTGAATAGCAGCCATATGCATGGCATACTCCCCAGAAACTTGATAGGCAAAAGTTGGCACACCAAATGTGTCTTTAACTTCTCGAACTAAGTCTAAATAAGGTTGGGCTGGTTTAATCATGACCATATCTGCACCTTCTTGAATATCGAGGGCGACTTCATGTAATGCTTCAGCACGGTTAGCAAAATCCATTTGATATTGTTTTTTATGCCCACCTTTTAGATTACCTGCACTACCAACCGCATCACGAAACGGCCCATAATAGGCAGAGGCATATTTAGCAGAGTAAGCCATAATTGCAGTATTGACAAAGTTTTCACTGTCTAACCCCTGCCGAATGGCACCAATTCGTCCGTCCATCATATCACTAGGCGAAATAATATCTGCTCCAGCTCGGGCATGGCTAAGGGCTTGTTTAACTAACACCTCAACGGTTGCATCATTCGTGACATAACCTGTTTCATCAAGTAAGCCGTCTTGTCCATGACTGGTATATGGGTCAAGTGCAACGTCTGTCATCACTACCATATCAGGAATTGCATCTTTAATGGCTTTAATAGTTGTGCAGGCAAGCCCATTTGCATCATAGGCGTTTTCAGCAGTCGCTGTTTTTTGGTTAGGGTCAATGACAGGGAAAATATCAATCGTTTTTACCCCAAGACTGTATAATTGTTTACAGTAATCAATTAATAAATCCACACTTAAACGCTCAATATTAGGCATACTAGGGATAGATTGACGTTGATTTTTTCCCTCAAGTACAAATACGGGGGCGATTAAATGTTTTGGTTGAATATCCGTTTCTTGCACCATATCACGAATATGGTCATTAAAACGCATTCGGCGTAAACGGGTCGTTGGAAAAGAACGGTTAAAAAAATAGCTCATGGATAAGACTCCGTAAATCATTTTTAAAATGACGGTTTTTTGCTAGAATATATCGCTATTTTAACACAGGACACCGCAGGTAACGTTATGGAACAGCAACTTTCTGGTAAAGATAATGCAAAAGCCACTGCCAATGATGAGCATTCGGATTTAGTGAACGAAACATTGTTAAATTCATCGCAAACGGATAATTTGGCGGAAATAGCAGATGGATTTGTTTCAAAAAAACCAAGTTTAGAGGAAATCGCTGAACGCTTAGTCGAAGTGTTTAATCGTAGCCCATATATTGCCCATAGTGGCATGACTTTTTATTATGAAAATGGCGAAATGGTAGGGAAAATCCAGTTAAACCAAAATTTGATTGGTAATGTCGCCTTTCAAATCTTGCATGGTGGCGTAGCTGCAACTATTCTTGATAGCATTGGTGGACTGGTTGGCATGTTTGAAATTTATCGGCGAAATCAAGGGACTTTTGACGAACAAACAAGAAAAGTTAGTCGTTTAGCAACCGTAGATTTACGTATTGATTATTTAGCACCAGGTAGAGGTAAAGAATTTATTGCGACTGCCGAAGTCATTCGTATGGGAAGAAAAGGGCATACTGCCAGAATGTTATTGACTAATCAAGAAGGTAAACCAATCGCAGTAGGTATCGCCAGTTATGCGTTTTAGTAGCTATTAAGCACAAACAAAAAACCCATACGAAATATGTATGGGCTTATTGTTGTTTAGTTGGTTGATGGGCTGGCAGGTTCTAACGGAATTTTATTATTCACTCCCCCGCCTAGTACTTTATATAACTCAATTTGAGTAATCAGCTCTTGTTGTCTGATACTTAAAATACTTTGTTCATTGTTAAAAATTGAACGTTGGGCATCAAGTACACCTAAATAATTATCCAATCCTGCATTAAAACGTGTTTCAGCAATATTTAGATTTTTTTGATTAGCAACCAACATTTTACTATAAGCCGTTTGTTGCTCTTTAAGTCTAGCTCGTGAGGCAAGCACATCTGCCACCTCTTTAAAAGCGGTTTGAATGACTTGTTCATAACTGTTCAATGCTTGTTTTTGAGCGATGGTCGCAACTTCATAATTCATCTTACGAGTGCCACCATCAAAAATGGGCAAACTCACTAATGGACTAATTTCCCAAGAAAACGCCCCTGTTTTAAACAAATTTGATAAGCTGGTACTACTTGCCCCGACCTTGGTTGATAAACTGATATTGGGATAAAAAGTCGCTCGAACTGCTTCAATATTTGCTCCTGCTGATTTGATGTTATATTCTGCCTGACGAATATCAGGGCGATATCGTAACAGTTCACTCGGCAAACCTGCATTAAAAATTTTATTACTTGTAATCGAGGCAATGCCCGCAGGTGGTAATAAATGTTTATCAACAGGTACACCCACTAAATATCGTAACGCATTTTGATTTTTTAACAATTCTGTTTCAGCAGTAGCAATCGCAATTTTAGCACTTTCAACAGCTGATTGGGCTTGTACACTGGTTAGCTCTGAGTCTAATCCTGCTAAAAAACGTTTTCGGTTTAATTCAAGCGAAGCTTCACGAGATTTTAACGTTTGTTGTGCCAAATGTAACTGAGCTAAATTATAACTATAAGCAACATAACTTTGAGCAATGTTACTAATTAAGCTAATTTCTGCCGAGTCTTTTGTCGTGGTAGTTGCTAAAAAATCCTGTAAAGCCGCTTCTTTTTGACTGGCAATTTTTCCCCAAAAGTCAAACTCATATGACGCTAAAGCCAAACCAACGCTATATTTAGCCCCAGAATTTCCTTGAAAATCACCACTACGAGAAGCACTGGTGCTAGCATTAATTTTGGGTATATCCGTAATTTCTGTGATTTGATATTGAGCTTGGGCTTGGCGAATTGCCAAAACTGTTGCCTCAACACCTTTGTTATTTTCCAAAGCTAAGCGAATAAGCTCTTTTAGACGATGGTCACTATAAAAATCTTGCCATCGCTGACTGGCAATACTTGGTAAATTAGGATTACTTACTACACCATCATCATGTACTTGATAAGGGCTTTCTATTGGTAAATTTGGCTGAGCAACCAGCGGTTCAGTTTGTTTTTTTGGAATACTTTGACAAGCCGATAAACTGGCAAGGGTGGCGATTAATATCGCCACCTGAAATTTATTTGGAACTACTTGGGATAAAACGGGTATCATAAATAATCTCCAAGGTTAATGTGCTGAATTGTCAGGGTTTTCAGCTTTTGCTAACATCGGCTGTTGATGTGTGGCAGGTTTATATTTAAAGATTGACCGTATCCAAACATAAAAAATTGGAATAAAGAATACGCCAAGCAATGTTGCACTGATAACGCCACCCAGTACGCTCGTGCCGATAGCATTTTGACTGCCTGAGCCAGCTCCTGTTGCTAGGTATAATGGCACAACACCTACGCCAAAAGCAAGAGATGTCATAATAATTGGGCGAAGGCGTTGCCGAGATGCGACTGTTACTGCATCAAATAAGCTATAACCTGCCTCCTGTCGTTCTTTGGCAAATTCAATAATCAAAATCGCATTTTTTGCCGATAGACCAACAACTGTCAATAAACCAACTTGTAAATAAACGTCATTTGAAAATTCACGCAAATTGGTAAAATAGACAGCTCCTAAAATACCTAATGGTACAACCAATAATACCGCAAATGGGATTGACCAACTTTCATATAAAGCAGCCAGACATAAAAAGACAATAATTAATGATAATGCGTATAGCATTGGAGCTTGTGCCCCTGATTTTTTCTCTTCTAAAGAAAGTCCTGTCCATTCATAACTAATACCCTGTGGCAATTTTGCAATCATTTGTTCCATTGCAGTCATTGCGTCACCAGTACTTTTACCAGCTACCGCACTACCTTGAATATTCATTGAGGATAAGCTGTTATAGCGATTTAAACTAGGCGAACCATATTGCCACTCACCTGATGCAAATGAACTAAATGGCACCATATCACCTGCACTGTTACGCACATACCATTTATCAATGTCCTCTTGTGTGGTACGACTGTCTGCTTCACCTTGTATATAAACTTTTTTAATCCGACCTCTATCCATAAAGTCATTAATATAACTACTACCCCATGCACTCGCTAACAAACTATTAATCGTTGAAGTATTAACACCCATTGCACTGGCTGCGTCATAATCGATATTGACTTTAAATTGTGGTGAGTCCTCTAAACCGTTTGGACGAACACCAGTAACAACGTCACTTTGAGCTGCCATACCAAGCAACATATTACGAGCTTCTAGCAGTTTTTCATGTCCAATACCGCCTGCATCTTGTAACTGTAGATTAAAACCACTTGCTGTACCTAGTTCAATAATTGGTGGCGGTACAATCGCATAGACAGAGGCTTCATTAATTTGGGTCATAAAATAGCCCATTGCTCGTCCTGCAATTGCTTTAGCTGCTCTATCTTCGCCTTGACGTTTTTCCCAATCAGCAAGTTTAATAAAGGCAATACCCATATTTTGTCCGCTACCAGCAAAACTAAAGCCGTTAATTGCTAATACCGATTCAATATTATCTTTTTCTTGGGTATGAAAATATTGATTGACTTTATTTAACACAGCCTGTGTTTCTTGCTGGCTTGAACCTGCAGGAAGCTGTACCAAAGTAAACATAATACCTTGGTCTTCATCAGGTAAAAATGAACTTGGAATTTTAACAAAAATTGATGCTAATAAAGCGATAATCCCTGCATAGCCAAAAATATATAGCCATTTTACTTTGATACTACCACCAACAAATTTTTCATAACCACGGCTTAACGCATTAAAACCACTATTAAAGCCGTTAAAGAACCAGCCAAATAAACCAGATTTTTTGCCATGACTGCCATGTTTACTACGTTTTAAAATAGATGCACATAAGGCAGGAGTGAAAATTAACGCAACAATTGCCGATAATGACATACTGGTAATTAACGTAATAGAGAATTGTCTATAAATTACCCCTGTTGAACCGCCAAAAAATGCCATTGGGACAAATACTGCTGATAAAATTAACGCAATACCAATAACCGCTTTACTAATTTCGTCCATTGATTGACGGGTAGCATCAACAACGGAAATATCAGGATTTTCTTCTAAAATCCTTTCTACGTTCTCTACAACGACAATCGCATCATCAACTAATAAACCAATCGCCAACACCATGGCAAACATGGTCAAAACATTGATACTAAAACCAAAAACATACAATACACCAAATGTGCCCAACATGACCACAGGAATGGCTAAGGTCGGAATAATAGTTGCACGCCAGTTTTGTAAAAATAAGAACATTACCACAAAAACAAGAATAATTGCTTCTACTAAGGTTGTTGCAACTTGTTTAATAGATAACTGTACGAATGGTGTTGTATCATAAGGTACAACAACTTTTAACCCTGCTGGAAAGTTTTTTTCTAATTCACGGATACGGTCTTCGACTGCCTGACGAGTATTTAACGCATTTGCACCTGTTGCCAGCGAAATACCCATGGCCGCAGACTCTTTACCATTATAGTAAGATAAAACACTATAACTTTCACTGCCCATCTCAACAGTGGCAACATCGCCTAAGCGAACTAATGAACCATCAGCATTTGATTTTAATAAAATATTACGAAATTGTTCAGGCGTTTGTAAATAGCTTTGAACTGTTACGGTTGCATTGATAGTTTGACGTTCATTATTTGATGGTGTTTGCCCAAGCTGACCTGCTGATACTTGAGCATTTTGTGCCTGTACCGCCGAAATAACATCTGATGGCATTAAACTATAAGTACGCAATTTTGCAGGGTCTAACCATATACGCATCGCATAGGCAGAACCAAACAAATTGATATTCCCCACCCCATCAACACGGCTAATTTGGTCTAAGACATTTGAGGCGATATAATCGGCAATATCTGACCTGTTCATGCTACCATCTTCTGATACAAAGCCAAGTACCATCATAAAACTACTAGAAGATTTAGTAACACTAACGCCTAAACGTTGTACTTGTTCTGGTAATGAACTGGTTGCTGCTTGTAATTTGTTTTGCACTTGAACTTGAGCAGTATCAGGGTCTGTACCATTTTCAAAGGTTAATTGAACTTGGGCAGAGCCACTTGATGAACTTGTTGATGACATATACATCAATCCATCAAGTCCTTTCATTTGTTGTTCAATGACTTGGGTAACAGAGTCCTCAACAGTTTGAGCAGAAGCACCTGGATACGTTGCACTGATACTAATGGTAGGTGGTGCAATACGGGGATATTGTTCAATTGGTAAATTAACAACAGATAACAACCCAGCCAGCATGATGAGAACAGCAATAACCCATGCAAAAATCGGGCGGTCTATGAAAAATCGTGACATAATGACTTCCTAATTTTTACTGAGCGTTCGCTGGTTTTTCAGGTACTTTTACGCTATTAGATTGTGTTGTATTAGCATCGGCTGTTTTTTCATTACTAACGGCAGGGACTTGTTGATTAGATTGAGCAGAACTTTCCCCAGCCTTAGTGACAGGTTTTGCTACAACCTGTTGGTCTGGCTTCACTTTTGAACCACCAACAACAACTACGTTTTCCCCTTGTTGCAAACCATTGGTGACAATCCAATTACCTTGATAAGTGCCATCAACTTTTACAGAACGTGTTTGAATTTTATTTTTTGCATCAACGATATAAACGCTAGTTTCACCTTTAGCAGAACGATTAATTGCACTTTGTGGCAACAACACAACGTTATTAATTACCCCTTGGATAATTTGTGCATTGACTAGCATACCTGGTAATAACACAAAATCATCATTACGAAATACCGCCCGTAAATTGACTGTACCTGTTTCAGCATCAACTTTTGCCTCACCAAATGATAAATCTCCAATCGTTGGATAAATTGAGCCATCTGCAAGGGTGAGCTGAACTTGTACCGAGCTTGGCGGACTAACTTCACCTTTAGTTAAAGATTGACGCAATGCCAATAGTTCTGCTGATGACTGCTTAACATCAACAAAAATTGGATTTAATTGTGAAATTTTGACTAATTGAGTTTGACCTGCAGTTGCTAACGCACCAACATTCACTAGCGGTCGGTCAGTAACACCACTAATCGGTGCTTTAACTGTGGTACGATTAAAACTTAATTCATTACTATTAATCGTTTCCTGAGCAACTTGGGTCGCTGCTGTGGCAGATTCAATATTTGATTGAGCAACACCAACTTGAGCTTCAGCATTTTTAACGGCGGCTTGAGCTGTACGCACAGAAGTAACGCCAACATCATATTCTTGTTTAGAAATCGCATTGGTATTTTTTAATCTTTCTAAACGTTTTAAATTTGCTTCTGCCAATGCCAGTTCTGCTTGACGACTCTCTAAACTCGCTAACGCATTATTGTAATTTGCTTTTGCCGTGGTAACGCTAGCTTGCGTCTGTGCTAAATTTGCCTTACTGCTCGCCAATGCACTGGTATAGTTATCAGGATTAATTTTATATAAAGGCTGTCCTTCCTTGACAAAACTACCTTCTTTATATAACTGCTTGTCAATAATGCCACTAACTTGAGGTAAAACAATCGCTTCTTGATAAGCAACAACTCGACCAGAGACTTGTTTAATTAATGGTACAGATTGAAACTGTACAGGCACAGTGTTTACGATGGTAGGAGGCATCTTTTGAGCTGATTGTTGAGGCTGTGCTGTTTCAGATTTACAGCCGGCCAATACTATACAGCCCATCATCGATACCATCATCAACGTAACAGGATATTTCATAGAGACCTCAATGAGTTTGGATATGATGAAAAATCGTTGGAATATTAAAAATGTACAACACAAACCATGCTATTATACACTATGAGTATCCTTACATGGTCAAGAACAATTTTGTAAAGTTGCTTAATAGTTCAACATATTTATTAAATTTTATTGAATAATAAGTTTTAATATAATCGTTGGCTTGCTAATGCAGTTAAATCTAATAAACCTTGTCGATAAATAGAGTTTGGTAAAGTGAGTATTGCATCACGAGCTAATGCTGTTTCAGCCATTGCTTTTTGTCTACAATATTCTAAAGCACCACTTGAACGCACTAAGTCAATAATTTCATTTGGATTTTTGCATTCGCCTGTTTGGATTGCAATGCGTAATAACTCACGTTCTTGACCTGATGTCATGGCTAATGCTTGAATTAATGGTAAAGTTGGTTTACCTTCTGCCAAATCATCGCCTAAATTTTTGCCCATGATTTCAGTATCCCCTGAAAAATCTAGCACATCATCAATGATTTGAAAGGCATTGCCAAAATGCTGACCAAATTTTGCAAAAGCAGTATTAAACTCAGGACGATTATGCAAAATAGCAACCCCTTGACTTGCCAGCATAAATAAACGAGAGGTTTTACCATCAATGATTTTCATATAATCATCTTCAGTAGCATTTGGGTTATGTTGATGTTGTAGCTGTAACACTTCACCTTCAGCAATATCACAGGTACCATCAGAAAATAGCTGTAATAAAGGTAACGAGCCAAACCCTACTAATAAATTAAATGCACGGGCAATTAAATAATCACCAACCAAAACCGCCGTTGGATTATCCCAAGTAGCATTGGCGGTAGGTTTCCCTCGGCGTAATCCTGAGCCATCAATCACATCATCATGTACCAGCGTTGCGGTGTGTAGCATTTCAGTAATCGCTCCCAAGTGCATCGCAGGCTCAAACTGTTTATCTAAACAAATCCGAGAACATAACAATGAAATTAATGGACGCATTCGTTTGCCCCCAGCATCAATCACATGCTGACTGACTGCCATCACTAATTGCACTTTGGAATTTAAACTACCAAATACTTGTTTATCCATAATGGCGAAATCTTCTGCGACAATCGCCTGAATATCACTATAACGAATGGAAGAACGATTATCTGAAAATTGAGAGGTTTCGGCTGTCATAACGGTAAAGCTCAATCATTATTTGCAAATAAAACCTAAATCATAACATATCATCGGCAGTTTTTTATTAAAAACTTGTATTTTTTCAAGATAAATCTAGTTTATCTAAATAATATTCTGTAAAAATATACTGATATGAATACAATGATAGATGATATGATTGATTTCTTATCGAAAAACCAGCAATGATGATATATTTAGCAAATTTTTTTTAGCTTATAATAAATTTAGTTAGTATTTTAAAAAAGATAAACCAATAGTTTTTTTTGATTGGTACTTGTGATTGTATTTCCACCTAAGCTAATCTTGCAAAGCAATGTTTTTCAGGTGGAAAATTATGCCAACGAGTTCAAATAAAGTCCTATTAAAGAAAAAATACATTAATTCAATAAATTTTTAGGGTCAATAGGCAATCCTTTATAACGTACTTGAAACTCTAAGGCAGGTTGTCTTAACGTTGCAGGCGTACCCATCGAACCCACTTGCTGACCTGCCTGCACCACTTGTCCTTCTTTCACAGAAAAACGCTCTAAATGTGCATACGCACTAATATAGTCATTATCATGACGTATCATGACTAAATTACCATATTCTTTTAACTTATCCCCAGCATATAACACTGTACCTGCACGACTTGCTACAACTGCCGTACCAACTTGCCCGCCATACCAAATACCTTTTGAGCCAGACGCTTCATTATATCCACGAATAACATTACCTGAAACTGGCGGTAGCCATGCTTTATTACTGGTAGCAGGTCTAGGCGTTGTAGGCTGAACTGGTGTTGGCAATGGTTGGCTTAGCGTTTGTGGTGGCACATAAGATGGTGTATATGCGTTATAACTCGATGTTGTATTTACTGGATATTGTTGAATTGGTTGCGACGTTGGAAGCTGTTTTGCCTGAGCTAGCATCTCTGATGATAATAACTGCAAACGTTGCCCTGTATATATTGTGTAATGACGGTCTAAATTATTTAATAGCCCAACTTGACGATAATCTAACCCGTAACGTTGAGAAATTCTACTTAATGTATCCCCTTGTTGTACAATGTAATAACTTGGTATACCATTCACAATCAATGGCTTATCATTTGTATAACTATAATTCATTGGTTTTGTTGCACACGCTGATAATCCAAGCGTTACAACTGCCAAAACACCCATGATGATTTTTTGTTGATTGACCATCTTTAACCCATCAGATGATAAACTTGCTATTAAGTTTTTATTCATGGTTACTATCTCTTCAAAATATAACAACTTTATAAAATTTCTTGAATATAATAATCAAATATTTAGAACAATCAAATCAAAACAAAACTTTTTCGATAAAAGGCAATAAAAAGCACTATAAATTGATAAGTTGCTTTTTTTAATCATTTTTCATAACTCTTTGATTTTATTTGAATGAATTTTTTTAATTGCAAAAATTATAATTTATTATTCATAAAAATCAATGCCTTATAAAAAACTAAAGCGTTATATATTTTGTAACCTAATCTTGCCGTCTTCGCATTTCATCGGTAAATTAATCCACAGCGTGTTAATATATACTTATGAACCTAAGAAATGTTTCTTTACATTTAGCTATTGTGACAATCTATAAACACGACAGTGATATTTTTATCAGACTTTTTAGAAAAAAACCTTTATGATATACATATATGATTATGTAGAGCTAATAATAAATAGAATTAAAACTTCTATGCTGGCATATATACTGTCAATTCAGTAATATATGCAATAAAAATTAGCCCATATATATGATTACTACCGTTTTATAATAGGAATTTGGTATATGCAATCATTATTTTCTTCTACTATATTACAAACAATCCCAAAAACAATTTTTAGTATTTCTTTAGCAACTGGCCTTATTATTTCAACATTTTGCCAAGCCAATGCCAACAACTATAATGACACCCTTGCTATTGATACATCTGAATCTTATATTAGAAAATATGAAGTAGCCGTGCTTCATGTTTTATCAGAAATTTGTCCGCCAATGCTAACAAAAGCTCAACAACGAGAATTTAGCAAAGCGTATGATAAGGAGTTAAAGAGCTTATTACCAAATTTAAATAATCCTAAACAAGCTTTACAATATTTATCAACTCAACAAGATTATCAAAAAATCCTAGCAGATGAAAGAAAGTTAGCATTTGAACGCTATTCTAAAGAAGAAAATAAAAAAACCTGCGAAGAGTTGTTAAGTAATTAGTTATCCATTGTTATGAACATATTACCACTCATCATTATGGGTGGTATATTGTTGATGATATAATAAATTTTTGTGTATTATGATAAGTATTTATTATTTGATAAATATAACACAAATAATATTTTAACCTTTTATACTAAAAATCATTCTAAACAACTGATTTTGCTTTATCCGTCATTCGCATTTTGATAAGATAGTGGTTATTTTTGTAACTCACTAGCCGTGCTTTGACGGTGTTTTATTTGTTCTAAAAAGAGATTGTATTATGAGTTTTTCATCACCACTGGTTATCAAATTACATCGTTCTATGGGTTCGGCTCTATTTGGCATGACTCTTTTGGCGTGTGCAGTTTCTAGCCATGCTAATATTGAACAGCCCCAACTTGATAATAATTCATATGTTTTGATGGACTATAATACAGGTACGATTTTAGCACAAAAAAATGCAAATCAGCCTTACCCACCTGCATCTTTGACAAAAATGATGACCAGCTACATCATTGAACAGCGTTTAATTGCAGGTAGTTTAAAGGAAAATGAACCTGTATTGATGTCAGAAAATGCTTGGTGTCGAGGCAGTAGCGTTGAGTCGTGTATGTATGTACCACTCAATAAAACTGCTCCTGTGATTGATATGCTTCGTGGGATTATCATTCAGTCAGGTAATGACGCATCAAAAGCCATGGCAGAACATATTGCAGGTAGTGAAACTACTTTTGCCACATTAATGAATGAAGAGGCAAAAAAATTAGGTATGACTAATACCAATTTTGTGAATGCAACAGGTATGCCTGTGGCAGGTCATGAGTCTTCTGCCCTTGATATGGCAAAGCTTGCTCAAGCAATTATTAAGCATGGCTCAAAATACTATCCAATTTATTCAGAAAAACAATTTACTTATAACAATATCACTCAAGGCAATCGTAATGCTCTTTTATTTACTGACCCTACGGTTGATGGTTTAAAAACAGGTCATACCAGCGAAGCAGGTTATTGTCTAGTCGCCTCTAGTAAACGTGGTGATATGCGATTAATTTCTGTTGTTATGGGTACAAAAAGTATGCAAGCTCGTGCTGACCAGACCCGTGAATTGTTAAACTGGGGCTTTGGACATTTTTCAACAGCGGTTGTCGCTCCTGCCAATCAAGAAATGCAAAAAGTGCCTGTAACTTTTGGTAAAGTAGATACAGTATCCACTGTTACCAAAGATAGTTTACAAGTGCTTGTACCTAAGGTGCAACAGCAAAAAATTCAAACAACAGTTGAAGTTCCTGCTGAAGTAAAAGCACCGATTAAAAAAGGACAAGAAGTAGGCAAGTTAGTCGCCATGTTAGATGGTAAACCTGTCGCATCTGTTGCGATTGTTGCCAATGAAGATGTTGAGGAAGCTGGGTTTTTTAGTCGCATGATACAACACATTGCCAATTTCTTTAAAAATCTTTTCTAATTGGTAGTTAAATAAAAACCCACAGAAGTTTTATCTTTTTGTGGGTTTTATTTGTATTTAGCGTTTATCTCGCTTTTTAAATTTTTGGATTTGACGGCGTTTACGCTCTTTTTGAGCATCAGTTTGTTTGTTTTTACGGTCTTTAAATGGATTATCGTTTTGTTTAAATTCAACTTTAATCGGTGTACCTTCTAGTTTAAACACTTTACGAAACTCATTTTCTAAATAACGGCGATAACTATGTGGAACATGGTTCGTTTGATTACCATGAATAACTATCACTGGTGGATTATGTCCACCTAAATGAGCAAAACGCAATTTAATCCTTCTACCGCTTACCATTGGCGGTTGGTGAGCAGTGACAGCATCTTGTAAAATTTGAGTCAGACGATTGGTCGAAATATCAAACATTGCCGAGTCATAGGCACGATGAATTGATGGATATAAATTACCTACCCCCGTTCCATGTAAGGCAGAAATTAAATGTATTTTTACATACGGAATAAAATTAAAACGTCTATCTACTTCAATTTTTACGAGATTTTTTTGGTCACTATCTAAGCCGTCCCATTTGTTAATAGCAATCACGACCGCACGTCCTGCCTCTATCGCATACCCCAATAGGTGTAAATCTTGGTCAACGATACCTTCTTGGGCATCAATCACCATAACAACGACATGAGCATCTTTAATTGCCTGTAATGTTTTAACAACAGAAAATTTTTCTACTTTTTCATCAATCCGCCCCCGTCTTCTTACACCTGCGGTATCAATTAGCACATAATGACGATTTTCCCGTTCAAATGGAATGTAAATGCTATCCCGTGTTGTACCAGGCATATCAAACACAACTACTCGCTCTTCACCCAATAGACGATTAACTAAGGTTGATTTTCCCACATTTGGACGACCAATCACAGCTAAACGTAATCCTTCTGGAGCGGTTTCTTCTTGCTCAATACTGGGCATATTTTCGGTTAAATGTTCTAATAAATTAGTAACACCTCGTCCATGACTTGCCGCCACAGGATATGGCTCACCAAACCCTAATGCAAAAAATTCGGTAATGGCGGTTTCAGGCACACCATCAATTTTATTAGCAACTAAAAATACTGGTTTTCCAAGAGTATGTAACAGTTTGGCAATAGTTTCATCTGCTCCTGTAATGCCTACTCGTGTATCAACCACGAACACGATAATATCAGCTTCACCAATAGCCGTACGAGATTGTTCCGCCATGTAGTCATCAATACTACCAACGCCATCATCTGCTTCGCCAATACCACCTGTATCAATAACAATAAATGCTTTGTCTTCAAATTTTGCATCACCATATTGACGGTCTCGAGTTAGCCCTGCCAAATCTGCGACAAGGGCTTGCCGACTTTTGGTAAATTGATTAAATAGCGTTGATTTGCCAACGTTTGGTCGTCCAATCAGGGCAACAACTGGTTTCATATGTGTAAAATCCTTAATTTTGTTTTAAAAACATAAATACCAATTATCAATTTGACAATTGGTATTTACAGTTAATTTAATAAATTTTTATAACAATTTATATTATTTAACTTGCCAAATACTAAAATTACCTACATTATTTTGAGCAATTACTTGTTCATTATTTTGGCTAAGTTTAACAATTTTACCTGTGGTATGCTTTCTATCTATTGGTTTACCTGTTTCTTTATTAAAAACATGTAAATAGCCCATGGCATCGCCAACAATGAGATAATTATTAACAGCTATTGGATTACTTAATCCACGATACGATAGTGCATCTGTTTTCCAGTTGGCTTTACCTGTAAATTTATCCAATGCAAATATTTCACCTGTTAATGTAGTAATGTAGATTTGTTGTTCATCAACGCCTACAGATGCCAAACCTGCATAATTTTCAAAAAAATTAATTTTACGGCCTGCAATCATGTCTATACCAACTAATTGTCCACTATAGGTGATGACATAAAGCATATTATTTTGTAAAACTGGCGTTGCGTCAATATCTGTTAAACGCTCTATTTCGCTTGCACCTTGGGCAGAGCTGATACGTCTTGTCCATGCTGGTAGACCATTTTCAGGATTTAACGCATGAATGCGTCCATCAGGTGTACTAATTAAGATAGTTTTATTATCTATCAAGATAGGAGAGGCACTACCCCGAATACTTAAGGTGGGTATTTGGGTTGAGTACTGCCAAATAACTTTACCTGTTTGTAATGCAATGCCACTAACAACGCCATCATTACTTAGGCTAATGACTGTATTTTGATGAATTAAACTGGGAGCAAGTACAGTACCCGTCAATTTTGTTTGCCAACGTTGTTTGCTAGACTTTCTATCTAAGGCAATTAAATTCGCTTGGGCATCAGCAACTATCAATATATCTGTTTGAGCAGACACGCCAGAAGTCAATGTTTTCTTTAAATTTACTTGCCATTGTTGTTTGCCAGATTTGTCCATCGCAACAACGGCACCTGTCGGCGAGGCAAATACATAACCTTGACTATCAATGGCTGTTTGAAAACTTGCTACATTTTGACTTTTAGCAGGGTTGTCATTTTTCTTACCAAATAGCTTAGAACTGTTTTTTTCTGTAGGTTGCCCTTTGATTTTTGTTTTTCCGCTGATATTGGTTTGAAACACTGGACTAAGAACCGACTGACTTTGTTCAATCGCTACTAAAGGAGCTGATTGACGTTGTGGTGCTTTAGAGCTTCGGCTACACGCAGTCAGACTGGTTGCCATAAGCACACAGACCGTCAATGCGGTAAGTTTTTGTATCGATGACATATGAATTTGACGCATAAACTCTACTCTCAATTCGGCTTAGTTATTTTTGCTATCTTGTTCAGTGGCAACATCAGTTTTGTCGCTATTACTTGTTGGCATTTCTGCCTCATTTTGAATGACTTGAACAGCTGGCTTAGCATTTTCAACAATTAATCCACCATCTGTCGGCTGGGTAGGTGTTAAGCCTAGCGACTCCATTTTCATACGCAATAAGGCACGGTCTTCAGGAGAGCCTGCCTGCGTCTCATTACGTTTTTCAATGGCTTGCCAAGCTTTTTGATAATGTTCAATTGCCGTTTTTTTATCATTTTTACTCATTGCAATGTCACCTAATAACTCTTGCTGACTTGCAATAAATGCTTCATGCAATGGCACATCTAAGATTTTTTTTGCTTCATCTGCTTGACCATTTGCTACTAATGCCTGAGCATATCGCAATGTCGCCAATGTTTCTAAGCCAACATCATCAAGTTTAATCGCCGTTACTTTTTTTAACGTTTCTACTGCAGATTTAAAATCATTATTATCTGATTGTTGCTTTGCTTGAAGCATTAACGCTTGATAAGTATAAATCGTATCTGGGTGAACAGTCGCAAATCCTGCAACTTCTTTTTGTAATGTTGTAACAGCAGTTTCTAATTGTTTTGTTTGTTCAGCATTCAGATTGTTTTGATTAGACAATTGGTCGATGCTATTTTGCGTTGTTTGAATTTTTGCAAAACTATTTGCAGCTTCTGTGTCAATACGTCCGCCATTTTTTTGCCAATAATCCCAACCAAAATAACCTGCCAAAGCCAGCAAAATCACCAGTACAATATTGCCTCCATGCTTTTTTAATGCCTGCATGGATTGTTGTTCGTCAGTCATGCCCGTATTGACAGGTTTTACATCTTTTACCATTTGCAAGTTACCTTAAAATTCATTGTAGTTTATCAAATAAACAGCCAATCTTGTTGATTATATACATTTTGTTCGCCAGTTTGCATATTTTTTACACTAATGGTTTGATTAGCTATTTCATTGTGTGCCAAAATTACGGTAAATTTTGCCCCTGATTTATCTGCTTTTTTCATTTGAGCTTTTAAACTAGTCGCACTCGCCATTTTAATGCGTAAATCCGAGCGTTGATGACGCATGGCATCAGCATAAGCTAACCCTTGTAAATAAACATCAGGGTGAGCAACTACAAACACATCACATGCTGTCATTTCAACAAATGGATTAACTGCTTCTATCAATAACAGTAAACGTTCTAATCCCATTGCAAAGCCAACCGCAGGTTCAGATTTTTCTGAGCCTTTTAACTGCCCAACTAATCCATCATATCGCCCACCACCACAGACAGTCGCTTGTGAACCTAATTTATCCGTCACCCATTCAAAAACCGTTTTATTATAATAATCTAAACCACGCACTAAGTTTGGATTAATTTCAAAGTTAATACCCAATGCTGTTAAATAATTTTTTACCATTTCAAAATGGGCTTTACTTTCTTCACCTAAAAAATCTGTCAGCTTTGGTGCATCTTGTAAAATTTGTTGAGTTTTTTCCTCTTTACTATCTAAAATTCGTAATGGATTAGTTGTTAAACGGCGTTGACTATCTGCATCAAGTTCAGATTTTTTATCAGTTAAATAATCAACTAAAGCCTGTCTATACGCTCGGCGTTCGTTTAACTCGCCCAAGCTATTGAGCTGTAAAGTTAAAACATGGTCAATCCCTAACGCCTGCCACATCATCGCTGTCATGGCAATTAGCTCAGCATCAGCATCAGGTAACGCACTACCAAAACTTTCTACGCCCAATTGATGAAATTGACGGTAACGTCCTTTTTGTGGACGTTCATAGCGAAACATCGCCCCTATATACCAAAGCTTTGGCGTATCGCCTCGTAATAAATTATGTTCAATAACTGCTCGCACCGCTCCTGCCGTACCTTCTGGACGTAAGGTCAAAGGGGTTGGTGGTTCAGATTTATCTGTAAAACTATACATTTCTTTTTCGACAATATCTGTTGCGTCACCAATTGCCCGAGCAAATAACTGGGTTTCTTCAACGATAGGTAAACGGATTTGCTCATAGCCGTAACGCTCTAAGACGTTTGTTAAAATACTTTCTAAACGTTGCCATTGTCGTGTTTGTGTTGGCAAAATGTCATTAAAACCTTTGATGGCTTTTATCATATTACACCTAAATACTTCAATCTTAATTTAAAACTATGCTTTTACCCGTAAAATTTCATTATCTCGTTGGGCTTGTAACTGTTTGGCTTGTTCTCTTACCATTTTTTCAATTTCATCAACTAAATGATTGGTATCTATCAGGTGACTTTTTGTACCATGTCGATACACTAATGAGTTTGGACTTGCACCTACCACGCCAATATCTGCTTCTTTGGCTTCACCTGGTCCATTAACTTTACAGCCAATGACCGAAACGTCCATCGGCTCTCGAATATCCTCTAGGCGAGCTTCTAACATATTCATCACTTTAATGACATCAAACTCTTGTCGAGAACAGCTTGGACAAGCAATAAAATTCACTCCATTTGAACGAATTCCTAAAGATTTTAAAATATCAAAGCCAATTTTTATTTCTTCTTCGGGCGGTGAGGCAAGCGAAATTCGCATAGTGTCACCAATTCCCTCTAATAATAATCCACCTAATGCAATCGCTGATTTCACAGTACCTGTACGATAAATACCAGCCTCAGTCACGCCAAGATGTAAAGGATTATCAATTTGAGCAGAAATGAGTCGATACGCATCTAACGTTAAAAATACATTGCTAGCTTTTACTGAAATTTTATACTGGTCAAAATTTAGTTTTTCTAAAATATCAATATGGCGTAATGCTGATTCTAACATTGCTTCACCCGTAGGTTCACCATATTTTTTTTGAATGTCTTTTTCTAATGAACCTGCATTTACCCCTATACGAATTGGAATATTATGATGTCTGGCACAAGCAACCACTTCACGCACTTTTTTTTCGTTACCAATATTACCTGGATTAATCCGTAAACAATCTGCCCCAGCCTCTGCAACTGCTAAGGCAATTTTATAATCAAAATGAATATCTGCCACCAAAGGAACAGATACTTGTTGTTTAATTTTAGCAAAAGCCGTCACACTCTCCATTGTTGGCGTAGAAACTCGCATAAAGTCTGCACCTGCATCAATACAACGTTGTATTTGTGCTACAGTCGCCTCCACGTCACAAGTATTAGTATTCGTCATACTTTGTATGCTAATGGGTGCATCACCACCCACTGCCACATTACCCACATAAATTTTTTTGGTTAAGCGACGTTTAATTGGATTATGTGCAGACATGATATTTCCTAAATGCTAAAAATTTTCATAAGCATACATTATACAATGTTATCTATGATAACTATGGATTTAATGTAAAATTTGCTTGATTATTTTGAGCGTACTGACTTAATTTAATTGGTTGCTTATTTAAATCCAAACTGACATTATTTACTTTATCAATATTAATGTTAAATGGAGGCAATCCTTCCACAGTATAGCCACCACGTGTCTTTTCACCTTGTAAAACAACTTTACCTGTCGCATCAGTAATATTGACATTGGTATTATCTCTTATCCAAAGTTCCAATTTTGCTGGCTTTTGATTGGTTTGAGGTTGAGTTTGGCTAGGATTTGCCACAGGGGGTGCTGGCGTTTCAACAGCTGGTGTCGCTACAGGTGCCATCGAAGTGCTACCTGCATTTGTATTGGCAACAATAGGCGATACAGCAGGTGTTGTTTCTGTTGGTGGCGTAGGTGGTGCTGGATTAGCTTGGGCTGGTGGTGGAATAGCTACCCCAGTACTTGCCAATGAAGCACCCGCTACTTGGTCCTGTGGACTGACTTCAATTTGTGTAGCACTTTCTGTATCTTGGCTATCAGACTTAGCTTTATTGACTGTTTTAAATATCAAAATTCCTGCGACAACCGCAATAACCACACCTGCAATTAACCAAATATTAAATTTTAAACCACCTTGACCATCTCGCTCTAATGTTCCCATAGGACGCATTGGAGAATGAATATCCTCAGCGGTTTTTGGTCGCATATGGTCAGGATAGCAGGCATCAAAGCTATTTGCCATTTGTGTACTATCTAGACCTAAATATTTTGCATAATTTACAGCAAAACCTCGAGCAAAAGTCACTTGAGGCAATGCTTCAAAGTCCTCTGCCTCTAATGCTTGTAGGTATCGCCTTAAAATAAACAGTTCTTTTGCAGCATCATCAAGACTTACACCTTTTTTTTCTCGGGCATTTTTTAAAGTCTGCCCAAAGGGTTGTAACGTCTCAGATTTATTAGAAGCTACTTTCTGACTGTTATTATCGGTTTTGTGACTATCTAATTCCATGTTACCCCTGGATTACTTAACCATGTCTTCATTTGTTTTGCCTCATCACTGGTTGGATAAAGGTCAAAAAGTTGTTGTGTCAAACGTTGTTGTTCTTTGTTGTTCTCGTAAGCTTTTGCCAAACGGATACCTTGTAGTAGCACACGAGAACCTAATTGATTATTACCCATTAATACGGTTAAATCACTATATAACATTTGAGCATCTTGATAATTTTTTTGTTTTAAAAAAATATCAACTAACTCAATTCTGGCAATAATACTTTGGCGATTGGTATCTAATGCCTTAATAAAAGACTGTGTCGCAAGTTCAGTTTTATTTAACTGTAAGGCAGTACGCCCTAAGTTTTCTAATGCCCCTGCTCGTCCTTCATATCCTAAGGCTGAACCTGCAATTTCAAATTGTTGTAAAGCCTCATTATAACGTTTCATCTGCGATAAATACACGCCATAATTATTGCGTGCTTGAATAAACTGTGGGTCTAAACTAATCGCTTGCTTAAAATATCCCTCTGCCTTTTGTAAATTAATCGCACTACCTTCTTGTTGCAATAAAATCCCCATCATATCATAAGCAGGAGCATAGCGGTCATCAGACGCTAACGCCTGTTCTAATTGACGTTTTGCACTATCCAGCTGACGGTCTCGTATCATCTGGCTAGCAATAGCCGTGCGAATTTTGGCAATTTCTTTTGGATTATGTGGGATTTTTGTTAAATCTGCTGATGTTTTGGTACTGTATTGACTTTCTTGACTACTCACACAACCGACTAACATGGTACTCATCGCCACTAAACCCGCCATACCTAATATGACGAAACGCTGTTTTACTCTGTTATTTGTTACCATCATATGCTCACTCATCGTTATCTTGTTACCATGAATTAATAGGCATCAACATATTGTGCGTCTTTTGATGTGAGTAGCTTTTTGTTTAGTTTTTGTTACCACTGAAAACAGCTAATTCAATGCTAACAGATTTTTCATCATATATCTACTTTTAAAAAATTTATTTCAAGATGAAAAATAACTTATCAAACGCTTTTTAGCAGATTTTAGGAAATATTTAAAGCGTTGTAAATGAATTTATCATATAATTACGCCAAAATACCCCTTTATTTTATTTAGCAATTTTTCTGAGAAACCTTGTCTTGCCACTGTTTAGAACGTCTGGTTCTATCTGCTACTTGTCCTACCAATTGCCCACACGCCGCATCAATATCATCACCTCGTGTCTGCCGAATAGTACACACAAACCCTGCCTTATTCAAGATGTTACTGAATGCGTGAATTCGATTATTGCTTGAACGGTCATAAGGAGCATATGGAAATGGATTAAATGGAATTAAGTTTACTTTACTGGGCAATCCGTCCAATAAAGCGACCAGTTGTTTGGCATGTTCATCACTGTCATTGACACCAGCTAACATCACATATTCAATGGTCACATGTTTTTTATGACGAGGATTTTCATCATATACATAGGCTTTCGCCGCCTCAATCAGCTGTTTTAATGGATATTTTTTATTAATAGGTACCAGCTCATCTCGTAAGGCATCATTGGGGGCATGTAATGAAATCGCTAAAGCAACATCAATATCTTTGGCAAGCTCATACATTTTTGGCACAATACCTGATGTTGATAAAGTTACTCGGCGTTTTGATAAGCCAAACGCATGGTCATCAAGCATCAGCGACATGGCATTGACCACCGCAGTATAATTTAGTAACGGCTCACCCATACCCATCATCACAACATTGGTGACTCGATTTTCCCGTTGATGAACAGGTACATTTTGCATATAGGATTGATTTGCAACCCAAAGCTGTCCGATAATCTCTGCCTGAGTTAAATCTCTTTCAAAACCTTGTTTACCTGTACTACAAAAACTACAATCTAACGCACAACCAACTTGTGAAGATATACACAAAGTTTTTCTACCAAACTGTTTGTTATCTTCAGCAGGAATTAATACCGTTTCTACTAATGAGCCACCAGCCACTTCAAATACCCATTTACGTGTACCATCTTCACTAAATTTTTTAAATTTAACAGTTGGTGGCGTGATAGTCGCAATTTGACTTAATTTTTCTTGTAATTTTTTGGATAGGTTGGTCATTTCATAAAAGTCAGTCACGCCATATTGATAAATCCATTTCATCAATTGGGTGGTACGAAACGGCTTTTCACCAATATCGGCGAAAAACTGATTTAATTCTGATTTTGACATACCCAGTAGATTGATTTTTTTATCATCTGACAGGATAGTTTCGTTAAGTGTGTCGATTACAGGGATTTTGGTCATGACTTTTTCAATAAATGATGGCAAATCAAACCCACCATTATAGCGAAGTTCATTGTTAAAGTCATGATGAAACTGTAAACACAAATAACAGTAATGTCACGCAAACTTTTATTCTTGTGACGCTAATCCTACGGTTCCTGTATATTTTAATGCTTTTTCAGATACCCAACCAAAAAAATCCTCGCCTGTTTTTGGGTTCATATACATAATATAGTCATAGCCATTATGATTTTGATAGGCAACGACACTGTCATTTTTAATAATAAAAACATCAGTTTTACACGTTGCATGTGGGGCGGAATGTAAATATAGACGACCTTTTTTAATCACTTGTTCACTAATAGCTGGGCGGTAATATCCGCCTTCTTCTTCTGCTGTTTTATGCAGAGCATCACAATCCACTGCTAGAGCAAATGATGATATGGTCAATGTTATCGATAATAATGCTATTTTAAATGTTGTTTTTGTCATAATACTATCTCATCAAGTATTTTATTTAATTACTTATATATTATATCTTTTTTTTATAGATATTTAAACTAAAACAAAAAATACCAGCGTATCACTGGTATTTTTATTATGCTTAAAGTAGTAGATAATTAACGGGTGCGTGGGCAAATTTCATTATCGCTGAAAAAGTAAGCGATTTCACGTTCCGCAGAAGTTAAGCTATCTGAACCATGTACTGCATTTTCATCAATACTTTTTGCAAAATCACGGCGAATGGTACCTTCATCAGCTTTTTCTGGATTAGTTGCACCCATAATTTGACGGTGTAATGCCACTGCATTTTCACCTTCTAGCACAGATACCAATACTGGGCCTGATGTCATAAATGCTTTTAAATCATTGTAAAAAGGGCGTTCTTTGTGTTCAGCATAAAATCCGCCTGCCTTTTCGTCATCTAAATGCAACATTTTTGCACCAACGATTTTTAATCCAGCTTTTTCAAAACGGGCATAAATTTCGCCAATGTGATTGCCTGCAACTGCATCAGGTTTGATAATCGATAATGTACGTTCAACGGCCATAAAAACTCCTTAATTTGTCAAACGAATAATTTGAACATCAATTATTTAGATAAGTAATCACTAAAACATCATCAGCTCACAGACAGTTTGTGTGTTTTGCGATAAGATAGTGATGATATAGCTAAAAATTTTAAAAGCTTCATTGTACCTAATTCTAGCAATGATTAACACTTTAATTTTGTATTTTGCCTGAAACAATCTACTAACTTTAGTATAATATAGTTAGCTAAATTGCAAGGATAGTATGTTATGACTAATCAATCTCATCAAGTTGCGTCATCATCTTTAAAAAAAGAGCCTTATTTTCAAGGATTGCTGTTGCGTTATAGTGTGTTTGCGATTGCCATTGCTGTGTTTGCACTTGGTTTAGTGTTACAAATGTGGTGGCTTATTGGTATTGGTTGTGCTGGTTTTTTATTGGGTTTATACGATGTATTACAAACTCATCATGCCGTTTTACGCAACTATCCAATTTCTGGTCATGTGCGTTATTTATTAGAAAATTTCCGTCCAGAAATACGTCAGTACTTGTTAGAAAGTGACCAAGATGCAGTACCTTTTTCCCGTCAGCAACGGGCTTTGGCTTATCAACGAGCAAAAAATGTGAGTGATACCAATGCGTTTGGTACTTTAGATAATTTGTATCAATCAGGTAAAGAATGGTTTTTACAGTCTACCATTAGTTATCCATTAAAAGAAACTAATTTTCGTATTGATGTTGGTGGTGAACGTTGTACTCAGCCTTATTCCTTATCAGTGTTTAATATTTCAGCGATGAGTTTTGGTAGTTTATCAGCAGCGGCGGTTGAGGCATTAAATAAAGGGGCAAAAATGGGGGGTTTTGCTCATGATACAGGCGAGGGGGCGATTAGTCCTTATCATAAAATTCATGGTGGCGATTTGATTTGGGAAATCGGTACAGGTTATTTTGGCTGTCGTAATCATGACGGTTCATTTAATCCTGAGACATTTGCTACACGTGCTAAACTTGACCAAGTAAAAATGATTGAAATCAAGCTATCACAAGGAGCAAAACCTGGTAAAGGTGGCGTATTACCTAAAGAAAAAATAACGCCTGAAATCGCCGAAACTCGTGATATTCCAATGGGCGTTGATTGTTTATCACCTGCCAATCATTCAGCATTTAGTACGCCTCGTGAATTGGTCAAATTTTGGCAACAGCTACGAGAGCTATCAGGTGGCAAACCTGTTGGATTTAAGTTGTGTATTGGTCAGCCTTGGCAGTTTATGGCAATTGTAAAAGCCATGATTGAGGAGGATAATTACCCAGATTTTATCGTTGTTGATGGTGCAGAAGGTGGTACGGGAGCAGCTCCTGTTGAGTTTATGGATAATGTGGGTATGCCGTTGTTAGATGGATTTTTATTTGTACATAATACATTGGTTGGTTCAGGTATTCGTAATAAAATCAAAATTGGGGTCAGTGGCAAAATTATTTCCGCATTTGATATTGCTCGCATGTTGGCATTAGGGGCGGATTGGTGTAATTCAGCTCGGGGCTTTATGTTTGCAGTGGGTTGTATTCAGTCTCGCAGTTGTCATACGAATAAATGTCCAACAGGTGTTGCAACGCAAGACCCTTATCGTCAAAAAGCAATTGACATTCCTGATAAATCGCAACGTGTGGCAAATTTTCATAAAAATACCTTAAAAGCCTTGGCTGGGATTGTTGGTTCTGTTGGCTTAAGCCACCCAAAAGATTTAAAGCCTTATCATATTGCAAGACGTTTAGAAAATGGGCAAATTAAGCTACTGTCAAAATATTATTATTTTGCTTATGAAGGGGTTTTATTAAATTTATCAGCTCGAGCCGATATTTTTAATCGTATGTGGGTCATGGCAAATCCTGATAATTTTCAGGCAGATTATGAGGCACTCATTGCATATAACAATGATATTCGCCGAAAATTTCCTGATATACTAGACAAAGATAGCCGTATTCCGACCTTTGATGCCACTGCCAGTTATTATACATACGATGATGACCCACAGTGATTTTATGAATAAGTGAGTAAATAGACAATGCAAAATACGACATTAAACATATGGTTACGCCGACACTATGGCAAGCTAATTATGCTAATAGGTAGTATTTTGTTGGCAGGATTTGGCGTGTGTCATATTTATCAGCAAAAACCGCCTGCCTGCCAGTCTTTTCAACAGCCCTTTGCCCATACACTATGCCAATTTGACCCATCTGATAATCAACTTGATTTATCATTAGCATGGCTAGGTCATGACAATTTAGTATTACTCGACTTTCATCAATTAACCAAACAACAAACCAATGTTGTTTTTGCGATGAATGCAGGTATGTATGACGATAAATTTGCTCCAATTGGTTACACAGTAATTAATGGTCGAGAAATCAAAGGGTTAAATTTAAATAAAGGTGCAGGAAATTTTCATTTGATGCCCAATGGTGTATTTTGGTGGAATGAACAGGGCTATCATATCACCGACAGTCAAACTCTACATAAACAGCTTGCCCGTGGTGATAGTAAACCATTATTTGCTACACAATCAGGCCCCATGTTAGTGATTGACGGTAATATTCACCCAAAATTTGACCCTGTAAGTACTTCGTTTAAAATGCGAAATGGTGTTGGTATTGATAAAAATGGCATTGTAAAATTTGTGATTAGTGATACATGGGTAAATTTTTATCAGTTTGCAGATTTATTTAAAACCCAGTTACATTGTGACAATGCGTTATTTTTAGATGGGGGACGTGCCTCAGCGTTATATAGCAAAGAGTTAAAACGTTTAGATAATAAGTTTATGGGTGTCATGCTTGTTGCCAACGAAAAATAACTAATTCACTGCTAAAATTTGCTACAATACAACAGCTTTTTTCTAATTATCAATAAGAGAGATTTTTATGGGTTTTAATTGTGGTATTGTTGGTTTACCCAATGTTGGTAAATCAACCTTGTTTAATGCACTAACCAAAGCAGGTATTGCTGCCGAAAATTTTCCATTTTGTACTAAAGACCCAAATACAGGCGTTGTGCCTGTGCCAGACCCACGGTTAAAACAACTTGCCGAAATTGTAAAACCTGAACGTGTTGTTCCAACGAGTATGGAATTTGTGGATATTGCTGGACTAGTAGCAGGAGCTTCACAAGGCGAAGGCATGGGTAATCAATTTTTAGCCAATATTCGAGAAACTGATGCGATTGCCCATGTGGTACGCTGTTTTGATGATGATAATGTCATTCATGTAGATGGTCGAGTCAGCCCACTTGACGACATTGAAACTATTAATACTGAACTTGCCTTGGCAGACCTTGAGGCAGTGACTCGAGCTATTACCAATGTTGGCAAAAAAGCCAAAGGCGGTGATAAAGATGCTAAAGCCATGTTGGAAGTTTTTCAAAAAATTGAACCATTATTAGCCGATGGCAAACCTGCTCGCATGGCAAATCTTGATGATGATGAAAAAAAATTAATTAAAAGTTATGGTTTAATCACATTAAAACCAACCATGTATATTGCCAATGTGGCAGAAGATGGTTTTGAAAATAATCCTTATCTTGACCAAGTACGAGCATTCGCCGAACAAGATAATGCTATTGTTGTCCCACTTTGTAATCAAATTGAGGCTGAAATCGCTCAACTTGATGAGGCAGATAAACAAGAGTTTTTAGAAAGTATGGGTATGAGTGAGGCAGGGCTTGACCGAGTTATTCGGGCAGGTTATGAATTATTAAATATGCAAACCTATTTTACCGCTGGTGTCAAAGAAGTGCGGGCATGGACAGTAAAAGTCGGAGCAACTGCTCCCGAGGCTGCTGGTGTCATTCATACTGACTTTGAACGAGGCTTTATCCGTGCAGAAGTCATTAGTTTTCATGATTTTATTACATATGGTGGAGAAAAAGGAGCGTCATCAGCGGGTAAATCTCGCCTTGAAGGTAAAACCTACATCGTCCAAGATGGCGATGTCATGCACTTTAGATTTAATGTGTAGTATTTAATATGTAGTAATTATTAATATATTGTTAATTTAATTAAAAAAAGACACGGTGAGTTACTGTGTCTTTATGAAACATTTTATTATTTATCATTTAACATATCATGACATCATCAAAATTACCAAGCTTATTTAATCGGTTACATCTTGAACAACTCACCCCACAAGAACAGTCACTCATTCAGGCAGTTGAGCAAGTACTACCCCAAACTCAATGCGGTTTATGTGGTCATGCTGATGGTTGTTTGCCATATGCAACCGCTATCATTACCCAACAAGAAATTTTTAACAAATGTATCCCTGGTGGACAGCCCGTTACCGATAAAATTGCCCATATTTTACAACGTCCTAGCCTGCCTGCCGAACCATCAAAATGGGCAATTGACCCAATTAGCCAACGCCCAACCGAAATGCGAGCCGTCATTCGTGAAGATGATTGCATTGGCTGTACCAAATGTATCCCAGCCTGTCCTGTCGATGCGATTATTGGTTCTGGTAAACGAATGCACACCATTTTTACAGAGCTTTGTACAGGCTGTGAACTATGTCTACCGCCTTGCCCAATGGATTGTATTGACCTCATACCTCACACTCGTACTATCAGCGATGACCAACGTCAGGCAGAACAACAAGACTTAAAAAAACGCTATCATGCCCATTTACATCGTGTAGAAAAACAAGTCAATGATAAACATAATGCCAGCCCCGTTGTTAGCATGGTGCAAGCAAAACTAAATGAAGTGATTATTAATATTGATGAAAATCAAGCTAAAACTACTATTGAAATAGCCAAACTTCGTACACAAATTAAAAAACTAGAAAAACAAATTGCTGTCCAAGCCAACCCAAGTAAACACGCTGAATTAACCCGTTTACAGCAACAGCTACAACAGCTCACACAGGAATAATTTTATGGCTTTAACTGTTAAACATAAAACTGCTGATACTCCGCCATCAAAACGTATGTCAAATGCTAATGTTGAACAATTTTTTGAAAAATTAGCAATTAGCATTGATAAACCTGAAACAGAGCTTGAGTATCAATCAACGTTTGAATTATTAATTGCTGTCATTTTATCTGCCCAAGCCACTGATGTGAGCGTCAATATTGCCACTCGTAAACTATTCCCTGTAGCCAATACGCCACAAGCCATTTTAAACTTAGGTGAAGAAAACTTAAAATCATATATTAAAAATATCGGCTTATATAATACCAAAGCAAAAAATATTATTAAAACCTGTCAAGATTTAATCGAAAAATTTAATAGCCAAGTTCCTGATAATCGTAAAGATTTAGAAAGTTTGGCAGGTGTGGGGCGAAAAACTGCCAATGTGGTATTAAATACTGCTTTTGGTCAGCCAACAATGGCTGTTGATACACATATTTTTCGAGTAGGCAACCGAACAGGGTTAGCAACAGGTAAAAATGTGTTAGAAGTTGAGCAAAAATTATTAGAACGTATTCCGACAAAATTTATGTTAGATGCCCATCATTATTTAATTTTGCATGGACGTTATACTTGTAAAGCCCGTTCGCCCGAATGTGGAAAATGTGCGGTTTATCTTGAATGTATGTTTAAAGACAAGCAAGACTTTGTCGAAAAATAGCTCAGCCCATCTTAGAAAATTTTTCAATTAAATCAGCCATTTGATTTGCTGTTGGTTGCTGAACTGCCTGTAAACCATGAATGACTCCTTGCACATTTTCAGCTGATTTATTTTGACTTAATTTAAACTTTTCCTGCATTGTTTTAATAGAAATTTTAAACATCACCAACGCCTCACACAGTTTATCAATATAATCAACTGGTGCATCATCAAGCGTCCAAACATTATCACCCGCTTGATGAACTGTTGGTTCATAAGTGGCTGTTAATAACGCTAAAATTTGTTTAATCTGTTCTTTATTATCAATAATTTGCATTGAACCTGTCAAATGTACCGCTCGATAATTCCATGTTGGCACTTCTTTATGAGTGATAGCCTTGCTTGGATACCAATTTGGACTGATGTAATGACCATTATCCTGAAAAATAATTAACCAATCTTTATCCTTATGATTATTTTGCCAAATAGGATTAGCTTTTGCAAAATGCCCAAACAAACAGCCTAACTCTGAGCCGTCATCTTGCCAAATTAATGGAATATGATTTGCCTCTAAACCCATTTCAGAAGGATAAACCATTGTTGCTAAAGGAAAATCTTCCATTAACTGACGGATTGCCAAAAAGTCCTGTTGAGCAAAGCTTTTTACAAAAAACATGATATACTTATCCTAAATCCTCAAATTTTAAACCATATTTTAGCAAAAATTTACGGACTCTATCGCTATCATTGGCATTTTTTAGCTGTTTGCGAGATTGGGCAAATAGCCGTCTACCTGCGTCTGCCTGATTTTTTGACTTGATACAAATTTTAATCACGCCTCGTAATTGAATTTTTTCAAATTCATCTAATTGTTGTAAAGTTGCACTATCTAAAAATTCTGATAAATCAATATCTTCTACAGCTTGACTATTGCCATAGCCTGCCCATAAATGCTTTAATCGCCCAATCTCTGCCTGTACATCAGCCACTTTAATACAATAATCATCAGCCAATGTCGTTAAACGATTAATACTTGCGGTTAAATCTCGAAAATTACCCGACCAAATCGCCTCATCACTTTGAGCAAAATGTAAATACAATTGACGGGCGTTGGCTTCAAATCGATAATTCACTTGTGCCAAATTACCCAATCTCGCCAATTCATAATCAATATTGGCTGGCAAATCCTGTACTCGTTGTTTTAATGACGGCAAAAAAAACGTCCAAGTATTTAATCGAGAAAACAAATCTTCCCGAAACGTGCCTGTCTGCACGGCTTGACGTAAATCTTTATTCGTGCCTGCCATCAGTTGCAAATTTACTTTTGTTGGTTTATCACTACCAACAGGATAAAACTCTCCCGTTTCCAATGCTGTCAATAGCATTGCCTGTTCATCTAGCCCTAACTCACCGATTTCATCTAAAAACAACAAACCATGATTAGCTTTTTTTAACAAACCATCTCTTTGATAGTTCGCCCCTGTAAATGCTCCTTTAACATGCCCAAACAATGCACTACTGGCGGTATCTCCCCGCAATGTAGCACAATTGACATCAATAAATTCACCATGTAACTGACCTTGTTGGCGTTTAATGGCAAACAGCTGTTTAGCTAGTCGAGACTTGCCTGCCCCAGTCGCTCCAATTAATAAAATTGGTGCGGTAGAACGGCTAGCAACTTTTTCAATTTGTTCAATCAGCTGATTATAGCTTGGATTTTGAGTCGCAATATTATGTTTTAGCGTTTGCAAATTAGCATCGACTTTTGCCTGAAAGCTGGCTGTTAATTCGTCATAACGTGATAAATCAAGGTCAATTTGTTGATAGTCACCTGCAATATTGCCTTTAGTTCTGTTTGGGGGCGATGATTGAATGATTTTAGCAGGTAAAAATTGACTATTAATCAATAAAAACCAACAAATCTGGGCAACGTGTGTTCCTGTCGTCAGATGTAACAAATAACGAGTATCTGGCTGAAACTGAAAACTTTCACAAAAATCAAATAGTTTTTGGTATGTTTCAGAAAAATCCCAAGGGTCTTGAATGTGGTGCATCATGCCATACACTTGGGTATTTGGGCTAACCATCGCAATATCAGTCTTAATTAAATCAAATAAACGTTTACTTTGATAGTTATACAATAAGTACATTTCATCAATCAATAAATCATCATGTAGACATAAGCTGATAGTCGGTCGCCAACGTTGCCAACGATTATTCGTAAAGCCCATATCTAATGTTGTACCCAAAAAACCAATAACTGCCGTTTTCATGTAACTTAATCAACTAAGTAAGATTTTTACCAACAATGAATTAATATATTATAACATTTTTTCATCTTTCATAAAAATTGTTACATTTTAACCAAAAATTCACTCAAATTATCAGCTTTTAGTTTTTTTTGTTGCTAAATGTTAAAAAAATAATTATGCTAATGACAACTAGGGACAGACCCTAAAACATTGTTAATCATTTAGGAAGTTAATTAAGGAGCTTTAAGATGTCCTTTAAAATTCGTCATTTGGCACTTGCAATTGCTAGTTTATCATCAGTAAACTTAGCGTATTCGGCAGGTCTTGACCGTTCAGGACAAGATATTACTGCTTTTTTACAAGATGGTACATATGCTGAAGTTTCTTATACTTATATTGACGCTGATGTGTCAGGTTATGATAATAGCAACATAAGTTCAACTGATTTAACAACTTATGTTCAAGGCAGTAAAATTGGTGATATTGCTGAAGAGTATGACTTTTTCCGCTATGGCGTAAAAACAGATATTAATGATACGTTTAGTGTGGGGGTCTTATTTGATGAGCCGTTTGCGGCTGCTGCAAAATATGAAGGAAGCAATAATTTTGTTTCTGCTGATGCTAACAGCACTATTCAACAATTAACTGGCATGACAATGACTCAAGCTGTACAAGCTTTTGGTAATGCTACAAGTGCTGGTAATACTACGTTAGCCAATCAATTGGTTCGTGCGATTGCCATGGCTAATACGTCTGGCACCCTAGCTGGTGAACAAACTAACGTTGAAGTTCGTACTAAAAATTTGACAGCATTACTTGGTATGAAATTTGGACAGAATAAAAATTTTCAAGTGTATGCAGGTCCTGCGGTACAAAATTTGACAGGTGAAGTAAAATTGCGGGGGGTTGCTTATCAAGCTGCAACAGGTTATAACGCTCGTATCTCACCAGACCAAGCTTATGGCTGGGTTGCTGGGGTTGCTTATAGTAAACCTGAAATTGCATTAAAAGCGTCTTTAACTTATCGCTCAGAAATTGACCATGAGTCATCTATTACAGAAAATTTTCCAATAGTACCACGAGCAACAACTCAAGATTTTTCAGTGACGTTACCAGAGTCATATAATTTAGACTTTCAAACTGGGGTCAATCCAACCACCTTATTAACCGCCAAACTGCGTTATGTGCCATGGAGTGATTTTCATATTACCCCTCCATTCTATAATCAAATGTCAAATCTTCCACTTGTTAGCTATGATGATGACCAATGGTCTGCTGAGCTTGGTTTAGCCAAACGTCTTAATCCAAAATTAGCCCTCTCTGGCAATATCGGCTGGGACAGTGGTGCAGGTAATCCTGTCACGTCTTTAGGTCCAATTGAAGGTTATTATAGCGTAGGTTTAGGTGCAAAATATAATTTTACCCCTGAATGGTCGATTTCAGCAGGTGGTAAATATTTAAAATTTGGCGATGCCAAAGGAAAAATTCCAACATCTAAAGTCGTCAGTAACTTTGAAGACAATGACGGCTATATTTTAGGGGTAAAATTAGCGTATCAGGCAAAATAATCACCACTTAAATTAATGCTTTGAAAATAGCCTTCAGATTTTTAATTTTCTAAGGCTATTTATTTTACACTTTTAATCCTAACATCTGTAATAATGCTGACATACTGGCTGAAACGGTGATATTTGGATTAGTGACTAATCCTAAATAACGCTGTAACTCAATTGGTTTATCCATATTCACAGGTTGCAAATCTTTATTAATCAACGTTTCTGGCAATACTGACCAACCCAATCCCACCGACACTAACATACGAATAGACTCTAATGGATTAGTACTCATGGTCGCATAAGGTTTTAAATTATGTTTGGCAAATTCTGCTAACGTAATTTGACTAGTAAACGTATTCGCTGAAGGTAAAATCGCAGGATAATTCGCAAGTTGTTCTAAAGTAACATTCGTTCGTTGAGCGAGTGGCGACAATGTGCCTGTCACAAAATATAACGGGTCTGACCATAACATATGATAATTTAAACGTTTATCATACACAGGAGGCAACGTTAAAAATGCCATAGATAAATTACCATCTAATACGGCTTTATGAGCTTCTTCAGAATCAACAAAGTGTACTTCTAACTGTACTGATGGATACGTTTGAATAAACTGTTTTAACATCGGTGGTAAATGATGTAATCCCACATGATGACTCGTACCAATAATTAATTTTCCAGAAACAGTGTGCTGACGATTTTTTAAATTAATTTTTAAGTTATCGTAATCATCTAGCCAACGTTTTGCATGAGGCATTAAATCATGGGCAGCTTGCGTAGGAATAATACCTCGACCCACTGTATCAAACAATATTACATCAAATTCATCTTCTAAATTTTTAATTCTTTTACTCACTGCAGGCTGAGTAATAAATAACTTATCAGCGGCTTGGGAAATACTACCTGTTTGCATTACAGCAAGAAAAGTATTTAAATTTGTGGTATTCATAAACAACTTGCTCTAACGATGTTCACTATATAAATATAAATAAAAGTTATTATATCATAAAAATGTATTATTTATTATTATAAATAAGTATTCCAAAAATTTTATAAAAATATAAAAATCATCAATAATTATTATAATAATAATCTGATATACTGGTATCATATGATTTTTTCATTATTTTAGAATTCTTTAGCAGTCGCTATTTTTTGTAAAATTTTTTTGATAATTAGGATACCCACAATGGCAGGCAAAACCCTTTATGACAAATTATGGGACGACCACTTGGTCAAACAACGTGATGATGGCTCAAGTTTGATTTACATTGACCGTCAATTATTACACGAAGTAACATCACCACAAGCATTTGAAGGCTTGGAGCTTGCAGGTCGCAAGCCTTGGCGTTTATCGGCAAATGTCGCAACCCCTGACCACAACGTGCC
>JBHAEG010000008.1:0-3035 GCA_041855445.1 Moraxellaceae bacterium
AAGGGCGTGCGTTTGGCAGGGGTTGAAGCGATTGTGGCGGAAGGCTTTGAGCGTATTCACCGCACCAATTTGATTGGTATGGGGGTGTTACCACTGGAGTTTAAGGCAGGAACCACTCGTAAAACCTTAGGGTTAGATGGTACAGAAACTTATGATGTGGTGGGCGAGCTTGCTCCACGCTGTGATATGACACTCGTTATCAATAAGCGTGATGGCGATGTGGTCAAAGTCCCTGTAACGTGCCGTCTCGATAGTGATGCTGAAGTGCGGATTTATAAAGCTGGTGGGGTGTTACAGCAGTTTGCGAAGGAGTTTTTGGCAGAGAGCATGATATAATGAATGTAAGCTAGTCACTTTCATTAAAAAGAATTGGAGAGCTTTACAAGCTCTCCAATTCTTTGAATTATTTGCAATCGAGATTAAGATAATGATAGAGATAGAACGTGGTAACTATTTAATTGAAGTCCTAGAGCCACCGATTGGTTCTGGTGGACAAGGTCAAGTGTATAAAATCAATTTGTATAACAGTAAGGGATATTTATGTAAAGGTGAGTATGCCATTAAAATTCTTAATTCAGAAAGTAAAATGGATAATTTTAAAGATAGATTTATTAGGGAAGGTTTGGTTCAAACAAACTTAATTCATAGTAATATAGTTCCAATTTATATATTTGATTTATCTGCTAAAGAGCCGTGGTTTGTGATGCAATTAGCAGATGATAATTTAGAAAATATTCTAAAAGAAAAAAGTGTTTCAGAAAAAGAAATTATAACTGCTTTTCTGTGTTTGCTTTATGGATTATCATTTATTCACAAAAAGAAATTTTTACATAGAGATATTAAACCTAGCAATTTACTTAAATTTGGCGATATTTATAAGATAGCCGATTTTGGATTGGTCAGAACAATAGACCCTAGTGATGTTTCTAAACAGTTAACAGGTGTTGGAAAAATTGTTGGTACTGAAAAATATATGGCTGGGGAAGTTAGATTAACAGGTCATTACAGCGTACAGAGCGATATATTTTCAGTTGGTGTAGTTTTAGAAGATATATGCCATGCTTACCCAGAATTAGATAATAGATTTAAATCTATTATTGACAAATGTCTTGACAGAAGACCGAATGATAGGTACGCAACAGTTGAAGCTCTTATTAAAGAAATACAATCTATTATCAAGGATATAAAAAATGCTTAATTTACTATCCTGCTCTGGATTCTCTTACTCAAAAAACGAACAAAAAACAAATGATGATGCCATTCTGCCCATCATTATAAAAAGTGGCGATTATTTTGTTTTAGCAATCGCTGACGGTGTAGGCTCTCAAACTGGTTCTAACCAAGCATCAGAGTTGGCATTAAATATTTTAAGAGAAAATTTTAATTTTAGTGATTTTAATGCAAAAAATGTATTAAATAAAATAAAATACAATATTGAACAGCTATCCAATCAAATAGGAAAAGAATTAGCTACAACACTAACATTCGTTGTAGTTAGCAGTTCACAAATTAGAGTGGTGCATATTGGAGATAGTAGACTATATATCAAAAAGAGAAATAAATTATCCCAAATAACAATAGACCACACTCAATATCAGAAATTATTAGATGAAAAAATCTACACAAAAAAAGAGTTGTCAACTATGAATGTTAAACACATCTTAACAACAGCTCTCGCACCAAATGTTGATATTGAATATCAAGAAGAAGTTCTTAATGTTAAAGATTTCCTTGATGAGAATAACTATCTAATTCTGCATTTGATGACTGATGGAGCTTATCATTTTTGGGAACAACGTCCAAATTTTACAAAACCAACAATGGATAATCCTTTAGCATTTTCAAATAGTTTATTTAAAAGAATAGTTAAAAAAGGAGCTATAGATGATTACTCCTTAATTTCTGCGAAATTTCATATAGAAAACAAGGAGAAATTATAATGTAAACCCCCAGTCAAAGCCACTTATATGCGTGATGGTACTGCAAAAGTCATATTTAGGTAGCCTTACGCTAAATTTAGTGCTAAAATAAAACCAAATTTTAGCACTAAATCTAGACCATTATCAGGGGGAGTGAATGCAACCATTATACGCTGGGCAATCTGCCAGTATTTCAGAGCTAAAACGCAATCCAAGTTTATTGATTGAACAAGCAATGGGAGAGCCGATTGTCATTTTAAATCACAATACGCCATCAGCTTATCTTGTGCCTAGCGAAACTTTTGAAAAAATGATGGAGTTATTGGACGATATTAAACTCAACCGTTTGTGCGATGAACGAACAAAGGACTTGAACAAAGCTGTTTCAGTAACGCTAGATGAGTTATTAAGTGATGACTTTTGAACTCAAATTTATACCACAGGCTCACAAGGAATGGCGAAAACTAGCACCAACCATCAAGGCACAATTTGTCAAAAAATTGGCTGAACGCCTAGAAAATCCACACGTACCATCAGCACGATTATCAGGCAGTACCAATCGCTATAAAATCAAACTAAAAGCTGTTGGTTATCGCTTGGTGTATGAAGTGGTAGATGATGTATTGATAGTTTATGTCATTGCTGTTGGTAGACGTGAAAATAATCATGTTTATGATATGATGAAGCAAAGAGAGCTTGAATTAGACGAAACCAATTCAGACGACAATCTGCAAGACAAGGAGTAATCATGCAAACCCCAGTCAAAGCCACCTACATGCGTGGCGGTACTTCAAAAGGTACATTTTTTAACTTAACCGACTTACCCGAGCGTTGCCAAGTGGCAGGCTCTGCCCGTGATAACTTTCTACTTCGTGTTGTGGGCAGTCCAGACCCTTATGGCAAGCAAATTGACGGTTTGGGTAACGGTTCATCTAGCACATCAAAAGTGGTGATTTTATCCAAATCCGATGTCGCAGACCACGATGTCAATTATCTATTTGGGCAAGTTGCCATTGACAAAGCGATGATTGACTGGTCAGGAAACTGTGGTAATCTCACCGCAGCGGTTGGCAGTTTTGCCATCATGAATGGCTTAGTATCAGCGGATAAAATTCC
>JBHAEG010000009.1:0-6143 GCA_041855445.1 Moraxellaceae bacterium
AGCAACAGCAACAGCAACAGCAACGACTATATCAAATCAACCAATGACTCTGTCAAATAATGGTATTAATTTAATTAAAGGGTTTGAAGGATTTGTTGCCCAGCCATATCAAGATGCCGTTGGCGTGTGGACGATTGGTTATGGCAATACTTATTATGCAGATGGTCGCCGAGTCAGTGCCAATGACCGTCCATTAACAGAAGTTGAGGCTACTCAGTTAAAACAAACTATTATTAATCGGGATTTTGTGCCTGCAATTAATCGATTGTTGGCTAATGAAATTCAAGCAGGTAAAGTTAATCAAAACATGTTTGATGCGTTAGTGTCATTGGCGTATAACATTGGCGTTGGGGCGTTATCTAATTCATCAGTCATTCGTCATTTAAAAGCTGGTGATAAACAGTTGGCAGGTGATAGTTTTTTATTGTGGAATAAAGCAAGCGGTCGAGAGTTGGCAGGTTTAACATATCGCAGACAAGCTGAACGTCAGTTATTTTTATCTTAATTAACAATTTTACTTAACTTATTAAAATGCTTTTCATTAAAACACAACTGACCAATTAGTTATATTATTAAGTGGATTGGTGATGGTTTTGAAGTCATTTGAATAAATACCATCACCATGACAAATATATCAAAGTAGTTTTATTAATAGGTGATGGTTAATAGTTTACCATGTCTATCAATAAACCCCCATTTTTCGTTTTTTTGAACAACAGCCAAACCATCAAAGAAGTTTGAAGCATTATCATACGCTAAATTAATCACCAACCGACCTGTTTTGTCAATATAGCCATATTTGCCGTCTTTTTGCACCAGTGCCAAGCCTTCAGAGAAGTTATTCGCCTCATCATAATCAAAACCAATCACCAACCGACCTGTTTTATCAATAAAACCAAATTTATCGTTTTTGTACACACGAGCTAAACCATCAACAAAACCGTTAGCTTCATCATACTGAAAATCAATCACTACCCGACCTGTTTTGTCAATAAAACCTGCTTTGTCATTTTTATAAACAACCGCCAAACCGTCAGAAAATTCCCCAGCCCTATCATATTCAAACCCGATAACTTTACGACCTGTTTTATCAATAAAACCGTATTTTTCATTGTGATAAACCAGTGCTAAGTCGTCAAGAAAGCCACTGACATTATCATATTTAAAATCAATCACCGCTTGACCTGTTTTATCAATAAAACCATATTTGCCATCTTTTTGAACCAGTGCCAACCCATCAGAAAAATCCATCGCATCTGTATAATCAAACTTAGTCACCACCCGACCTGTCTTATCAATATAGCCATATTTACCGTCTTTTTGGACATAAGCCAAGCCATCAAAAAAATCTGAAGCATCATCATAATTAAAGTCAATAATCATACGACCTGTCTTATCAATATAGCCGTATTTGTCATTTTTTTGGACACGAGCCAAGCCCTCAAAAAAATCCACAGCATGATTGTAGTTAAAATCAATCACTGTTTTACCTGTTTTATCAATAAAGCCGTATTTGCCATTTTTCTTGACCAAGGCCAGCCCCTCAAAAAATTCTGAAGCCTCATCATAATCAAAGTTAATAATTGTACGACCTGTTTTGTCAATATAGCCGTATTTATTATTTTTTTTAACTACCGCCAAACCATCAAAAAAATTTTGGGCAGACTCATATTGGGTATCAACAACTATCCAACCTGTTTTATCAATATAGCCGTATTTATCGTCTTTTTGGACACGAGCCAACCCTTCATTAAACTGATAAACTTCATCAAAAACAAATACTTGTTGTTTTATTGATTGTTGTTGTGTATTGGTTTTAGGTTGTATTTCTGGTGTTTTGGCACAAGAAACAGATGCTGATACAAAAGTAAAAGCCATCATCAAATAAGAAAGGTTTTTCAAAACAATACCCCCTGTATAAATTAAGTGTGATACAAACATCAATTTAGTATTAATGCTTTATCAGTTGTTTGTTATGAGTAATGACCAATGATTTTCCCGTTTTATCAATAAAGCCGAATTTGCCGTCTTTTTCAACGCTCGTCAAACCCTCTTGTAATACATTAACATAATCAAACATAAATGCTTGTTATTGCAAGTTGGCTTGGTGCTGTGTTTCTGGGGTTTGGGCATAAGAGATAGGCACTACAGTCAATGCTAAGGTTATCATTAGTACATGAGCATAATTTTTCATAAAGGTGTCCTTGTATTATTAAGTATTGCTAATGCCAATAATTAAAGTAGCTATTTTTTATTAAGGGATTTTAGCAAGATTATCAGTAAGCAAAAATAGCTCAATAACCAACTTCTCCATATCCTTATGAAACTATATTATAATGTATTATAACTCAAATACCTCAAGCACGCCACAATATACCCACATTAAACAACTGTACTAAAATAATTTTAAGCAAAAAAAATTTAACAATAAATATAATAATTATTATAAATAATACCGCCTTTTACAAAAGACAAGGATATAACGTGTTAGGTGACTGCCTTATTTATCTGACTAAAACCCAATAGAATATTCTTAGAAAAGATTAGTAAATAGATTATAGTAAAAATGACATTGTGTTTATTTATCTGCCGTGATAGTGTGATTGACTGAGCCTATCATGGCTATCTACTCTACTTTAGGAATTGTTATGAATATCTTTATTACTAAATGGCGGTAAAGCCTTTGGACATTCAAAAGGTCAGCTTAACCATACCTTACACGCTACCGCTCATGAAACACTCACTCAATTAGGGCATCACATTCAAGAAACTGTGATTGATGATGGTTATGATGTCCATGCAGAAGTTGAGAAAATTTTATGGGCAGATGTGGTGATTTGGCAAATGCCAGGATGGTGGATGGGTGAACCGTGGACGGTTAAAAAATATATGGACGAAGTCTTTACCACAGGACATGGTAAGCTGTATACAAGCGATGGTCGTCATCGTGATAATCCAACCAAAAATTATGGTAAAGGTGGTTTATTACAAAACAAACAATATATGCTTTCATTAACATGGAACGCTCCAATAGAAGCATTTGATGAGCCAAATGAATTTTTTGCAGGCGTGGGCGTTGATGGAGTATATTTACATTTTCATAAAGCCAATGAGTTTTTGGGAATGACTCACTTGCCAACATTTATCGTGAATGATGTGATTAAAGCCCCTGATGTCCCACATTTTATTGAGCAATATCAAACACATTTAAAAACGGTGTTTGGTTAATCTAAGATTAGAAAATGGAAAGTTTAGCCACTTGCCAGACTTTCCATCACTTGTTTAATCAGCATACTCAATGCAATTAAAATCATCAACACACCTGATACACGACTTATCACAGTCGAAAGCCTTGGGCGACAACGTAATGCAAATCCTGCACCAATACCCACCATCGGATAAATCAACGCACAATTGACAATATGTATTAATCCTAAAAATAGCGTTTGATTTGCCATTGACCACCCAGCTTGTGTTGTTAAAAATTGCGGAACGATTGCCAAAAACATCAATAATACTTTAGGATTTAACCCACTAACGGCAATCCCTTTGATAAGCCATTGTTTGGCTGATTGTTCTTGGATATGTCCTTCGTCAATTGTGGCAGGTGAACGCAAAATTTGCACCCCCATCCATATCAAATACACCGCACCAATAACGGTCAATAACGATAAAACAGGCGGATAAGAGGCAATCATAACGCCAAGCCCTGTTGCAACCAATACAATGACTGCCAAATAACCAAGCAACATACCGCATAAAGCAGGTAAGACTTGACGTTTTATACCTGCGGACATCACATATGCCCAATCCAAACCAGGGGTACAGGTTAAAGAAAATGATACTGTCCAAAATCCTAACAATGCCGTTATCATGACACACTCCACATCTGCTAAATTGAGGTGTATGATAGCGATTTTGTGCTAGAAAGTGCTTGCGAAAATTGCTAGAATTTCTTTTATTTTTAGAAAAATTTTGCGTATGGATAGGATTGATAAGAAAATTATTGCTGAAATACAGAAAAATGGGCGAATTTCTCTTACTGAGCTGTGCGAAAAAGTGGGCATTAGCCTATCGCCGTGCCAACGCCGTGTAAAACAGTTAGAACAAACAGGGGTGATTGTGGATTATCAAGCCAATATCAATCCGCACGCCGTTGGACTCAATTTTTCAGCAATGGTGTTTGTGATACTCAAAGACGGCAGTCAAGCCAATATTATTGCGTTTGAACAGGCATTGGTAGAGATTAGCGAAATTGTTCAGGCACAGCGACTTTTTGGTGAGCATGATTATATTTTGCATATTGTTACAGCAGATTTAAACGCGTTTCAAAAACTGTATGATGAGCAGCTGTCCAATTTACCTGCCATTCATCGGCTAACGTCTACTTTGGTGATGAAAGAAGTTTTGCCACGCAGGAGGTTGCCGATTTAAAAAATATTGGCATTGGAGCATTGATGTTTTTTGGAGGGGCGTTTTCCGCCATATTTCACCAAAATACTCTACAAATGCTAATCAAAATCTATACTCACAAATCCCCTATAAAGCATTTGGAGTTTTTACCTTTATTTACACATTCATCGATAAATTTATGACATTATTATTATATCTTTAAATTATCATTATCAATAAAACTAATGATAGTTTAAAGTCATATGTTTAATTTTGAGCATCTATCATGAAACGACACACTATCGCTCTTTTTCTTGCTACAAGTTTAGCATTCACCGCCCTACATGCCAATGCGACACCACAACAAACATCAACCAAAGCCACAGCTCAAACGACAAAAACCTATGTCAGCGATGGTTATCACAACCGCAACCAAGGCTATGACTGGGTTGCCGTTGAAACGACCAAATAAGCCGACAACTCGCTTAAAGTACAAATCCGCTCTCGCACTGATAAGAAAAAACCAACCTGTACATTTGATGGCTTTGCCTATCCTGTGAGTAGCAATCTTTATCAACTAAAACAAGGGGATATGACGCTTAATCTGACATTAAATGCCAAAAGCATTGACATTGCACCCGCCCAAAACAGCGACCGTAATAAAGCGATGACTTATTGTTCAGGCGGTGGCAGTTTGATAGGTAGTTATCAAAGCGTTGCAAAACTAGACCGTACAGGACTAGATAAAACCAAGTTTATTCAAACCTTGTCTTTGCAAAATATCAGCTTTTATATTGACCATAAAGACGATACCGTCAATATTCGTAGTAGTGGCTTGACCTATGAATTTGATGAAAACTACTCAATTAAAGGGCAACGCATTACCCATGCCGAAATTGAAGATATGAACCGTGATGGTTATCCAGAAATTTTGATTTATTTACAAAATAGTAAAAAACCTTATGCTGGTGATGTCTTGGCATTTTCCGCTAATGGCAACAAATCTTTGCCTTGAATTGTCAAACCAAGTGCAACGATTTTTTAAAGTGAACTTCATAAGCACTTTTCCAACCTAGACATTTTCTTGGTCTTCGGTTTAGCCTATCAACAATTGACTGAATATAATCATCGTCCCACTGTCCAATATCTTGTTGCTTTGGAAAATATTCCCGAAGCAACCCATTTGTGTTTTCGTTCGTTCCCCTTTGCCATGGTTGATGTGGTTCAGGAAAGTAAAACGCTACACCTAAATCTTCTGTCACTTTATGATGTGTCGCAAACTCTTTACCTCTATCTGGTGTAATGGAATATCGAGGGTGATTACCAAGTAATTTAACCATTGCTTCTGCTACAGCTTGAGCAAGTTTACGTTCCACTTTTTGTACCAACAAGAAACGGCTCTTTCTATCTGTCAATGTCACCAAACATGCCTTACCTGTTTTACCAAGTACTGTATCTGCTTCCCAATGTCCTAATCGACTGCGTGTTTGTGCAGATTTAGGACGTTGTTCTATGCTATGGCTAATCACTATTTTTCCACGTTTTTCAATATGATAATGACGGGTAGCTTTATGTCCATCTACATCAAATAGTCCAGCTTTAATACCTCGATAAATGGTTGTATAGCTAATCGCAAGTTTAGATTTTTCATGTTTTAGGCGGTAGCTGATTTGCTCTGGTGACCATTGTTCATTTAAAAATTTATCTTGCACTAAAGCGTAATATTCTGGTTGCAGTAACTTTTTGGTTGC
>JBHAEG010000010.1:0-5725 GCA_041855445.1 Moraxellaceae bacterium
ATTTACAAATCTCATTAAACTCTAATTTGGATTGCAAAACATTATAGATAATATCAGCAAAACCAAAAAAATTACCTTTATTATTTGACACTAAGGCAAAATTTTGACGGTATTTTTGAATATCTTTTAGACTATCTTTATTATAATGGCTGATGAGTTTTTGCGGACAATTACTAATAATCGCTTCGTATTCTTGTTGAGTTAATTGCTTTGTAATATCTAAATAACGTTGTCTTAAGTTATCTTTAATCTGCTCAAAACTATTAAAATATAAATCATCCCCCTTTTTAGAAATAAAATCATCTTGCTTATACGCCCCATTAATAAAATGAAAAACAGGTGTGCCATTATTATTTCGTAATAATACCGTTAAAAGCCGCTCATCTCGTTGATATTCATAAATAATATAACTATTATTATAAGGCAAATAAAAATCCACAAAACTCTTTTTTACATCGGATTTACGAGCAATACTACTTAATAACACCCCATAAAATGGTGCAATCGCTCCCATCAATGTCGTCTTACCTGACGCATTTCTCCCTGTTACGATTGTATTATTATCCACATTCAAGCGGTGAATCTGTGCTTTAGGATAACTGTTTAATAAAATTACAGATAATAGGCGGTTAGGGTGCATATTTTTTCTATCACATCATTAAAAATCTACAGTCATCATAAAATAAAGAGATACAAAATTCAATATCATAAAGCCAAATTATATCATCAAGTCCAAGCAAAAAAGCGGTGAATTATTCACCGTTTTTATCATTAAACTGCCCCAAATATTCAAGTAACGTTTCCCCATCTGTATAAAGAGCTTGATTTGGCACAATGAGCCATTGTCCATCATGCTCAATCACTAATTGTGGCACACCTTGAACATTTAAACGCTTGGCAAGTGATTGCCCAAAATGGATATTTTCTTGTAAGGCTTTATCCGTTTTGTCATGTTTGATATCTTCCACTACTTCACTTAGCCCAAGCGTATTTAATATATCCGCAATAACCGTCAGGTCTTGATTATCACGCCCGTCCACATAACGAGCCATTTGTAGAGTGGACAAAACTTCGATTGTACGATGTGGAGCAATGTTTTGGGTAGCCGTAATTGCAAGTAAACTATGATAAGAATCAAAAGGATTACCAACTTTTAAAATATTCTTTTTGTAGTCTTGGCTAAAAATAATACCTGTTAGCTGTCCGATTCGCTCATCATTCGACCACGCATGATGGATAAATTCAGGTGTCAAAGTACAATGTGTTTGGCAAAATAAACCTGTTGGTGTCAAATTGATTGGATAATGCTCTGCCACTTTGCTCAAAACAGGCTTTGCCCCATAGCACCAACCACATAAAGGGTCAAATAAATAATACAGTTTCATGATGCTCCCATTTTTAGACAGCCTAAAATCATTTTGCCGATTTATTCAACGCATTATCCAATGAAAATTTGCCTGCCCCTGCATTCCACAACAACAAAAACGCCATACAAAACAACGCTGCCGCTTCGCCTTTATTGCTAATTGGGTCAAAAATACCGCCCGACATCGCATGAAACATAAAATACGCCACCGCCATTTGTCCTGCCAGAATAAATGAAGTCAAACGAGTAAACAAACCCAAAATCAACAAGATACCGCCCACAATTTCCAGTACACCTGCTACGCCAAACATAGAAAACAACGGCACAGAACCTTTACCACCTGTCATAGATACAGGGAACTCAAAAAATTTCGCTGTGCCGTGCAACAAAAACATATAACCCACCGCCACACGCGTCAGCAACAAAATAAATGGATTGAATTGATTGGCTAATTTTTCAAATAAAGCATTCATAATCATTCCTAAAAAAGTTAAAAATAAAGAATGGGAGGTATTATAATGAAATAAAATTTGCGAAAAATACCCATTTTTGAATATCATTATTTCTTAACTTGAAATAATTAGGAGCATACATGGACAAATTAACCGCCATTAAAGTGTTTTTATCGGTTGCCGAAACAGGCAGTTTTACCGCCACCGCCGACCATTTGCAGATGTCCAAGCCCATGATTACACGCCATATTGCCCTAATGGAAGATTGGCTCAACGCTCGTTTGTTTCAACGCACCACACGACAAGTACAATTAACAGACGCAGGCGAACAAGCTGTGATATTTTGCCAAAAAATGTTGTCATTAAGCATTGAATTAGAACAAGAATTATCAGCACAACAAGGCGATTTACGGGGCAATATTCGGTTGAGCAGTAGTGGTTCATTTGGCACGGTGCATTTGACGCAAGTGGTTAATGTGTTTTTGCGTGAACACCCCAATTTAAACATTCATTTGGAATTAAGCGATAAATTGCTGGATTTGGTTGCTGAACGCATTGATTTGGCGGTACGCATTACCAACCAGCCCGACCCAAATTTAGTGGCACGAAAATTGGCAGATTGTCATTCGCTGATGGTTGCCACGCCTGAATATTTGGCAAAATTTGGCACACCCAAGCACCCCGAAGATTTGCGACATCATCGCTATTTAACCCATGCCAATATCAACCGTAAATGGTATTTTTACCAAAAAAATCAAGAATTAGCATTAGAGCTACCCAGTCAATTAACCACCAACGAAACCACCGTTTTGTTGAATAGCGTGTTGTTGCATAGTGGCGTGGCGATGTTGCCGAAATATTTGATTGAACATCATGTACAAACGGGGCAACTGCAAGCGGTGCTGACCGATTGGCAATTACCCAAATTGACGATTTATTTGCTGTATCCGTCTCGGCATAAATTGCCGTTGGCGGTGCGGAAGTTGGTGGATTTTTTGGTAGAGTATTTTAAAGATAGGGATTGGTAAATTTATTTTCAGGCTGCCTGAACCATATAGACTTAAATAACCTGTATTCTCCTAAAAGAAATACAGGTTATTTCATTGAATATCAAGATAATTTATTGACAATAGATTGCCAATGATGTTGCGGTAATGATTTTTTTACTGCACTGGTTACATATAACCAATAGTCTGAATTAACCAAAACCTGTTTTGCCTGTTCTAATGGCGTGTCATCATTAAAATCACGCATATTTCGCAATTCAGGCTGCCGTTTTAACAACATTTCTATAGCATATAAATTACCAAATTTGGCTGCGGTATGAAGTAACGTTTGCCCATCTGCTGTTTTGACTGTTAAATCAGGATTAACAGCTAACATCAAATCTAAACAGGACTGTGAATGTGTTTTGATAATGGCATGTAACGGTGTCATACCATGATAATCTAACGTATCAGGACGTGCCCCTTGTTGTAACATCAAATCAATCAATTCATAATCTGCCCATTCAGACGGGAAAATAAGTGGATTTTGCTGTTTAAAATCCCGATTATTCAAACTTTCAGGTGCATATTTAACCAACAATAAAACCGTACGTCGCATCGCAAAAATCATTTTGCCGATTTCTTGTTGATTGGCTATATCATGATGTTTTTGTAATTGGCTAATCAATTTAAGCAACATCATTAAGGGATTACCACCTTCTACAGTTGGCATAGGTTTAGCCAAAACTTTTTGATGTTGGATAATCCAATCAATTGTTTGTTGTTCGTTGAATGGCTCATCATCAATTAGTTTGAAAAAAGTTTGGATAATCATTGCATTATTTTTATCAACCTTAATACTTTGATTTTCAAAACCATAGTAGGGTTGATACATTGTCTCCCAATGATTATCTTGTAATAATAATTCATCTACCGTATCTTCTAATGAATCAGGCAAATCCACTTTTATAAAACAGTCAAACACACCGCCTGCGAGCATATCACGATAATACGTTTCATGATTATTCGGCACTAATTTACGGTCAAACGTTTCTAATGCCAATAAATCCAAGCCAACACGTCCACGCCAATCGCCATAACAACCTGTTTTAGAAACTTCCAATGCTTGGCGATAAAATTGCTTGGCAGCCTTAAAATCATTGCGTGATAACGCATCTCGTGCTTGGTAATTCAATATTTGTGCTTGTGCAAATTGAACGCAAGGATGTTGCACCGCTTGTTCCAGTAATTGTTTGACACGTTGTTCGGCATATTTGTCATTACGCCGTTGGTCTGTATATAAATAGCGGTGTAGTCTTGCTTTTATTGTAAATAATTCATCATCAGGCGTTTGGCTTAATTGTTCGGCACGTTCAATTAATAAACGGCTAATTTTTTTATTGTGTAAAAACAGACTACCAACTAGTAAGCCTTTAATGACCACTAAATTATCACAATCCGCAATCACTTGTTCAGGCTGCCTGAAAATACCCAATGTTTTGGCAATATTTGCATTAAGCTCAAAAGCAATACTTAAAAATTCGTTTCCATCATTTTTATATTGATGATAAACCGATAATCTTGGTTGCTGTATTGTTTGATTGGTTTGTGGGTCAATATGAAAAAAATCAAGTAATGGTTCATCGCCATTTAAAGTGAGCAAATAACGCTGTAAAGATTCTGTACTTTCTGTTTTATTAGCAAAATTATCAGGTAAATTAGCAAATTGAGATTTTTTATCATCAACATTGCTAGTTAAAACACTGGCGAAAACAGCTTTGCCATATTCGCCTAATTGTTCATCAAACCATTGATTCGCACGACGTTCATCGGTAAACTTTTGACGGGAAAATAGTGTTAAATCAAAAATATATTTGCCAATATAAACTAATTGCCATGCTTTATTTTCATGCAAATCCGATGAAGTCATATCGTAATCTGGCGAAAAATACGTATGTGCTTTTTGAAAGGCAGCCTGAATTAACCTAGCCATCAAAAATCGTTGCCGAATTTGACGCATAGTGGGAGGGTTATCACTTTGAAAAGGGAGTTGCCATTTATCAGGAAAATATTCACGAATGGTGGTGGCATCAGGTAATTTACCTGCTTTCCAATGGTGTAACGTACGCAATACACTCTCTTTTTCTTTAAAATGTTGATGTGGGAATTGCTCACAACGGTCGCTTGCCAACGCGTCAATACTGTCGCCATAATGTTCTAATAACCAGTTCATTGCCGAAACAACAGGCATAATTAAACATTGTTTTTGTGTATCGTATTTAGGCAATAATTCAACCCAGTCCATTGATAATTCTTCATTATTCATCAACAAAGCACACCATCTGCCCAACTGTGGCAAATGAAAGCGAGCCAAGACTTCCCAGTTTACCTGCTGTTCATTTGCACGGTAGCTGTAAATTTTTTGGTTAAATCCATCTAATTGATGGGCAAATTGCAGGAAATAAAACTGAAAAATTTCAGCTTGTTCCGTTTCCCACTCAAATTGTTCTGTAAAACCAGCTAATAATTTTTCAAAAAAATCTTTGTATTTAACCAGTTGCATATCATGAGAGATGAAACGCTGTTTAATGGTACTTGCTTGCGATGGACAGCCTGCCCATTGGTAAAAATGCAATAATACAGTTTCAGGATTAGGTAAAAAGCTCATATTTATCTCCGTTTAAACCAAATAAGTGGCTAATTGTTGGCATACTGTTTGTTTGTGAACTTCATCAAAACCTTGCAAATCATGGCGTACAATATTGTAAATAAAATTGTGTAAGGATTTTTTATTTTTGGGTATATTCCGTTTAGGGAGTTTTTGATAACATTTTTGTATCTTGGGAAACAAGAGATATTCTAAAATGGGAATTCGTTTTTTCTTATTCTCTTGAATACCTGTTGTTTGAATACATTGAAGG
>JBHAEG010000011.1:0-20412 GCA_041855445.1 Moraxellaceae bacterium
CAACAAACTACTAAAAAGAGAAGAAAACACAAAACGAATAAAAGTAACCATTAAAAACTTTAATGAAGAAAAACAACCAGCACTAAACATTAAATCAGCACTAGAAGAAATTACAACAGAAGCAGTTTCAGACTTCAAAGCATCACTACCAAGACTACAACAAATCGCCAAAGAAGCTTCTAAAGCAGTCGGTTATTACGAAACTAGCTTTAGTTTTCAAAAAATTGATAATGAAAACATTCAAGTAACCATTACTAAAATTGGGGAACCCATTAAAGTAACATCTCGTATCATTGATATACGAGGTGAAGCTACAACTGACACCCAAACATCATCTGAATTCAAAAAACTAAAAGAAACTCTACCCCCCAAAGAAAATGATATTTTCAATCATGGTACTTATCAACAAAGTAAAGCAAAAATAGAAAATACCGCTAAAGCATATGGATTTTTTGACAGTCAATGGCTAAATAGCTCCGTTGATATTATCTTACCTGATAACACTGCTGAAATTGATTTAATTTATGATACTAAACAACGCTATCAATTTGATAACATTAAAATTTACACAATTAATAAAGAAGGTAAACTCACTGACAACCCTAATGAATTACCTATTAAAAAAGAATTATTAGAAAAATTAATGACTTATCAAGAAAATGACAAATATTTTCAGCCATTAATTACCAAACTTAGTAATAATCTACAAGCAACCCGCTACTTTAATACAGTAGATATTGACATTATAATGCCACCAGAAAATATTAACTCACAAACGACACTTTCATTTAATAACCAAACTCAAACCGAAAATACAGCTAACACAGAAAACAATCCCTCAAATATTCAAAATCAACAAGACATTGCACCACTTGAATTTGACATTGACGAAGATATAACAACCCGACTAAATGCAGTTAAACAAAAATCTCAACGTTTATTACAGGCTCCAGAAGATATACAGCTTGCACCAGACGATGAAAATACAAGCAAAAATCCATTGGTTATTATTGCAAATAGCATTAGTAAAATCGCTAAAAAAATTGATAAAAAGGAAAACTCTATCGACCTGCTAAACAATTCTGCTCCATCAGAACTTATTGAAAAACAAACAGCTGAACAAGTTTATCAAAATAAATCAATTCCAACTTATATTATCTTAAATGCCAATAAAACCAAAGAAGCTCAAATTGGTTTAGGTTATGAAACAGATAAAGGCTTTCGCATTATCGGTAAACTAAACAATAACTTATTAAATCGGCATGGACATCAAGTAGGTACAACAATTGGCATTTCTGAAGCAGATAAAATCATTGAATTTACAGGAAAAATTCCTTATAAGCACCCTTTAAATAATTATATTACGGGTAGTATTAGTTATGAAAATAAAAACGTTGATGATGTAAATAATGTCTTTCAAACAGATACCCTACGGGCAGGCATCGCTAATCATATTAAAAAAGAAACTGGCTGGAATAGAATAATTTCTTTACGTTATCGCTATGATAAACTTGATAATAATGCTATTTATGAAGACCAACTAAAACTCCCACCACCTTTTAATAATTATGCCTCAAATTTTACTCAACAAGCATTATTATTAGGTTATGCAATGAACAAAACCACCGTAGATAATACATTAAATCCAACCCGTGGTTATCGTCAATTTTATTCTATTGAAGTCGGTTCGGACGATTTATTAACAGATACCAATATGGCAATCTTCCGAGCTGGATTATCAGGTATTTATAGTTTTGGTCGAAATAATAAACACCAATTACTAGGACGAGGCGATTTAGGGTATATTTATAGTGATAATTTTACTGATGTCCCGTATAAATTACGATTTTTTGCTGGTGGCGACCAAAGCATTCGAGGCTATGCGACAGACAGTCAAGGCCCTAAATATCAAAATGCAGACTTTTTATTAGGTGGAGATATTCTAGCAATTGGTTCATTAGAGTATAATTACCAATTCCGTGATGGCTGGCGAGCTGCATTATTTACTGATTTTGGTAATGCCTATCAACTGCACGGAGAAGATACCAATTCAACAAAAGTCGGTATAGGTACAGGCGTTCGCTGGGCATCGCCCATTGGTATCGTGCGTTTAGATGTTGCAGTGGGTGTATCTGATGACGATAAACCTGTAAAATTATATTTCTTTATTGGTTCACCTATGTAAGCTAAATCACAAACTATGATAAGGAATAATATACAATGACAATCCTACAATTGCACAATCTTTGTATTGCGACAGAAAAACAAAAACTTGTTGATAATCTTAATTATAATTTGCAACAAGGTGAAATCTTGGCAATTGTTGGTGAATCAGGTTCTGGCAAATCTTTATCAAGTTTAGCATTATTAGGTTTACTGGCAAATAATTTAAAAATATCAGGTACATTACAACTTAATGATATTTTTATAGATTTTAGTAAAATTCAGCAAGCTAATCATAAAAAATCAATCTTTCAACAAATTCGAGGTAAAAAAATTGGGGTTGTTTTTCAAGAGCCAATGACGGCATTAAATCCATTACATACCATTGAAAAACAAATTCATGAGAGTCTAAAACTTGCAGGAGTCGCAAAAAAAGACTGGCATCAACAAACTATTCAATTATTACAACAGGTTAATATTATTGACCCAGAAAAAAAATTACAACATTATCCGCATGAATTATCAGGTGGGCAACGTCAGCGAATTATGATTGCCATTGCCATTGCTCAAAAACCAAATATACTCATTGCAGATGAACCAACGACTGCCCTTGATGTCACATTACGTCATGAAATCTTGACGTTATTAAAAAACTTAACGCAACAACATCAAATGGCGATGATATTAATTAGTCATGATTTAAATCTTGTTAAAAAATATAGTGATAACATTATTATCATGAAAAAAGGTGTGACCATTGAAACAGGAAATACCGCTAAAATTTTTAACAATCCACAAAATCCATATACTAAATCGTTAATACAACAAGATTTTGGGCAACATTTGCCTATCCAAGATAAGCAAAAAACTATTTTAACAACAGAACAATTAACTATCCAATTTCCAATCAGTAAAAACTTTTTTGGCAAAACAAAACATTGGTTCAATGCGGTAAATAATTTAAATTTTTCTCTAGCCCAAGGGCAATCATTAGGTATTGTTGGTGAATCTGGTTCAGGAAAAACAACTACAGCATTAGCTTTATTAAAGTTATTACATGGTAAAACTAAAATATCTGGTAAGATATTATTAGATAATCATCAGCAATCAATCGATATTAATTCTTTGAATAATAAGCAATTTAAACCTTACCGTTCACTTATTCAAATGGTATTCCAAGACCCATATTCCAGTATTAATCCACGTTTTAATGTGTTACAAATTATTGAAGAAGGGCTAATTAGTCAAAAAATCGATAAAATCACCAGAGAAAAAATAGTCACTGATATATTAGAAACTGTTAATTTACCTAAAGAGTTTATTTATAGATACCCACATGAACTATCAGGCGGACAACGCCAACGTGTCGCCCTTGCCCGTTCTTTAGTGATGAAACCCAAAATTTTAATTTTAGATGAACCAACATCAGCCCTTGATAGCAATACTCAAGTTGAAATTGTCAAACTATTAAGAAAAATTCAATATGATTTTAATATTAGCTATATTTTTATCAGCCATGATTTAAGTGTTGTTAAAGCACTGTGTCAATATATTTTAGTATTAAAAGATGGCGAATGCCAAACTTTAGAGAAAACGGAAGATTTATTTCATAAGCCACAAAATAGTTATGTTCGTCAATTAATTCAAAATATTTAATTTAAACTTTTGATTAAATATTTTTGTATTTCTTGTTCAAATTCTGGCAGATAATATGATTGTAATGGTTGTTTATTTAAACAAATATTCCAAACATTTTCGTGATTTCGAGATAATGTTGCCACCCAAAAGGCAGTACATTCTATCGGTAAATGTGTCAAATCAAATTGGGTAATAATATTACTTTCGTCATCACTTAAATGACAAAAACCATTAGTAACTTTTGATAGTGAATGACCATCAAATGATGATAAAATTAAGGTTATAAATTGTACTTTTTTAGCAATTTTATCAAAAAAAATATCAATTTTTTCTAATTCAATATGTGGGTTAAATGTATTTTCTGCATTAACATTTACGCCTTGTAGATTATCACTATAATAGTAAATAGCTTCGGCATTGTCTCGAATATTTTTAAACCAAATACGTTCTAATGGATTAGCAAATTCATCATATAATAAACAAGATAAGTCTAAATCTATCCAGCGATTTTTTTTCTGTAATTTATCTAAGAAGTTTTGCTTTCCTACAGAAGTGCGTTGCCAGCTTAAACCAAATATCCATTGTTTAAGTGCTACTTCTAAATTTTCAATTGGTACAATGGCGTTATTTTCTAGAATTTGCATTATAAACCTTATAAGTTAATTATTACTAAATTCATTATGTTGAAAAACTGCTATGGATAAAATCTCAGGTTCAACTTGTACTAAACCTCGACCAAAGCCACGCAACCACCATACTAATTGAGAGGTTAAATTCACAGTCGCTTTGACATGTAATCCTTGTTCATCTTCCCAAATTTGTTGGTCTTCACTTAATTGGCTTTCATATAAGCTATTGCCTGCTTTTGGGATAAATCGTAAATAAATAGATTGCATGGGCGACTGATTATTATTTTTATGTGTCTTGTGTTGCTCGTCAAATAGCGGAAATTGAAAGCCCATTGCACCTGTATTAATATAATCATCAATATCAAAATTTTCAGGTAAATTTGCTATGGTATTTTCCATTGTTGCCGTTTCAAAACGATGTAACGCAAAGTGCCGAATGTCATCAGATGGCTTATCATCACGACTGGCGATGAGATAAATAATAGCACCTCGTTGAATAATGGCAATTGGATTTAATACATAGTTGGTCGCTTCATCACGTCCTCGAGCTTTATAAGTTGCTTTTAATTGTTGATTTTTAAACAATGCTTCATAAATAGCGTCTTTAGCTTCTGTCACGATTGGCGGTGCAATGAGTGGTTGATTTGCTGATAATATGCGGACTCGATTTAACCATGTGTGCGTAATTTTACTATCTTTTAGTTGCCGATTTGCCAAGTCAAACCATGGGAATAAATCTTCTAATATTGCAGGTGGCAATAGCTGAACTAAGTTATCTCGAACCATGCTAAAAGCAACAGCTTGTGATAAATTCATATGTGGTAAGCTTTGCATCGGGGCATCAGCTCGCCAACGCCAACCTTGTGGATTTGTATGATTTTTTTCTAAAGGAAACCTTTCTGCTAAAGAATTTAAGTCCCGCTGAACAGTCCGCAGGCTTACAACAAAGCCTAATAAATCTAATTGTTCTTTGATACGAGTTGTGCCAACCCAATGTTTACGGTCTAGTTGCAATAAAATTTGCCATTGTCTAGCGGTAGTTGCAGTGACTGCTTTAGACATATATTTACTCATTTAAATTTGTATTAGCATAATTGTAAATAAAATAAATAAAAAAATCTATTGGCAAATTTTTTATTAGCACTAAGGCTAGTAGCTGTTTCATAAAATGTATCTAAATATGTTTATTTATTATCAAAATTAAGTATATTTGACAAGTAAACTGGTTTAACCTATACTGCAAAACAATGATTTATCGTGGGTGTCCCACGACTGTTTTTTAAACTTTAAAATCACTGTTAAAAATTGGTGGTAAGTTCTACCATATCAGCCTATAGCGTTGATGTAAGTCTTAAGTCAAACGGCAAGAGCAATGAACGGTGAAGTAGGCAGAAAACGCTAAATTTGCTCTTGAGTGGATTTAGGTAGGTTTTTCGGAATGGAAAATAATAAAAATATAGTAAGGTAAGAAACATTGTAAATTTTTGGTATAAAACTTTTAAGTAAGTTTATGAAAAAAAGGTAACTGCAGGAACAGCTATGACACAACAAGCAATCATTCATTCATTATTAGACAATGATTTGTATAAATTTACAATGTTACAAGCAATTTTACATCAACACCCACAAACACATAGTGTTTATCGGTTTCGTTGTCGTAATAATCAAGAAACCGTTTATCCCCTTGCAGAAATTCAACAAGATTTAGAACATCAATTAGATATGTTGTGCGAGCTTAAATTACAACAAGATGAGCTTGATTATTTGCGAGGCTTACGTTTTATTAAAAAAGATTTCGTGGATTATATGGAATTGTTTCAATTAAAACGGCGTTTTATCAAAGTAACGACTGATGAAAAAGGACGTTTGTTTGTTAATATTGAAGGTCCAATGATACAAGCCATGTTTTTTGAAATTTTTGTATTGTCATTAATTAACGAATTGTATTATAGACGTTTAGATAACAAAGACGTTCAGGCAGAAGGGCAACGGCGTTTAGATAATAAAATTCAGCTATTAAAACAATATGATGCACAACAAGTTGCGTCAGAGCCTGCATTTATTATTGCAGATTTTGGTACACGTCGCCGTTATAGCAAAGTTTGGCAAGAACACGTTATTAAATCATTACATCAAGCTTGTCCAAATATTTTTCGAGGAACATCTAACGTCTATCTGGCAAAAAAATATAATATTACCCCAATCGGTACAATGGCACATGAATTTTTGCAAGCATTTCAGGCGCTTGATGTGCGTTTGCGTAATTCACAAAAAGCTGCATTAGAAGCATGGGTTCAGGAATATCGAGGCGATTTGGGCATAGCCTTAACTGATGTCGTTGGTATGGACGCATTTTTACGAGATTTTGATTTGTATTTTGCAAAGCTATTCGATGGTTTGCGTCATGATAGTGGCGACCCCTATGTGTGGGCAGAAAAAGCAATCGCTCATTATAATAAACTAAAAATTAATCCCATGACAAAACAATTAACTTTCAGTGATGGGTTAAATATTGAACGGGCTTGGGCGTTACATACTACGTTTAAAAACCGTATCAAAACCAGCTTTGGTATTGGCACAAATTTGACAAATGATATGGGACTAACGCCACTAAATATTGTCTTAAAACTGGTCGAGTGTAACGGGCAACCTGTGGCAAAGCTGTCCGACAGTGCAGGAAAAACTATGATACAAGATGAAACTTATCTAGCCTATTTACGTCAAGTTTTTGACGTAAAATCTTAAATCAATTGACAACAGTTCATGACGGTTTTTTCATGAACTGTTGTATGATGATATTTAAAGGCTATCGCCTGCGACTAGTTGTAATGGCAAGGTGATAACATCAAATGCCAACGCAAAAGGTAACAGCACGAGTTTTGTCACAGGATTTTTCACACCGTTTGATGTTACTTTTTTCTCTTCAGTCACCGATGTATAGATGCTAACTGAGTAGGGCTTTGATAAATGTTTAAATTTAGATTGAATTAATGCTAAATTATTAACGGCAGGATAAACGCCCCCTTGAATATCGATGTTAAAACAAAATTTCTGGGCGTTCATTTTTTCATCGCTTTGTTGGCTACAATCTTTGCCACGATTACGAATAATAAAATCAACATCGGATTTTTTTAGGTCATCTTTTAGGCGAGTATAAGATAAATTTAATGCACCTTTAAAGTTACCATCATTTTTTTCTGAATAAAAATTTAATCCTTTGGTGACTTGAATATAACGAGGGTCTAAATTAGACAATAATTGAGCCAACTCTTGTCCGCCACTGGTTAATACATAACTGTGTTTTTCCCCAACAATCACCACGCTATTTGTTGGGATACTAGGCATGGCTTGTGCTGGTTTGCCAAATGCTAGCACAGTATCCTCAACTAAAGTTATATTTTTTGTTTCAGTACGGCTGTAATTTCTGTCACTACCACTGATAAGCTGTGAGGTTGCACAACCTGAAAGTGTTATGGTTGCAAGCATTGCCGTTATCAAAAACCCTTTTTTCATCGCCATCTCCATAAATATCGATAAACTTTGTTTGTTATCATAGCGAAATTTTTCAGGTTTCGCTAGTGTTTAGTTTAATATATACTCAAGTATATTTTTAGCAGAACCAGCCTGTGCCAGTCTTGCATTTTGTCCTGCCCACAATGAAGAAAACTCATCAGAGCCTTGTTTTTCTGCTTGGTTTTTAATTGGATTAGTCACGAATGATGCGTAAGGAAATGCTGGTGCATGTTGATGAATTCCGCCCATTTCCTGAATAAATCGATTAGCAATCCCACGGGCAAAACCGCCACTAAAAATATTGGTGATGATGGTATGTTCGGCTCGTTCACTTTGTAATGCTTGTCGATGTACATCTTTGGTATTTGCTTCATCTGCCAATAAAAATGCAGTGCCAACCTGTATCGCATCTGCTCCTAATATAAAAGCTGATTTTGCAGTTAAATTATCACTAATACCGCCAGCACCAATCACAGGAATTTTTACATGCTTTTTAATATTAGGTAATAAACTAAATGTACCTGATTGCGTTGTTAAATCTTGTGATAAAAACATACCTCGATGTCCGCCTGCTTCTAATCCCTGAGCAATAATTGCATCAACACCTTGTTTTTCAAGATATTTTGCTTCTTTAACAGTGGTTGCGGTTGATAAAATTTTTGCACCAGATTTTTTAACAAGCATGAATAAATCATTGTCAGGTAAGCCAAAATGAAAACTAATCACAGGAATTTTCAAATCTGCGACTAATTCTGCCGTTTGTTGGTCAAAAGGTTGTCTTGCTCCAGTTGAAAGAATATCTGCTTTAGTTAAACCAAATTCTTGATAATAGGGCTTTAACGTTTCAAACCATAAATCCTGCATGTGTTGGGTGTATACTGGCGGTTGATGAGCAAAAAAATTTAGATTAAAAGCTTGCTCGGTCTGTTGGCGGATTTGTGATACTTCATGTTCAATTTGGCTAAACGATAGCATGGCACATGGTAATGAACCTAATCCACCTGCCTGACAAACGGCAATCGTTAAACGACTATCTTGCACTCCTGCCATTGGTGCTTGAATAATAGGTTTTTCAATGGATAATTTTTGTAAAAACATATATTTTCCTTTTTTGATTACAAAATATTTTCAAACAGAAAACTAACTATAATGAAAATATGCTGTCGTAACAAGTGAGTAAAATCACCAAGTATTTTTCACCAATTCTTCATAAATTTATCAGTTGAATTTTTCACTATTTTTTGACTAAAATAAGGTTTGGCTAAATTGTTATTTGTATTATATAAGGAAAAAAAATGTATCAGTCTAATTTGCGTACGCTTGATTATGAAAATAATACCTCTCAACGAACGTTATGTGTTTTAGTATTGGATTTGTCTGACACTATGGCTATGCCAGCTGGAATAAACAGTAACAAACGCCGTATTGATATGTTAAATGAAGGTATTCAACAATTTCATCAAGATTTAATGCAAGATGAAACTGCCAGAAACCGAGTCCGTTTAGCGATTGTAATAGTCGGTGGTCCCAATAATAAGGCAGAAATTTCAATGAGTTGGACAGATGCCATTAATTTTACTCCTGTCAGTTATCGTGCTAATGGGCTAACACCTCTTGGTGAGGGAGTTTGTCTGGCGTTAGATTTGATTCAAGATGAAAGGAAAAATTTGACAGATGCAGGTATTGGTCGTACTCGCCCATGGATGATTATTTTGACTGATGGATTACCAACAGATTCACAAGATATTTGGCAAGCGGCAATCCAACGATGCAAAGATGCAGAAAAGAACAACCATTGTGTTATTTTTCCTGTCCTGGTTGATGGGAATGATGCTCAAGTTCAGACATTACAAGAACTATCTATTGAAAAACCAAAACATCTGTCCTCTGTCAAATTTGTTGAATTTTTTCAATGGCTATCAACAAGTATAAAAGTATACTCTCGCTCACGCCCAAATGCAAACGCGTCAGTAACGATACAGTTAGGTAGTATCGCACCGCCTTCTTCTTGGGAAACTACAAATTAATAGATAATTTAATTATAAAAAATTGTAAAGTAATTTTTTTGAGGGGGGAATAATGATGAATTGGAATATTAATCAGGCAAGCTGTATTGGTAAATCTCATATAGACAATAATTTACCTAATCAAGACGCATATGTGATTAAACAAGATGATAACTTAGGTATCAAGGTTTGTGTTGTATGTGATGGGGCTGGCTCGGCAAAATATGCTCATGATGGTTCTCGTTATTTTTCCCAACAAATTGCACTGACGTTATTTATTGTTGGTGACCTTATTATTAAAAATTTAATGGCTAATAAGCTATCAATTGAGCAATTAGCCAATGACACACCTAATAATATTCAACAAGCAATTATTCTTAATATCAATTTCATTCGAGCAAATGCATTAACTAATTTATTAAAAGATAGCCAAGATAGCTTATACAACTATCATACGACAGTAATCGGTATTTTGTTATTAGAAAAACTTAATAAAGCTTTAGTATTTCAACTGGGGGATGGCAATATTATTCATAGCCGTTTTGCAGTGAATAATCAACACATTGATTATTTTGCTGATATACAAATTAGTGATACGCATACTGATAGTTCGGCATATGTTAATGAAACATATTTTATTACTCAAGATGACTGGGAAAAACATCTGCATTTAAATTGGATTGATGTAACGGATAAGCATTTGTTAGCATTAATGACCGATGGTTGCGGTGATTTAGTGATTGCAGGCGGTGTCAAACCAAAACAAATTTATCGACCTTTTTTTGCCAATTTAATATTTAATGTGTTATCAACACAAGCTCAACATAATCAGTCAAAAGCAGAAATTACGAAGCAAGTTAATCACATTATGTTTCAGGCGATTGAAAATCCTGCCACATATCGTCTTACTTCTGATGATAAAACATTAATATTACTGATTAAAAATGATGGTAACAGTTATGCAGGGATTGAACCAATTTTGGACAATCCACTAAAAAAAACCCCTCAGCCTATATCAAATACTATAGATATATCAACGCCAATGGTGGTGACAACACACAATGTACCAACTACATTTGAGCCAATTCAACATCAATTCCAGCATCAATCACAAGATGATACAATTAAAAAAAATAATCAATCTAACAAAAGAATGATGTTTACAACGTTAGCAAGCTTACTATTATTGGTTGGCTTGGCTGTATTGACTTGGCTTAATCAAGAAATATTGCTACAAAAGTTGTATCAATATAAAATAATTACACCTGCAACAACAGCCGTATCAGTAGAAAATAAACAGCCTGTTCGTCCTGCTCCTTTACCTAAATTATCCGCATATCCAATTAATCATCAGTTAATTATTCATAACATACAGCCAAAGCAATCATTTTTATCAACAATTATGATGTTGCCTAAAGATGTCGCTTTAGCTGATATCAGTCAAGAAAAACTGGTAGCAACGGTTGATAATTTATCTGTGATGGCAAAAGCTCAATGTTCTGCAACGACTTCACCACAGATAATAACTGATAAGATTGATTTTATATTGCCTGCTCATAATCAAACGAAAGATTGGCAATATTTTTCTTGTAAAATAACATTGTGGGCAGTAAATGATAAAAAACAGCCAACCGACTTGCCCACAACTACAACAAAGATTACATTATCGACAGGGTTTGATAGTTTAGTAAAAAAAGCAAATAACAATCCATCTAACGAAAACAGCCATAGTGAACCAATAAATCTTTGGATATACTATTTACCAACGTCTACACAATTAGATAAGTAAAGGGAAACAGTCATGTTAGTATATCTAGTAAAAAATGATGGGGCAAGTAAACCTATTCATTTACAGGAAAATCAGAAAATTGGCTCGGGGGGCATGGGGAGTGTATGGCGTGTTGGTAATTTGTTTGGTACAGGTAATATGGTGGTTAAAATATTTCATGACCCCAAAGACCCGAAAACTACCAGTGAAGCAAAATTATGGAGTATGATACGTAACCCACCTGAACATATTGCACAAACGATTGGTGGTGTAACATATACGCAGTTTGCTTGGCCACAATACATTGTCACTGATGACCATCAACAATTTATTGGTTATGCCATGCCTGAAGTTGATATTCAACAGTCTATGTCTTTAGTACCATTTACTCAAGCCAACGAAGGCAAAAAAATATTAACACCATATCAAGACAGTCTTTATTATCGGATACAGCTTGGAGCTAATATCAGTGCATTAATGGAGGATTTACATCAGCATGGTCATGCGTTCATTGATTTTAAAGAACTTAATTTACGATTAATGCCCGAACGTAATAACCGACCTGAAAAAGGTTTTATTGTTTGTTTTATTGATTGTGATGATTATTTAATTACTGACAAAGATAATCGTTATCCATGTTCAGTCATTTCTGCAGAAATGACGAGTCCTGAATATCATCAGCATCAGCAAATTCAGCAATTAGATAAATATCATGACCGATTTGTGTTAGCCATCATTTTATTTAAGATTTTAAACTATGAAATTCACCCATTTACTGGCATTCCTGTATCAGATTGGGTAAGAAAGTTACCCTGTCAAGATATTGATGAACGTATTGAACATCAATTATATGCGTATGGTATTGAACCTAGCACTGATGTCAGACCTTTAAGAAAAAGTATTCATACATTTTGGGACGATAAAACAAGACAGATGTTTGATAAAGCATTTTTATCTAAAGACCCTAAAAAACGTCCGAGTGCTGGAGAATGGCGAGACCATTTGCGTGGTTTAATTCAAAATTATGAAGCTACTTTTACTAGATGCAAAAAATATCCACAAGATACTCGACATATTTATTTTTTAGGTAAAAATTGTTATCGTTGTGCGATGGAGCAAGGACTAACAGATACTCCATATAATGCTACTCCAAATAATACACACATAGCGACTGCCAGTGCAGAACCAACGATAAATAATAATAATGTAGCAACTACTGCTACTCCAAAAAAAGATGTACACATAGCGACCGCCAGTGCAGAACCAACGATAAATAATAATGTAGCAACTACTGCTACCCAAAAAAAAGATGCACACATAGCAACTGCCAGTGCAGAACCAATCATAGAAGTAGACAGACCTGCTATAAACCAACAAAAACTTATTGCTAATAAAAATAACTCTGCCACGCAACCACAAGTTGCTCCAAACACACCACCTAGGCTACCTACTCAAGGTCAAACTCAATCAAAACTCAATGGCTGGGTTATTTTAGCTGGATTATTTATCATGTTATTTGTTGGTGTGATGTTTTACAACAGTATCACAACTGAAGAAACTAATAATACATCTGCTCAACCAACACAACAATTATCAGAATATCAACAAATCATGAATGATTTGCCTAAAAAAACAGAAAATATTAATAAACAGCTTAGAATAATTAACCAAAAAGGTGGTGCAGGTAAAGAATTAACCCTGAGTAGTGCCTCAACACTGTATCAAAACACTCTTGATTTATCACCAGATTTTTTTAATCAGGTCATGAGTGTCGCAAAACAATCTCATTTGGAAGTAGAGGCACTGGTTAATGCCGCAATCTCGGAAGACATTGCAGAAACTCAACGGTTAGCTAAAGCATCATTTCGTAATGCTGACATGAAATATTTTTCGCAATATTCTGTGAATAAAACGTTAGCTAAACAACTAAACGATGAGGCAAAAAATCAATTTTGGGAACAGAAAAATCGACAATCGGCACTATATTTGCAAGCTAAAGCGGTAAAAAATCGGCCGTTACATAGTGAATACGTTGCAAATTTAGCCTTTTATCTATTCAAGAATAATTATCCGTATACGAAAAAATTTGTGTTGTATGCGTTACAAACTCCTCGTAATAGTGACAAATTTCCAAACACATATATGATGGAGCTATTAGCAGGCTTGGCAGTTAAAGAAGGTGATGAAGAAACGGCAACTGGGCTATTATTAACCCAATTTTATACAGTTAAAGACAAAGACGAGCGTTGTAAAAATATGCGCAAATATTCGGAAAACTATCCTGACTTAGTTCCAATAGCAGAACAAGTCTTTGAAATCATTGCACGCCAAGATGCAGAAGGAAAATTTGCTGAACCAATACCTGATGTATGTTTATCAGTTTTTTAATTTAAAAAAATCATAGATAGGTTGGAATTTCATGAAGACTGTTTATAAAATCTGCAAAAAATGTGGACAAGGTTTACCAAAAAACATTTTAAGCTGTCCAAACTGTGGCTGTTATGATTTTGTTATGCCAGATGATATTTCAACAACAAATGATGTGCCTCTGCAAATTCATGTACCTATTAACGAGGAAATTTATCAGCCAATATCTGATAATGTGGCTACCAATATCCAGCCAGTATTGACGGAACCTGTCGTAAATTCAGTATTGCCAAATCCACAAAAGCCTGCCTATCGTATGCAGTATGCAGGATTTTTTCGCCGTTTCTTTGCCTATGTATTTGATGTTTTATTTATTTTTGTGGCTATGGGGTTAATTTACCAGATTTTATTAATTGATTTAAATTTAAATGATGAAACAATAAGTTTAATAACATTAATTTTTTATTTAATTGTCATGGCATTAACAACCAGTCGAGGCAGGCAGGCAAGCATTGGTAAAATTATGATGGGGCTTTGGGTTTTTGATACGAATGGTAAAAGAATTGGTTTTTGGCATGCTTTCTTTAGAGAGTTTATAAAATTAATTTTATTACCCTGTACATTTATTATGATATTTGCAAGTAGAAAACAAGGGTTGCATGATTTAATTGTAAATACCGTTGTTTTGTTCGATGTCGATTAATTAAATTAAATATAAGTGAATAAAATGTTAAGAACTTTTTTTCAGCGATTACAATCATTCCAAAATCCTGTAAATAGACAAAAGTCAGTTATTTTGGAATTATTAATTTTAGTGGTTGTTTGGTTGGTATTAAGTGCCTGTTTTATCTTGGCAAATTATCATTTATTAAGTCAGCCAAAACGGTATTTAGCAGAATTTGAAAGTTATACGGCAGGTATTGACAATCCACGTTTTCTGCAACAGGTTTGTGGTGAAACGTTTTTGTTACAAATTAAAACTAGTTATAAAGATAAAAGTTTTTCGGATAATTGTTTATCAATTGAGAGTCAGCCACAAACATGGGGACAAGGTGCACTATATTTAGAAAAAATACAAAATACTTTGGGTAAAACTTGGGAAGATTATCAATCAGAGCAACGTTATAAACAATTAGTCAAAAACGAAACAGATTTAAATTTAGGCGATAATGTGACGATTTCTCGGCTAGATTGGCTAAATTTAAATCAACAAGGTAAATTAAATTCTATTAATAAATTGTTAGAATTAAATAAACAATTAGTGAAAGACCAGCGAATAAAACCATCAGAGTTGGCTCTTGCAATGTATGCCGTTGCTGATGGTAATACAGCCTTTCCATTTACAGAGTTATTTCTTCATAGCCCCGATACAGCAAAATTATTTAATAAAACAACCAGAGAAGTTGCTAAAATTTACGCCAGTAATGCCAATCATCAAAAAGCAGAGCAAGCAAATTATTTATTGCCGTTTTTTGGTGAAATTAAACATCTAGGTATGATGGTACAAATCATGATTTGGTCATTGGCAACATGGCTGATGTTATTGATTTCACGACAAACTAGCCAACATTTTCACCCATTATTGCTATTACCGATTGCTATGACGATATGGGGTGGAATTATTACATTAGTGAGTCATTCGGTGATTTTACCTGCCAAAGCTGGTCTAGTGATTTTCTGTCTGGGCATTGCGTTGCTAGTTTTATTAAAATTTTTGCCTATTCACAAGCTACAAACGCTGTTTCCTGATAATCGGGAGTTATCATCATCTGTGTGGTTGTATCCATTGTTTGTTGGTTTTACCACATTGGGTATGTTGATATTATTTGATTATAGTAGTCGTGGTTATAGTGATGCGTCATTACGTTATCTTTTCTTATATCATTTTCAAGATTTATTTTTATGTTATGTGATTATTAGTCTTAGTCGTTTAATTGCTTATATATTTAGTGTTTTCAGTCGTTGGTTGATAGTAAATAATACGTTACATGCTTTATGGGGAAATTTAGCGAGCCAACGTAAAAAGGCGTGGATTTGGCTAGGAATATTAGCGACTGGATTGCTGGGGTTATCTTTTGTATTGCGTCAAGACCCAGCTAAAGTTGCAGAATTTAGTAAACTATGGTTGATTTTATTTTTTGCTGTTTTCTTATCAATTAGTCAAAGAGATTTTATTCAAAATCTTGCTAAAAGCACGTTACTATTGTTTTCTCCAATTTTGTTATTTGCATTAAAAATATATGCAATGATAACTCATAAGCGAGAGTATTTAGATTTATTATTATTGACAAATAGAAAAAATTACAAAATATCTATGATTTTTTTAATCAGTGTTATTTTTTCTGTGATGTCATTACTTATCGCTGGTGAAAAAGGCACGATATGGGTCATCATATTAGTGCTTGTCTTTATGTTGGGGGTAGCACTTAGTAATTATATTTATCAAAGAGGTGGTCGTGGTCATGTGATAGGCTTTTTGATGAGTACGGTGGTTTTATTAGCGGTAATGACAGTTTTAATTAATTTTTTTGGCGATATGAATGTTCGGTTTTCAGAGCGAGTTGATTTATGGAGAGACCCTTTTAATTCAGTAAGAGATGATTTAGCGATTTTGCATTGGTTTAGAGAAAGTACGCCAACGTTTGGTTATGGTTTTGGCAATATTCCTTGGTGTGGTTATATGTTATCTGAATGTCGAGGCATACCAAAACAAATGCAAAGTGACTATACAATGACTTCTATTATAGCGGTGATGGGATTGTCAAGTATTGTGTTGATTGTTAGTTATTTTGCTTGGTTGGTGTGGATGGCGATTAGTCATATGCCGTTTTCAAGAGAACAAATACAGTCAAATTTATTAACTAGCCGTTATTTATTATTAAGTTGGATAATTTTGGTGTGGGTGATTGTGACAATTTTTCAAGCGATTGTGACAATTTCTGGTAATTTAGGTATTTTACCATTGACAGGGGTAACATTACCATTTTTAAGTTATGGGGCAAGCAGTCTATGGTTTAACAGTTTTATGTTTAGTTTAGTATTGTTTCAGCCTAAATTACAATTATCATCAATTAATCAACAGCATAGTAATTATTAATTAAGGGGGAGTTGCAAGATGAGTGAACGTTTTGATAATGAAACCAATAATAATCAGCGTAATTTTCGGTTGAGTCAAGCTCTTTACCAAACGATTTTAAAAAATATGGGAATTGTTCTAATCGTTTGTATTTTAGGGGTACCCATATGGATTTATGGGTGGTTAAAACCATATATATTAAAAAATCCCACCTATAATCAACAAGATAAAGAACAAGCTTTGCAATTAGTTGTCTATCATTTGGCAGATAGCTCGCAGGTATTGACAACGCCATTACTGACCGATACAGGTTGTAAATTATTACAAGAAAATTACCAAGAGAATTTTAAAGGGTATATCGATAAAATTAACACGAGTCTGAAATTATTACATGAGCAAAAAAAATTAAATAATTTATACAAAGTTAATGAAACAACGCTATGGCAGTCGGCGTGTCAGCAAAATATTGAAGAAAGTAATATGACATACGCACTAAAAACTCTGACTAGTCAAGAAAAATTACTACAGTTAAATTGGGCTGAGCGTCAGCGTAATGCAAATTCAAATCAGGTCGGTGTTGCTTCATTGCCGAATAATTGGCTAAGACAAACAAATCCTTGGTATGGGCTGGCAGGCTGTGTGTATTTAAAAGATAGTAACAAAAAAAATCCAACAGGTTTTATATATATTGACAATAACAATAATCAAGAAATGGTCAAATTATGTAACCATTCTCAGCTTATTCCTGAAAGTGTCAAAAAACAACGTAATATTCCTGTAACTGAAGGATTAACAGACAAACCAGTACAAGTCAAAGCACAAAAAGATGAGATGATGATACCATCAAGCTACAAAGAAAAAGTGAATTTACCAATTCATTTAAATATGATGTATAGTGAATTGTCTAATATTCATTCAAATCAATTTGATAAACCATTGATTGATGCGTATCAAGATTATCAAAAGAAAAATGACAATCGTAATTTTTGGCAAAAACTTACTGAACCACCCATGAATACGATTAAACTTGATGGGGCAGATGTGAGTATTGGCTATAATATTCAATTGACATTAAACCCAAGCATTCAAAATACAGCACAAAAAATCGCTCAATGTTTTACTATAAATGTTAAAAATAATCAAGATTGTGATATGTTAATGTCAGATTCGCTAAAAAGCTCGGCAGGTGCTATGTATGAAAATACGTTAGTCAGAAGTATTGGTATTGCAGTACTTGATGTAAAAAATCAAGGAGTTCTTGCTCTTGCCAGTAGCGATACTCCTTGTTATCAGTATGATAATGGGGCAAATAATTTTACAGCTCAGCCGTCTGGCTGTCCAATTCTATGGAAAAAAGATTGGAGTAAACAAAATTTAAATAATCATGCAGTTTATCAAGCGGTTCATGCTGGCTCAATTGTCAAGGCTGTTCAAGGTTTAGCGTTAGTGCGTTCAAGTCCAGCTTTTAAAAATGTGGAGTCAGCAGAACATACTTATTTAAAACAGGTGATGGCAACTTCTTCAACGGAACAAGTTGCAAATATGTTACTTTGTCACGCTACAACAGCAAATTTTATTTTATCTCGTAATCAAAAAGGGATTTGTCGAGGTATAACAGAGTTTCAAAAAGCAGGTTTAGACATGGGCTGGAGTGTTAATTGTGAAGAACCATCAGCCTTGTGTGGCTCTAAAGACTTATTATTTGGGAAAGCTTATAATAGTGAGCCAATGATACAAAGTCGCTATTTTTCTGGTGTTTTGCTCACTGATACTAAACAGCTTTTGAAAAATTTAAATTTTACGAGTCAGCAAGTGAGTAACTGTGTATCAGCAAGTGAAGGGCGTATGGTTGGTGGTTGTCGTCAAGGTGGTGACACATTAAACATGGTCATGAATGAAATTTACGGACAAGGAAATGCAAAAAGCTCAGTTGTTGGGGCGGCCGATATGTTTGCTAGTTTGTTAATTTCTGCTAATGGTGATAAAACACGCCGTGGGGCACATATTATTGAAGATTTATGGGGTGTTAATCAAATTAAGTTACGTCCAAAGGCGTGGCGAGGCGATGCACCTGCTGGTGAGTTAAATAATCTTGCTGAACAACCTGTGACTATCAGCCAATCTGATGCAAAAGCAACATTAAATTTATTATCAGGTGCATTATTATCAGGCACAGGGCTTGGTGGTAGAAATGGTACGGCGTATCATTCATGTTTACAAGCAATTGGCGATTGTGAATGGACAAGAGGTATTATTGTCAGCAAAACAGGAACACCAGGGTTTAATTTTTCTACATCAAATGTGACCACTAAAATGGTGGAAAAAAGATGTTATAATGCGACAAAACCATCAGCAGTTTGTCAAAGCCGACCTTATAAATGGTTTGTAATGGGTATAAAAGACAAGCAAGGTAAATGGGATAAAGCTATTGCTGTGCTAGTTGAGAGAAATTGGCAAAAAACAGGCATGGTTGATGACCCTAATGATGCTATTAACCGAGCAGCACAGGCAGGCATGATTTTAGCTAGACAGATATATCATTGACTTCCTCCCCTCCCTAAAGCGAGGGGATTTCTTCTACAAGACGGTCAAGCCCGACCGCAAGAATGTTCTTACTGGCATTGATATCTCTATCATGCCATGTGCTACACTTTGCACAAGTCCATTCTCTTATTCCAAGACCTGCTCTACCTTGCGGACTATTGCTGTCAATTTGACCGCAACACGAGCAAGTTTGTGTCGTGTATTTCTCATTTACTATTTCAAAACGACAACCTGCATTCTTGCATTTATATTCCAGTTGTCATTTGAGTTCAAACCAACCTGCATCGTAAACCGATTTGGCTAGTTTGCCTTTTTTTGCGATTAAATTGATTATTTTTTGGCTCTTTGAGCGATGGCTAAATCTTTGGCGTATTTGAGCGTTTGCTTGATGGTAAATTTGTCACCGCTTGAGGTGGTAGCACTGTCTTTCAATCCTAAGTCAATGCCGACACTACCCATTCCACATTGTGTTTTAGGGTATTCTTTGACGGTGATACAGGCATACCAACGATTACGGCTGTCTTGTACAATCTCGCAAGTGTTGATTTGATATAGGCTAAGGTTATAGCTGTCCACATAATTCAACATTAGCACCTTTGGTGTATTCGTTTAGGTTATAAGCACTAAATAACTTACCTGTTCTTTGTAGGTGTTTGTAGCTCAAGTCATTGATATAATTCCACATAAAATTAACCAAACCGCTTAAAC
>JBHAEG010000012.1:0-29903 GCA_041855445.1 Moraxellaceae bacterium
AAATACTACCGTGATCTAGGAGTTTCTCAATTTTTTATTATAGATAATAATTCCACTGATAATTGTCAAGAGTTTTTACTCTCTCAACCTGATGTACATTTATTTTGGACAAATGAAAGTCATACCCAATCTGGCGAAGGTATGGTTTGGTATCAATATTTAATTGATAAATATCTATGCGGTAACTGGATTATTGTTGTTGATGCAGATGAGTTTTTGGTTTATCCCAATTGTGAAAATCAAAAACTTCCTCAGTTAATTTCTTTTTTGGATAAATACAGATATGAAGCAATGGCTTCTTTTATGCTAGATATGTTTCCAAAAAATCTTGAACAGCAATTACAAGTTTCATCAGATAGGCCTTTATTAGAACAATCTCCTTATTTTTATAATTATTATAAATTTATTGGTCATATAAACCCACCTTATTTTGATGTAAATGGAGGTATTTTTTATTATCTAGAAAATTTTTTACCGCCATTAATTAAAACACCTCTTATCAAATCATCAACCAATATTAAATACATACAAACACATCATCGAATTACACCTGCAAAAATGGCCCCCATTACTTCAGCCTTTTTACATTTTAAATTTATTGGTGATTTTTATCAAAGAAGCAAAAATGCTGTTAAAGAAAAACGATATTGGGCAGGTGGAGGAGCTTATCGAGCCTATTTTCGAATGTATGATACACACATCAATAAAAACTTTGACTTTACTCAACTTGATAAAACCACCAAATACCAAAACAGCCAACAACTGGTTGAATTAGGCTTAATTAAAACTTCAGAAGAGTGGAAAGAGTTTTTACATGAAAATAAATAATTATAATAGAATTCAAAAAGGTTTGAAAATTTTAGAGTCTCTTTACAAGAGAAATCCTTTGGATATTCAAATTCATTTAGCTTTATTAAAATCCTATTTAAATTTAGGAGAGATAGAAAAATCTTTGAAGCTTTTTGATACATTACCTTTAACACTCAAGCCTAATTTTATTGATAGAATAAAATTTTTAGAACAAAACTCTTATTCAAATATAAAATTTCTAAACTTTTGGAATCAGTCAGTTTATGACTTTTGGCTTTATAATTTTGTTAAACATCATAATTTAGACAAAAAACCTCTTTATTTTTTTTCAGTTTTTGGTTTAAAAAACACAATAATTTTTCATAAAGATGTTACTAAAATATTCTATACAGGAGAAAATGTATATCGGGAGTTTGATAATAAATATTCACAGTATCAAGATTATTGTCTTGACTATGTAGATTTATCACTAGGTTATGAATACATTGACCATGAAAGATATTTAAGATTTCCTTTATGGATTAAATACTTATTACCCACCACAGTAACCAAAGATGAAATTCATAAAAGAATTTTAGAAATCAATAATCCAAGTTATAGATTGCAAAATAATAGGTATAAATTTGCTTGCTTAATTGCTAGCCATGACCCTCAACCATTTATTAGACAATCTATTGTAGATTTACTCTCTTCTATTGCTCCTATTGACTGTGCAGGTCTTTTTCTTAATAACACTAACGAACTAAAAACATTATACAATGATAATAAAGTAACATATTTAAAACAATTTAAGTTTAACATTTGCTCAGAAAATTCTCGTCGCTCAGGCTATGTTACTGAAAAATTATTTGAGTCTATTATATCTGGTTGTATTCCTGTTTATTGGGGAGATATTAACCCTGAACCAGATATTTTAAATCAAGATGCTATTTTATTTTTTGAGCAAGATATACAAAGTCAAAATAAACTTTTGCAAAAAACCTTCAAACTTTGGCATAATGAAAAATTATACCAAGAGTTTTGTCGAATACCACCTTTTAAAGCAGATGCTACAGAAGTACTATGGCAAAAATTAGAAACTTTGGCAACAAAGTTACAACAATTAACTTATCCCAAGGACAAACAACCATGACCCACCTCCCCATCACCTCCTTCAAAGCCTATGACATTCGTGGTGAACTTGGCGTAAACCTTGACGAAAACATCGCTTATCGCATAGGACGAGCCTTTGCCCAATTTTTAAACCCCGCACCTGATGCCAGCCAAAACAAAGCCATCGTCATTGGCTGTGACATTCGCCCAAGTAGCGAAAAATTAAAAATCGCCACTATCAACGGTATTTTGGACGCAGGTGTAAACGTCATTGACCTTGGCATGACTGGCACAGAAGAAGTCTATTTCGCCACCAGCCACTATGACGCTATTGGTGGCATTGAAGTCACCGCAAGTCACAACCCCATTAACTATAATGGACTTAAACTTGTACGAGAAAACTCTCGCCCCATCAGTGCAGATACAGGACTTGCCGATATTCAAAAAATTGCAGAAAATGGCGAATTTATCACGCCAGCCAACCAAGGCAAATTAATAGAAAAATTTGACAAAACTGCCTACATTGACCACCTGATTAGCTACATTGATTTATCTATTCTTAAACCCCTAACAGTCGTCATCAACAGTGGCAATGGTAGTGCAGGTCCTGTGGTTGATTTATTAGAAGAACGTTTTAAACAAGCCTCTGCCCCTATCACCTTTATCAAACTACATCACACCCCTGATGGTAGCTTTCCTAACGGCATACCAAACCCAATGATTGTGGCTAATCGCACTGTTACCCGTGATAAACTATTAGCAGAGCAGGCAGATTTAGCCATTGCCTTTGATGGAGATTTTGACCGTTGTTTCTTCTTTGACGAAACAGGCCGTTTTTTAGAAGGGACTTATTTGGTGGGCGTACTTGCCGAAGCCTTTTTACAAAAAGACGCTACAGCCAGCATCGTTTATGACCCAAGAAATATTTTAAATACTGAAAATGTCATCAAACAAGCAGGTGGCACCGCAGTGATTAGTAAATCTGGACATTCATTTATCAAGCAAATCATGCGTCAAAGTGGTGCAGTCTATGGTGGCGAAATGTCTGCCCACCACTATTTTAAAGAATTTAACTATTGTGACAGTGGTATGATACCTTGGTTATTAACCATTGAATTATTAGCAAAAACTGGCAAAAACTTATCTGCATTGGTTGATGAAATGATTAATAATTTCCCAATTTCTGGCGAAATTAACTTTAAACTAACCAATATTACCGCAGTACAAGTTTTAGAAAAACTACAAAATGAATTAGAGTTTTTAGCTGATGGTGAACAACCAACCATTGATTATTTAGATGGATTATCCGTCAATTTCCCAACATGGCGTTTTAATATCCGAGCCTCTAACACAGAACCTTTAATTCGCTTAAATGTAGAAACTGTAGGTGACAAACCCTTACTTGAACAAAAAGTGCGTGCTTTGTGTGACTGGATTATCGCACAAGGGGCAATCCACGCCGACCATTAATTTTTTTATTATAAATTATTTATCATCATTAAATACTTTATCTAAATAATTTTTTTAGGTAAAGTATTTTTTATTATGAAGGCTTTTTAGCTTTTACTTTGTCATGAATTTTAATTTATTTAGGTGTATAATGTCCTTAATAATCACCGATGGGGCATAATATGATTTTATTAGTTTCCAGTGAAACCATTACAAAACTGGGTATGTATGTATTATTACCTATTTTTATTGGGTTTTTATTTTTTATTATGTGGGATATTTCCAAAAAATCCAAAGCAGGACGAGCTGGGACTTTTTGGATTTTTGTTGCATTAGGAGGTGGTTTTTTTGGATATTTAATTAAAGTTGTCATTCAATGGTATTTTAGCAAAACTATTGGTTAAGGCTTATTGGCTATCATGACAGCTCGTTTTGGAGCAGGATAGCCTTCTAAAGTTTTTGTGGTATCATTTGGGTCAAGAAAATCTGCCAGCGAATGAAAATTCATCCATTCAGTCGCACGTTGTTCCTGTAGCGATGTTGTGTCTATATCCACACAACGCACATTAATAAATCCTGCCTTTTGTAACCACAGTGTCAAAGCTGGTACAGAAGGTAAAAAGTAAACATTATTCATTTGGGCATAACGGTCTTGTGGTACAAGTACACAAGTTTCATCACCATCTATCACTAAAGTTTCTAAGATTAGTTCGCCATTTTTATTTAATTGACCTTTTAACTGTTCTAAATGTTCAAATGGTGATGCTCGATGATATAAAACACCCATACAAAACACGGTATCAAAAAGCTGACTATTTTCTGGTAACTCCTCTAAACCGACAGGAATATAATGTACAAGATAACCATCACCGATAAAATGTCGTATCGCCATAAATTGATGATAAAAAAGACAAGATGGGTCAATAATGATAACCATTTTTGCCCCTGCCCCCGCCATTCTCCAACCATGATAACCAGAGCCACCGCCAACATCTAGCACTCGCCGACCTGCCAAACAGCTAATATATGGTTTGATACGTTGCCATTTAAAATCACTACGCCACTCTGTATCAATAAAAATTTGTTTGTCATCTTTACCAACACAAAACGGACCTTTTCGCCATGGCATCAGTTTTTTCAGTAACGCATAGGATTTTTTATAGTCGGCTACTGTCCATTCACACATAACACTAACAGCAGATTGATTTAAATCAATACTATCTCTTTGAATGATTGGTAGTTTTTCTACTGCTGACAGATAGGCAGGAGCATTAGCATAACGGCGTTTATCTTTGATATGAGCTAACCAGCTAGGTAAACGCATTAACCAATCATTTACTATTGGCTGGTAATGGGATAGTTGTAATAAATTCAAATATAAAGCTTGTTCAGCTTGTTGAATGGTTTTGTTTTTTTGCATGATTTTAACGTTTGATAAGATAAACGCTTATGTTAATCAAAAATTTGTGACCTTTCAATTCATGGTTTTTGATATATTTTTTCTAAAACACTTTTATAATGCCAGTTTTACACAAAATCTTTGGAAATGATGATATGTTAAAGAAAAAGTTTTTACCAAAAATCAACGCTTCACTAAAGCAACATCTTGATATTCTTAATAATCCTAAATTATTAAAAATGTTATTTAAATTCTACCCGCCATATTTGGGAGCTGGCGTTCATGTTAAGGTATTAGATTTTGATAATAATCATATTCAAGTCGCTATGTCATTGAATAAATTCAATAAAAATATTGTTGGTACACAGTTTGGTGGTAGTTTATACTCCATGACTGACCCATTTTTTATGTTTTTATTAATGCAAAAACTGGGCAAAAAATACGTTGTTTGGGATAAATCAGCAAGTATTGATTTTATCAAGGCAGGCACATCAGCTGTCACAGCAAATTTTCATATTAGTGATGAAGAAGTCGCTATAATTCAACAACTTGCTAGTGATGGCAAAGCAGTTTTTCGGGATTATCAAGTCGATGTTATTGATAATCAAGGGGAAATTGTGGCAAAAGTTCATAAAACATTATATATTCGATTAAGAGAATTTAGTAAATCTAAACATCAAACTAGTCGAATTTAATAAAATAAACCCCAGAGATTACTGGGGTTTGGGTCTTTTTGGTGTACAGTGTGAATAAGTAACTGATTAATAATAATTAGGCATTATCTTTACGAGTACCCAATTTTTCACGGATACGAGCAGATTTACCAGAACGTTCACGTAGGTAGTAAAGTTTAGCACGGCGTACATCACCACGACGTTTTACTTCAATTTTATCAATCAATGGTGAATGGGTTTGAAAAGCACGTTCAACGCCAACACCACTAGAAATTTTACGCACAGTAAATGCAGAGTTTAAGCCACGATTACGCTTAGCGATAACTACACCTTCAAACGCTTGTAAACGCTCACGGTCACCTTCACGGACTTTTACTTGTACAACTACGGTATCACCTGGAGCAAAGCTAGGGATATCTCGTAATTGGCTGTTTTCAACTTCTTGCACTAATGGGTGTTTGTTACTCATGAGATTTTCTCCTCTCACTGGGGACAGAGGCTATGCGCATATCTCCCGTTAATTTTTATATGTTTATTAAATATAAACACGCTATCTGGTAATCCTATTAAAAGGGGATTAATCTTGGCTATTCATTAGCAAATCAGCCTCTTTGAGCCATTTTTGCTGTTGTTTATTTGCACAAAATGCCTGCCACAAATCAGGACGGCGTTGTTTTGTACGTTTTACTTGCTCAATAAACCGCCATTTAGCAATATTGGCATGATGCCCTGATAATAGTACCGTTGGTACAGTTTTATCATGAAATATCAATGGTTTAGTATATTGTGGATAATCAAGCAACCCATCAACAAATGAATCTTGTTGTGCTGATAATTCATCATTCATGACATTAGGTAGTCGGCGAATGATACTATCCATTAAAACCATTGCCGGTAACTCACCCCCTGTCAAAACATAATCGCCAATTGAGCATTCTATGTCTACATAAGTTGTCAGTAACCGTTCATCAATACCTTCATAACGTCCACACAATAAAATTAAACCATCATGCTGACAAAAATCCAGTACTTTTGCTTCATTGAGCGTTTGTCCTTGTGGTGATAAATACACCACTGGGCAGTTTTTTTCCCGTTGTTTGGCTTGTTGTTTGGCAAAAATAATTGCTTTTTCTAACGGCTCCGCCATCATCACCATGCCTGCACCGCCTCCAAAAGGACGCTCATCGATACGGCGATAATTATCAGTAGTAAAATCTCTAGGATTAATTAATATCACTTCAGCTTGCTGTTTCGTAATCGCTCGAGCAGTGATACCATATTGGGTAATCGCAGTAAACATATCAGGTAAAATGCTAATTACTGCAAAAAACACGATTCATTTATCCCCATGTTATCGCAACATTAATAGTCGCTACCCCAATCTACCAATATTGTTTTTTTGGCTAAATTTACATCAATCACAGTTTGTTTATGCCAAGGGATTAACCGTTCTTCATTGTCAATGCTATCAGCGGTTGCCTGTACTACCATCACCGCATGAGCCCCTGTTTCAAACAGTTCTTTAACTTGTCCAAGACACACGTTGTCTACTTGACTGATAACCGTCAAACCAATTAAATCTGACCAATAATATTCATCATCACTTAAATGAGACAGTTGGTTTTTATCTGCCCACAGTGACACGCCATACATGGTTTCGGCAGTTGTACGGTCAAGTATCTCATTGAATTGCACAACATAGCCTTTACCTTGTTGTCGCCAATTTTTTATGGTCAAGGTCTTTTGCCCCATTGCCGTATTGATGACCCAAGGTTGCATTGCAAAAATTTCTTCACGATTTTCCGTATAGCTAAATAGCCATAGCCAGCCATGAATACCATAAGGCTTTTTTAACTCACCAATTTTTATCAAGTTCGCTGTTTGCTGTTGGATTGTCATGGACGTTAAATCGTGTTGCCAAATTTAAATTAAGCTGTTGCTAAAGTCTTTTTGTAGCTTTTGAATAATTGAGCCACACGGTCAGAAGGTTTTGCACCTTTGCCAATCCACGCTTGATAAGTATCAACATCAATGCGAACAGGCTCTTCTTGACCTTTTGCTAAAGGATTAAAAAAGCCAACTTTTTCAATATAACGACCATCACGAGGACTACGCGAATCTGTAACCACGATTTGGTAAAATGGGCGTTTTTTAGCACCGCCCCGTGCTAAACGGATAACTACCATAGTATTTTCTCTAATTGCTAAACTGTGAAACCTTAATTTCGTTTAGGTACACCAAAAAGGACAACATTCTAGCATACTTTTTATTTTACTACCATCATTTAATATTGGATTTTATCAGCTTTTTGTGCCATGATGGTAACATTTTATTTTCCATGACATTTTTAAATTATATTATGATAAAGCCTAATTTTTCTAAATTTAAAAGTTATAGTCATACTTGGCTAACGACATCTTTAGTGATGTTCATGGTGGCAATCAGCATTATTTTGTCATTTTGGTTTTTTTGGCGAAGTTTGTATTTGCCAGAGTTACAAAGCCATGCTAATTATCTTGCAAATCAATTGGTTATTATCGATAAACTAGAAAAAGATTGGCAACAACAGCCTGAGGTTAAAAATTGGGTTTTACAGGAATTGCATATTGAAATTATTAATAATCCCAATGAATTTCCTGATATTGAAAAAAAGATTTTTGTTGGTTTTTTTACCAATATTATGAATAAACAAATTTCTGAAAAAATTGGTCGTCCAACAACAGTTTATTTTCAATTTAAACCTGTACCACAGATTTTTGTCCAAGATAGTCAGCACCCTGAATTTTGGCTACGGGAATCCGTAGAATATTATGCTCAATATAGCCCAACATCAATTTTATTTTTTATTTTGGGTATTCCATTGCTGACATTATTAACGATTTTATTTTTGGTGCGTCAGTTAAATCGTCCATTAAAACGCTTACAAAAGGCTGCTATGGATTATATTACTTTAGGTAATGCAACGAATTTATCGACCAGTCATGGCTCAACAGAAATCCGTCAAGTAAATTTGGCATTTAATCGTTTATTTCATAATCTTAATCAAACGCAAAAAGAACGTACCATTATGTTAGCAGGTATTTCGCACGATTTGCGTACACCTTTGACTCGTATGCGATTAACCGCTGAAATGTTGCCTGATGAGTTTTTAAAAGAGGGGTTAGTTTATGATATTGAAGATATGGATGCAATTTTAGAGCAGTTTATTTCATTTATGAAAGATGGTTCTGATGAGGCGGTACGATTGACAGATTTGCGTCCAATTTTTAATGAAGTCGTGATACAATTTGCCCCATTAGCATTTATTATCAATATTGATGAGGATTTACCACAAATTCCATTACGTCCCTTATCTATCAAACGTTTAATCGTGAATTTAGTCAATAATGCTAATCGTTATGGTGAACCACCCATTCATCTTGAGGCAACTATTATTTATCAAGATGTTGTCAATGCAAACTTAATTGAACGTCAAAAATTTTTAAAAATTAGTGTGAGTGATGAAGGCGAAGGTGTGGCAGAAGACCAGCTAGAACGTATTATGCAACCGTTTGAACGTGGTGAAACTGCTCGTACCACTCAAGGTAGTGGATTAGGTTTAGCGATTGTCAGTCGAATTGCTCATTTACATAATGGCGATGTGATTGCAGAAAATCAGCTAACAGGTGGTTTAAAGGTGAGTGTCACTATTCCAATGATTGAATAATGACTGATACAAGGCTAAACTTTAATATGGTTTAGCCTATTTCTTAACGCCTATCAGTGGTGGAAGCTCATCTGAAACGTTGGTAAAGCTGACAGGATTAACAATTTGTGTTTTAGCTTGAATAAAACTTTCGGTGGCTTTTGGTTGATAAAAATAACTGTAATAGCCAAATGCTACCACATTTGCCAATAACAATAGTAAAAATACATATCTTAACATTTAATCAAACCTCGTTTTACTTCAGCCCTGTTTGCTTGGTGTACTTATCTTCACTACTTTTTTGCGTCAATTCATCAGCGACAATACTACTAGTCAAAGGACGCACAGGCCATGTCATAATAAATCTTGCACCACCTAAGGTAGGGCTTTCATCAACGTACATTTTACCATTAAACCAAAACGCAATGCGAGAAACAATTGATAATCCTAAACCATAACCACCTGAAGCTCGTGTTCTACTATCATCTAAACGAGAAAATGGAATAAATACTTTTTCACGGTCTTTTTCTGGAATGCCCTGTCCATCATCTTCAACGCTGATAAATGCTTCATGTTTATGGATACCTGCATTAATAATGATTTGTTTTTCAGCATAGCGAGTTGCATTACCTGCCAAATTTTGTAAAACTCGATGTAAATAACGTCTATCTGCAACAGCAACTGCTTTACTGTCAATTTGCCCCATCACAACTGTGACAGGTTTACCTAACGCATTTGTTTCACGCACAATTTGCTCAACTAACTCTTTGAGCTTCACTTCTTCCCAGTCAATTTTTGGCGAGCCTTCTTCTAGTTTTGCATAGGTCAAAATTTCATCAATTAAGCCATTTAACGCTTCAATGTCTTGGTCAATATAATCTCGCTGTGCCATACGGTCTTCTAAATCATCAGTATCGGCAAGCATATCTACCGCAAAACGAATTCGAGCAACGGGAGTGCGTAATTCATGAGAAACAGCCCGAGTCAATTCTCGTTGTGACTCAATCAAACGGCGAATATGTTCTGTCATTGTGTTAAATGTTGCCGCTAAATGAGCTATCTCATCTTCACCAAGAACCTTAACTTTAGTATCAAGTTTACCTTCTTGGACTTTGGTAATCCCAGCCTGAATAAGCTGTAACCGCCGTTCTAACGGGAAAATTAACGAATATAATCCAAGACTAATCAAAAACATACTAATTAAAATAATACTTACAATTAAATTTAGCGGAAACCAGTTAAATAATGGAATTGGTCCTAATTCAACGACAGTATTTGGCAAACCTGTTAAAGCCAATAAACGAATAGAAGAGCTTTCAGCACTGGTATTATCACGAAATAAAATCACCACATCTTTACGATGAAGCCTAGCTTTTTGGTCAAAATCTAAATCCAATTCATGTAAATTTTTTAACGCAAGTTTAAAGGGAAAATGTTGCTGTAATTGTTCAATCCTGTTTTTTTTCTCGGCAAAAGTTCTATAGTAAGATAAATCATCTAACAATAAAATACCCACCGCTTTCATTTGTTGTTCTGTCACTTTATTTATCTGCACATAAACAGCATTATCTTCCCCTGTAATTCGATGATAAATATCTGCATAACTATGTTGACTATTAAAGCGAACAACCGCTTGAGATTTTTCTAAACGTTTGATTTCACTGGTTTTAAATTTTTCTTTTTGAATGGGCATAATGCTAAATTTTGTATCAAACAATACGCTAACATCAGCCAACCAAGTTTCCCGTTCTTTTTTAGTTTGTTTTCTTGCCAGCCCCTCATTGACCAAATAAAATGCTGCCGTTGCGATATCTTCACGATAGGTTTGAGCCCGCTCTGCATTAATAGTTGTAATTAATAGTTTAGCAAATAACACAACCAACAAACAAACCAATAGCAAACCTGCATAAATTCGCAAAAAAATACTTTGATTTAATGACGATATTAAAGACATGACAGATATCAATTATTGTAGCAAATATTCATTTTAATAAAACAAATAAGCCAGCAAAACACCTTAAGCTTGCTGGCTTTGATTTATTCCTAAGCTGGCATAATTAATTGCCTTCTTTGACAAATAAATAGCCTTTACTGCGAACCGTTTTGATACGTTTTGGATTTTCTGGGTCATCGCCAATTTTTGGACGAATACGAGAAATTCTTACGTCAATAGAACGGTCTTGTCCGTCATATTCAATACCACGCAAACGCTCAAAAATATCTTCACGAGATAAAATACGACCAGCATTTGATGCTAATAGCCACAATAAATCATATTCGGCACTGGTAAAATCTACCAACTCATCATTTAACGTGACAGAACGTCCACCATTATCAATAACTAAGTTACCAAACTCTAAACGTTGAGGCACTTCATCTGCGGTGGTAGTTTCTGAACGGCGTAATAATGCACGAATACGAGCTAACAATACTCGAGGCTGAACAGGTTTTGCCACATAGTCATCAGCTCCCATTTCTAAACCTAATACTTGGTCCATATCTTCAGTACGGGCAGTTAGCATTAAAATTGGATTATGAAAATGCTGACGAACTTCACGACAGACAGTTAAACCATCACTACCTGGTAACATCACATCTAATACGACTAAATCAGGTTGTTCACTAACGATACGGCGAATAGCACGATTACCATCAGTTTCAATAGCGACTTCTAATCCATTTTTTCTCAAATAGTCTTGGGTTAATGTGGCTAGGCGTTCATCATCTTCGACAATTAATACTCTAGGTACTGATTCTTCTTCCGCCATAATATATTTTTCTCCTAATTTGTGCTTCACAATGAGCGAATTATTGACTTGACATCATAAATTAAGTTTCTATTTTTATTTAGAAAACCTGAAAAAATGATTGATTTTTTCTAATATTTAACTTGGCTTATCATAAACGCTCATATTATTATTTACATTGTAACAAATTTTTCATTTGATATCCAATGTTTAAAATAACAAACAATTTTTTACTAGAAAAAATCTTTAACTTCTTCTTTTAACTTATCAAAGAAAGACTTTTTCTCTGCAGGACGCTGATGTTCTCCCATAGATTCTTGCAATTGACGCAATAAATCTTTTTGATGACTATTTAAGTTCATAGGGGTTTCGGCAACCACTCTACAATATAAGTCACCTTTCATCGTCGTATGAACTGGGCCTGGGATGACTCCTTTTCCTTTAATACGAAACATTTTATGACTTTGCGTTCCTTCTGGAATATGTAAATTTACTTTACCATCAAGAGTTGGAATTTCAACTTCACGACCTAACGCTAAATCAGCAAAACTAACAGGTACATCCATGTATAAATCTGCTCCTTCTCGTGTAAAGATAGCATGTGGTTTTACATGGATTTCAATATATAAGTCACCATTCTCACCATTGATAATCGCTTCGCCTTTTCCTGCTAATTTTACACGATTACCAGTATCAACACCTGCTGGAATGGTTGCTTCTAATGTGTGTTTTTCTTCTTTCACGCCAGAACCATGACAGTCATGACAAGGATTTTTAATTTGTTTGCCTGAACCTTGACAAGCTGGACAAGTTTGTTGAATTGCAAAAAATCCTTGTTGCATACGAATTTGCCCAACGCCATGACAAGTTGTACATGTAACCACATCATTTGGATTTTTCGTGCCTTTACCATCACAAGTTTTACAAGGTGCTGGAGCATTAAAAGTAATTTCTTTTTTACAGCCACGAACCGCTTCTTCAAGACTTAATTCTAAAATATAGCGGAGGTCACTGCCTCGGCGTGGTGTATCTGCATGACGACCACCACCAAAAATATCGCCAAAAATGTCTTGGAAACTATTCGTTCGGCGACCACCGCCACCAAAAATATCACCAAAAATGTCTTGGAAATTTGAACCACTAAAGCCACCGCCCATACCATTTTCAAATGCAGAATGCCCCATACGGTCATAGGCAGAACGTTTATTGCTATCGCTTAATACCTCATACGCTAATGAAGCTTCTTTGAATTTTTCCTCAGCATTAGGGTCATCAGGATTACGGTCGGGGTGATATTTCATTGCCAATTTACGATAGGCTTTCTTAATTTCTTGCTCTGTGGCGGTTTTACTTACGCCTAACACTTCATAAAAATCTCGCTTTGACATTTGATTTCCTAATATTTAATTTGGCGATGGACACAAAGCATCACATTGTCCAACTTTGCTAAAAATAGATAAATTTTTAGCTTGTATGGCGATTATTCAGTAAATTATCAAGCAAAATCTCAAGAAAAATATCTAATTATCGGGTAAAATTAAACATTTGATAACTATTAATCACGGTGTACCATGTTTAAAAAATTATTTGCAATATTATTTATGATTATATTGGCTGGTGTTGTGGTTATATTCGCATCACCTTATTGGGTGCTATATCAGTTAAAAAATGCTTATGAAACCAAAGATGTCCACACTATTAATGCACATATTGACTTTCCAAAACTACAACAAAATCTAACTGAACAAATAACGCCAAAAATTATAGAAAAAATTACACCATTTGCAAATTCACCATTATTACAAGCCATGAATATTCAAATTAATCAACCAGAAATGGTATATAATCTAGTTAATACTGCTGTTAGCCGTTATGTGAGTGCTGATGGTGTCAGTCAAGTCTTAACAGGACAAGCCAAAGCCAATGAGTTAGTCGGGATTATTGCTGTGGCAATGGGTAAAGTGGAAATTAGTGATTTACTCATGGCAAAAGATATGCAAACGCTTGCTAATCAAGTCGCAAAACAAGCCCAAGTCACAAACGAAACAACGACTCAACCAGAAACAACTTATTGTGGGTTTAATTGTTTTCAGGTTTCAACACAAGTAAAAGGTTATCCTATTACTTTAAAGTTAGAACGGCAGAATTTGCTTGAATGGAAAATTGTTGCGATAGATTTACCATTTTAAAAAATAAAAAAAAGGGACGAATAGCCCCTTTTTTATTATAATGATAAACTTTATTATTGTGCTGGTTTTTCACCATCAGCAGCTTTTTCAGCAGCAGCGGCAGCTTGGTCAGCTGGTGCTTGCTCTGCAGTTGCAGTAGCTGTAGCTTGGTCAGCTGGTGCTGGAGCAGCAGCTTGGTCAGCTGGTGCTGGAGCAGCAGCTTGGTCAGCTGGTGGAGTTGCAGTTGCAGTAGCTTCAGCAGCTGGAGCGGCAGCTTGGTCGGCTGGAGCAGCAGCTTGGTCAGCTGGCGCTGGAGTAGCGGCCTGATCAGCTGGAGCAGCAGTTGCTTCTTGAGCAGGAGCTTGTTCAGTAGCAGGAGCTTGCTCAGCTGGTTTTTCTTCAGCTGGTTTAGAACATGCAGTTAATGCCATAGAAGAAGCGATTAAAGCTGCGATTGAAACTAATTTTAAATTCATGGTAAAAATCTCCTTGGTATGGAATATCTTCAATATTTGTCTGAGCAACTAAATACAACGTTTAGATAAATATCAAAGATAGTATGCGTAAACATTTTATCCGAAACCTATTAAAGATGGAATACTTTTCAAGCAAAAGTTTGTTACAAATATGTAACAAAATAGCGTATCTATAATTATTTTAACATAAAAAAATTACAATTTGCCATACTTTTAGAAAATTATGTAAGATTTTTCGCTTAAAATAAAGATTTGGTTCGTCTTTTCTCTTAGTTATTAAAAAAAACTGCTACAATATTAAAAATTAAATTTGATTTAAGGTAAATTATTATGAAATGGGAAGGCAGACAAGGTAGCTCAAACGTTCGTATTAGTGGTAGAAAAAAAGCTGTTGGCGGGGGGATTGGTGGTCTTTTTATTGGTTTAATTTTGTGGTTAGTGTTTGGCGTAGACCCAATGACAGCAATGCAAACTGGCTCTTCTGTCACTGGTAGCAACACCAATACAAGCCAACCTTTAGATAATGAAGCAAGTCGAGATGAAAAATTTGTATCTGTGGTTTTGGCAGATACGGAGGCAGTTTGGCAACAAATTTTTAAAGAAATGGGGCGAACTTATCAAGAACCTCAATTAATATTATTTACAGGGTCTGTAAAATCAGCCTGTGGCTCAGCAACATCAGCAACAGGGCCTTTTTATTGTCCTGCCGACCAAAAAGTTTATTTAGATACATCATTTTTTAAAGATATGCGACAACAATTGGGAATTACTGGTGACCAAAAAGGCTCGGGCGATGCTCAAAATACTGGCAAAGCTGGTGATTTTGCCCAAGCTTATGTTATTGCTCACGAAGTTGGGCATCATGTACAAACATTGCTCGGTATTTCACAAAAAGTTCATGAGGCAAGTCGTCAAGTTAGTACGGCTCAAGCAAATAATCTATCTGTTCGACAAGAATTACAAGCAGATTGTTTTGCTGGGGTTTGGGCAAATCGTAATCAACAACGGGTACAGTTTTTAGAAGATGGCGATATTGAAGAAGCCATTCATGCCGCAAGTCAAATTGGTGATGACCGTTTAGCTCATGCAGGTGGGCATACTGCTGTGCCTGACAGTTTTACTCACGGTACCAGTGAACAACGCATGACATGGTTTGTTCGTGGGTTAAAAACAGGGGATATTCGTCAATGTGATACATTTGGTGGTGATATCTAATATATGTCATATCATCAACCAAATTTTACCAAGCCTCAATGTGTCCTTGCCCCAATGGAGGGTTTAACCGACCCATTAATGCGAGAAATTTTAACCAGTATTGGCTGTTATGATTGGACAGTTAGCGAATTTATTCGGGTGACGCAATATGTCTTGCCTGCCCACGTTTTTTATAAATACGTTCCTGAACTTTGCTATCCCGATGACAAGCAAGGAAAAACGATTTATGGTGTGCCTGTCCATGTACAATTATTAGGCAGTGAACCTGAATTAATGGCAAAAAATGCTGTTAAAGCTTGTGAACTTGGAGCATTAGCCATTGATTTAAATTTTGGTTGCCCCGCCAAAACTGTAAATAATCATCGAGGAGGTTCAGTGCTTTTAACTGAACCAGAAACTGTTTATCAAATTATCAAAGCAGTTCGCCAAGCTGTCCCCGAACAAACCCCTGTTTCAGCGAAAATTCGGCTAGGTTATGAAAATAATAACTTAATACAAGAAATTGGCGACGCTGTACAATCTGCTAAAGCAAGCTGGCTGACCATTCATGCCCGTACAAAATTGCAAGGTTATAAACCACCCGCTTATTGGGAACATATAGCCCCTTTAACCCAACAATTAACTTTACCAATTATTGCTAACGGTGAAATTTGGACTTTAGAACACGCCTTACGATGCCGACAACAAGCCAATACACCACATCTTATGCTAGGACGAGGGGCTGTTACCCGACCTGACTTGATTAATCAAATCCAACATCATGATAAAAATCAGGTATATCAAACATTACAATGGCAAGAATTATTACATCTACAAATTGCTTTTTTACAAGGCAATGTCAAAAGTGATAATATGTTGATTGGTCGCTATAAACAATGGCTAGGTATGCTTACCCAAAGCTATCCTCAAGCAAATATTCTTTGGCAACAAATAAAAAAACTCAAAGATGTCACACAAATTTTATCAATCCTAAAGCAAACGAATAGTGATATAAAACAACAATAAAGGACAAGCCAAACTCAACGCCCAAACTACTGAACGAAACATTGACCAGTTTGCAATGTATGCCAAACCATAAATCACACGCAACACCACATACAGCCAAGCAATCATTGTAATCACACTCATTGGCACAAAAAATAGTAATGCAATAATGATAGATGCTAAAAAAACTGGCAAACCTTCATAACTATTTTGTTGTACCGCATTTGCTCGACCCGCAATCCCTGTTAAATTTTGTAAAAACTCTCTTGGCTGTTCATTATCTTTTAAGGTAAAACCACCCAAAATTTTTGCAAGCATCGCAAAAAATAAAGGTAATAAACACGCCACCACCATTGCCACAATAACGCTGGCATTACTGACTGGAAGCCATTCCCACATAATTACCAACCTTTATTTATGGCATTACCTCAATAATTTCATAATCATGAGTAATATTGACACCACCATTGGCTAACATACGACTAGCCGAACAATATTTATCTGCAGACAGTTCAATCGCTTTTTGAACTTGGCTTTCTTTAACATTTACCCCAGAAACCACAAAATGCAAATGAATGTCGGTAAAAACGGCGGGTATTGCATCTGCACGCACTGCCGAAACTTGACACTGTACATCACTAATTGTCTGACGAGATTTTTGCAAAATACTAATCACATCATAACTGGCACAGCCACCCAACCCCATCAAAATCAACTCCATAGGCTTTGCACCGATGACCTGCTGGCTATCTATTATTACCGTTTGTCCTGTTTCATTCACAGCAGAAAAACTGATATTTTCTTGTTTTAACCATGTTATTTTTGCGTGCATCGTATTTGCCATGCTGTTTCCTACATATTTTTGCTACAATCAAGCTTATTATGCCGTTTTTTTGACCATGAAACAAATTATAGCAAATAAACATTACACTTTTTATTAAAAAATTGGTTTAATAATGTGTAATAAAGGCAGTGAAAACATTGTCGATGGTTTTTTAGATAAAATAACAATATTCAATAAGAGTGTGTATAGTATGATGGCGATGAAAATTCGATGATTAAACTTTCACCAAACGATTAAATACTATTTATTAAATAGTGTTTAACAAAAAACTTGACAATGTGATTACCTGTTGAATTTCTTTAACATTTTAAAAGGTAATCGTCATGATTGATGCAGATGGCTTTCGAGCCAATGTCGGTATCATCTTGGCTAATACACAAGGACAAGTATTGTGGGCAAGACGTGTCAAACATGATGCGTGGCAATTTCCACAAGGTGGCATTGACTATGGAGAAACCCCTCTTGATGCCATGTATCGTGAGCTATGGGAAGAAGTTGGCTTATATCCTGAACATGTCAAACTCCTGTCTCAAACGCAAAACTGGCTACGTTATCGTTTACCAAAACGACTAATTCGCCAAGAGCAATATCCTTTGTGTGTTGGACAAAAACAAAAATGGTTTTTGTTACAGCTAGATGATAAAAATGAAGAACATATTCGACTTGACGTGGCAAAACCAGAATTCGACCATTGGGAATGGGTTAGCTATTGGTATCCACTCAATCAAGTAGTTGCATTTAAACGCAATGTCTATCGTCGGGCATTATTAGAATTATCACCACAACTACCACTAAAACAGGAGCTTATTTTACCAAAATCAACACATATTTATTAAACATCATTTAACATAAAAACCCACTTAATGAATTTTCTTAAGTGGGTTTTTAGTTATCAGCAACAAATCATTAATTATAAATATTTGTTTAACAAACTTGATAACTGTGCTTTTGGTTGCATCCCCATTGTTGCATCAACTTTTTCCCCATTTTTGAATACAAATAATGTTGGAATACTACGAATACCATACTGGCTAGCTAAACTTGGATTTTCATCAACATCAATTTTAACAATGCGAGCTTTGCCATCAAACTCTTGAGCTAACTCATCTAAAATGGGAGCAATGGCACGGCAAGGAGCACACCAAGTCGCCCAAAAATCAACTAACACAGGAACATCTGATTGTAAAACGGCTTTGTCAAAGGTTGCCTCACCTGCGTGAATAACTTCAGACATAACTTATCCTCTTTTTTAGTTACAAACTATAAAACAAACATGAATTTACTTAGCATAACACACTATTATTAAAGTAAAACGATTTAAGGTCGTTAATTGTTTTAATAACTATCATAAAAAACTTTTATTGAAAAATTAGAAAACAAAGAAAATAAATAAATTTAAGCCTTTACAAAATGTAACACTTGCTTTAATATATAGATGTTTTAGTATAACTGATTTAAATGCAAAGAAAATCAATCAATGAAAAATTTTATCACATTTTTTGCATTTATTTGAATGTTTTATCTTTCTTTTTCACCTAGCTATTACAATCCATTTTTTCAAATACTAGGTTTAGAATTTTTAAACAAAAGAAATATAAAACAATGATTTTCTAACAAATTCATACTAAATGGGTAACATGACAACCTCCTATCTTGTTAGAAACATCAATCGCAAATCATAAATTTGCATTAAATATAGCAAGCCTTACCATCTCATTGATAGCAATTTACCAAGAAAGATGGTCAATTTTTCGCTAATTTAGATAAAAGAAGTTGAGATTATGGCAGGAAATTCATCAGAGTATATTGCTCACCACTTGACCAACTGGACATATGGCAAGCACCCTGAACTTGGTTGGAAAGTAGCAGAGACTCAAAAAGAAGCAGCCGAAATGGGATTTAATGCTATTCATTTAGATTCTATGCTTTGGTCAATTGGTCTTGGGATTGTTTTTTGTACTGTATTTTATCTTGTCGCCAAAAAAGCAACTTCTGGTGTACCAGGTAAACTACAAGCTTTTGTAGAAATGATTGTTGAGTTTGTAGATAATAATGTCAAAGACTCTTATAATGGTAAATCTAAACTGATTGCACCATTAGCACTAACCATTTTTGTTTGGGTCTTTTTGATGAACTTAATGGACTTAGTGCCTATCGATTATATCCCTGTGATAGCTCAGCAAATTGGGGCAGCGATGGGACATGACCCAAATCATGTTTACTTTAAAATTGTACCAAGTACTGACCCAAACATCACTTTAGGTATGTCATTTTCAGTATTTGCCCTAATTATTTTCTACAGCATCAAAGAAAAAGGTTTAGGTGGATTTATTGGCGAGCTGACATTACACCCATTCAGTGCTAAAAATCCTATCGCAAAAATTTTATTAATTCCAGTGAACTTTATTTTAGAGTTCGTAACTTTAATCGCAAAACCAATTTCACTTGGCTTACGACTGTTTGGTAACATGTATGCTGGTGAATTGATTTTTGTGTTAATTGCCCTGATGCCATTTTGGATTCAATGGGCATTATCTGTACCGTGGGCAATTTTCCACATTTTAGTAATCACTTTGCAGGCGTTTGTGTTCATGATGCTAACTATTGTTTACTTAAGTCTTGCGTCACAAACTGACCATTAATTTATGAGGATATATCAATGACTCTAGAAGGTATGACTGTTCTTGCCGTTGCGTTGCTTATCGGTTTTGGTGCATTAGGCACTGGTATTGGCTTTGCAATCTTAGGTGGCAAATTCTTAGAAGGTGTTGCTCGCCAACCAGACTTAGGTTCACAATTACAAACCCGTATGTTTATCGTGGCAGGTTTATTAGACGCTGTTCCGATGATTGGTGTTGGTATTGCAATGTTATTATTATTCGCAAATCCATTAGCTGGTTAATCGTTAGTAATCAGTACGCCGTCCACAATCACAACCCGATTTAGATTGTGGGCGTGGATTGAAAAAAACATCATTAACGAGGTAACCTAAGTGAATATCAATTCAACGCTAATCGGACAATCTATTGCATTTGCAATCTTTGTTGCATTTTGCATGAAGTTTGTATGGCCTCTTTTAAGCGGTGCCATTGCCGAACGTCAACGCAAAATTGCAGATGGATTGAATGCGGCTGAAAAAGCCAAAGCAGACTTAGCAACTGCTGAGCAGGCAGCCGAGAAAGAATTGGTAGCTGCCAAAGCAAAAGCGGCATCATTAATTGAACAGGCAAATAAAAATGCCAATCAAATGATTGAAGATGCCAAAATACAAGCCCAAGCTGAAGGCGAACGTATCCGCCAGCAAGCTCGTGAAGCAATTGACCAAGAAATCAATCAAGCTCGTGAAGCCCTGCGTTTACAAGTTGCAGAACTTGCCGTCATTGGTGCTGAAAAAATTCTACAAGAAAAAGTCAATCAAGACACGCATGCCAGTATGTTAAATCAATTGGCAACGAAGTTATGATGACAGTACAGTGAGGATATGATGGCTGACTTATCAACCTTAGCAAGACCCTATGCAAAAGCAGCATTTGATTATGCTAAAGAAAATCGCTGTGTTAATGAATGGCAAAATTATCTAACAGTGATGAGTGCTATTGTCAGCGATAAAGCATTTGAAACTTATCTAAATAACCCAGCCGTTAGTGCTTTAAATAAAGTAGATGCTTTACGAGATATTTATAATGCCAGTGCAAATACTCCAGAAGCTGAAGGCAGTATTTTTGAAAAAATCGTTGCTGTGGTTAGTGATATTATTTATGACACTGAAGATAAACCTTCAAATAAAGTTTCAGATGCGTTTGGAAACTTTTTAACACAACTTGCTGAACAAGACAGGTTAGCCCTTTTGCCAACAGTAACAGAGCGTTTTACTTTATTACAAGCAGAAGATGCTAAAGAGGTTCACGCATATGTGACTTCTGCCTACCCTTTAACAAAAGAACAAGAGTTACTCATTGAAAATCGTTTGTCGAGTTCACTTAGTTCAAAGGTGATTATCCATGTTGAGGTAGACCCAAGTTTATTGGCGGGAGTGACCATCAAAGTTGGTGATAAACTCATTGATGACTCTGTACGTGGCAAGTTAAAACAGTTAAAAACACAGCTTACCGCCTAGTTAATTAAAGCAAATTGCCTTCATATTATGTGGGATAAGTTAACCTTAGGTGAAGTTGGTATAAAATTAAGGAAATAGTGCAATGCAACAATTGAATCCAGCGGAAATCAGTAATCTGATTAAGCAGCGTATTCAAGACCTTGATGCGAGTGCCACAGCAAAGAATGAAGGCACAATTGTCATGGTATCTGACGGTATCGTACAGATTCATGGTCTTGATGATGCCATGTATGGCGAAATGATTGAGTTTGAAGGTGGTGTCTACGGAATGGCATTAAACCTTGAACAAGACTCAGTCGGTGCGGTTGTTCTAGGCGATTATTTAAAATTACAAGAAGGTCAAAAAGCCTATTGTACAGGTCGTATCTTAGAAGTACCAGTAGGACCAGAGTTACTAGGGCGTGTTGTTGATGCACTAGGTAACCCAATTGACGGCAAAGGTCCTATCAATGCTAAATTAACAGATAAAGTTGAAAAAATCGCTCCTGGGGTTATCGCTCGTCAATCTGTTGATGAACCTGTGATGACAGGCTATAAAGCAGTTGATACCATGATACCTATTGGACGTGGTCAGCGTGAGCTTATCATTGGTGACCGCCAAACTGGTAAAACAGCTATGGCAATTGACGCGATTATTGCCCAAAAACATTCTGGTATTAAATGTGTCTATGTCGCAGTTGGTCAAAAACGTTCAACCATCGCAAACGTTGTGCGTAAATTAGAAGAAACTGGTGCCTTAGCATATACGATTGTTGTTGTTGCATCTGCATCAGAACCAGCAGCTTTACAATATATCGCACCATATTCAGGCTGTACCATGGGTGAATACTTCCGTGACCGTGGTGAAGATGCCTTGATTGTTTATGATGACTTATCAAAACAAGCTGTTGCTTATCGTCAAATTTCATTATTATTACGCCGTCCACCAGGACGTGAAGCTTACCCAGGTGACGTATTCTACTTACACTCTCGTTTACTTGAGCGTGCCTCTCGTGTTAATGCTGATTATGTAGAACAATTTACCAATGGTGAAGTAAAAGGTAAAACTGGTTCATTAACAGCTCTACCAATCATTGAAACTCAAGCAGGTGACGTTTCTGCATTCGTACCAACAAACGTTATTTCGATTACAGATGGTCAGATTTTCTTAGAGTCAAACTTATTTAACTCAGGTATTCGTCCTGCGGTAAACGCTGGTATTTCGGTATCTCGTGTTGGTGGTGCTGCCCAAACGAAAATCATCAAAAAATTATCTGGTGGTATTCGTACCGCATTAGCTCAATATCGTGAATTAGCTGCGTTTGCTCAGTTTGCTTCAGACTTAGACGATGCAACTAAACAACAATTAGAACATGGTCAGCGTGTTACTGAGTTAATGAAGCAAAAACAATTTGCACCATTATCTGTTGCAGAACAAGCTGCTGTTATTTACGCATCAAATGAAGGCTACTTAAAAGATGTACCTGTCAATAAAATTGGTGCATTTGAGGCAGGATTATTACGTTATTTGCGTGATGAGCATGGTGCATTTATGGCAGATATTGATAAAACTGCGAACTATAATGACGATATCGCAAACACATTTAAAAAGGCGATTGAAACGTTTAAAAAAGACCATACATTTTAAGCGTTTAGTGATACAGTTTTAATATCATAAAACTTATGAGTAAAGTTAGTTAATTAGCTTTACTCGTTCTAGCAGGAAATTTTTCCTTACTAAATCTAGCTGTATGGATCATTTATGGCAAGTTTAAAAGAAATTCGAGCAAAAGTTGCTAGTATTAAAAGTACCCAAAAAATTACTCGAGCCATGCAAATGGTGGCAGCCAGTAAAATGCGTCGAGCTCAAGAGCGTATGCAGATAGGTCGCCCCTATGCTGAGAATATGCGTCGAGTGATTTCACATTTAATCCAAGCATCACCTGATTACAAACATTCTTATATGGTGCCTCGAGCGGTCAATCGTGTTGGTTACATTGTCGTAACTTCTGACCGTGGTCTTGCAGGTGGTTTAAATATTAATTTATTAAAAAAACTGACGAACCATATCAAAGAACAAAGCAATCAATCAGTCAAAGTATGTTTTGCGGTGATTGGTCAAAAGGGAATTAATTTTTTCAGAACCTTTGGTGGTGATGTCATTGATGCAAAAGCAGGGGTTGGTGACAGTCCAAGTTATACTCAAATAAAAATCCCTGTTGAACAAATGTTAGCAGAATATAAACACGGCAAAGTTGATAAAATTTTCTTAGTTTATAATGAGTTTATCAACGCAATGACGCAACGTCCAAGTATTCATCAACTTGTACCCTTACCTGAAGGTGAGTTTAATGATGAAAACTTAAACAATCGTGAATATAGTTGGGACTATATTTATGAACCAGGCCCACAAAAGCTTCTTGATGAGCTAATGGGTAAATACATTGAATCTATTGTTTATCAAGGAGTAGTAGAAAATATTGCTTCTGAACAGTCTGCACGAATGGTTGCCATGAAAGCGGCTACCGATAACGCAGGTAATTTAATTAATGAATTGCAATTAGTTTACAACAAGCTGCGTCAAGCGGCGATTACCCGAGAAATTTCGGAAATCGTTGGCGGTGCTGCTGCTGTTTCATAATTGACCTACATTCAAGGAGAGCGTAATGAGTAGCGGTCGTATTGTACAGATTATTGGCGCGGTGATTGACGTTGAATTTAATCGCCAAGACGTGCCAAACATTTATGATGCGTTAAAAGTTGAAAATACAGAAACAACGTTAGAAGTTCAACAACAGTTAGGTGATGGTGTCGTGCGTACGATTGCCATGGGTTCAACTGAAGGCCTAAAACGTGGCCTACCTGTTGTAAATACAGGAGCCCCAATCTCTGTACCTGTTGGTAAAGGTACATTAGGGCGTATTATGGACGTTTTAGGTCGTCCAATCGATGAAGCAGGTGAAGTTGCCCATACTGAAACTTGGTCTATCCATCGTCAAGCTCCAACTTATGATGAACAATCTAACAGCACTGAATTATTAGAAACTGGCATTAAAGTTATTGACTTATTATGTCCGTTTGCCAAAGGTGGTAAAGTTGGATTGTTTGGTGGTGCGGGTGTTGGTAAAACCGTTAATATGATGGAGTTAATCAACAATATTGCAAAAGCACACTCTGGTTTATCAGTATTTGCTGGGGTAGGTGAACGTACTCGTGAAGGTAATGACTTCTATCATGAAATGAAAGATTCTAACGTTCTTGATAAAGTTGCGATGGTTTATGGTCAGATGAATGAGCCACCTGGAAACCGTTTGCGTGTTGCCTTAACAGGTCTAACCATGGCGGAATATTTCCGTGATGAAAAAGACGAAAATGGTAAAGGTCGTGACGTTTTATTATTCGTTGATAATATTTATCGTTATACCCTTGCTGGTACAGAAGTTTCCGCATTATTAGGTCGTATGCCTTCTGCGGTAGGTTATCAGCCGACACTTGCAGAGGAAATGGGGGTTTTACAAGAGCGTATTACTTCTACCCAATCTGGCTCTATTACTTCAGTACAAGCAGTTTATGTACCTGCGGACGACTTGACAGACCCATCACCAGCAACAACGTTCGCTCACTTAGATGCGACAGTTGTATTAAGCCGTGATATCGCTTCTCAAGGTATTTATCCTGCAGTAGACCCTTTAGACTCTACTTCTCGTCAGCTAGACCCACAGGTTATTGGTGAAGAGCATTACACTGTTGCTCGTGGTGTACAAGAAGTTTTACAACGTTATAAAGAGTTGAAAGATATTATTGCAATCTTAGGTATGGACGAGCTATCAGAAGATGACAAACGCATTGTACACCGTGCCCGTCGAATTCAGCGTTTCTTATCACAACCATTCCATGTTGCAGAAGTTTTCACTGGTTCACCAGGTAAATATGTACCAATTCGTGAAACTATCCAAAGCTTTAAAGCGATTTTAAATGGTGATTATGACTCAACACCAGAACAAGCTTTCTATATGAAAGGTGGTATTGAAGAAGTTGTTGCACACGCCAAAAAGCTAAGTGAAACAAAATAATTCACCATAGGAGAAAACTATGGCTACGTTAAAATGTGATGTCGTAAGTGCAAAAGGGCCGATTTACTCTGGTACAATCCGTATGTTAATCGCTACAGGTTCTGAAGGTGAACTTGGTATTTTACCAGGACATACACCGTTGATTACGTTGTTAAAACCAGGTCCTTTGCGTATTAGAATTGACGATAATAAAGAGAACGATGAATATGTTTATATTAAAGGTGGGGTCTTAGAGGTTCAGCCTCACCGAGTCACTATTTTAGCTGATAGTGCTGAACGGGCATCAACGTTAGATGAGGTACGGTTAGAAGAAGAACGCCGTAAAACTCAAGAACTTATCAACAGTCAGAAAACTGATTTTGATATGACTGCGGCTTATGTTTCATTGGCAGAAACAGTTGCCCAATTACAAACTATTCGTAAATATCGTAATCGCACTTAGTGTTGTCATTATTCAAATTCGCTTTTGTCGCTTCAAGTGGCAAAAGCGAATTTTTTATTTAGTTTTGTAAAACTGTCAATAACCACTTCATAATTTCATTCAATAAATTTATCAATACTAGCATAGCTGACTGTTCATGTTTTAGCTGGTTGTTTGACTGCATGACAGTAAATTCAGGTATTTTTTGTGTTGGTAAAGGCAATGTTTGATTTTTCACAAAGGCAGGCAATGCAGGCATTAATTGGATATTTATTCGTTTTTCTAACTCTTTTAGACTAATCACTTCTATTCTTTGACTATCATCATTGGGCGTATAATAAACACCAGCCTGTTGTAAACTTGGGATATATATTGCTTTATATAGATGCGTTGGTATCATAATATTATTATTAAGTTTTTTTATATTTTTACCTTGAAACACTACACCAGTAATTACATAGCTTTCCCCATATTTCATTGTTAAAAAACGAACTTTTGCTTCTAAATCTCGCCAAACTTGACGGTTATGTTGTGGGTTTTGTGGCACAATGTTCACTAAACTAAAACTATCATACTGTTGTTCAAACGTTGCCATATCAGCATTTGGAGCAAGATGCCCTCTATCATAGACCGTTTTTTTATAATCAATTAATAACGCTTTATGTTGTGTTAATAAACGACTTTCTTCATGAAAATGATTAATGCGTTCTAAAGTACTAGCTTGTTCAAGTCTTTGTTTTGTCAAATATTCTGCTGACCATAATGCTGTTTTACTCTCTCCTGAATACATCACTGCAAATCCATGAAAGCATAAAGGATATATATTGATTGTTAATTGAGAGTTTAAAATTTGTGGGGTGGTTTGTTGATAATAGTTGATGCCACATTCTACAATATGTTGTTGTAATTCTTTTGAAAAATTATTAGACATCGCTATAGAACAATTAAAAGTCATTACCAGCAATAGTTTTATTTTAAATATTGTATATAGATATCTCATAATTCGTTGATAATATTTGCTTTATTTAAATTTATAATTATACATGACAATGATAATTTTTTTAGGTAAAATATTCACAATTTTTGGTGAAATGGCTGAGTGGTCGAAAGCGCACGCCTGGAAAGTGTGTATATGTTAATAGCGTATCGAGGGTTCGAATCCCTCTTTCACCGCCAAACTTTAATTTTGATACTAAAATCATAGCGTATCATGACGTATCAAAAACCATCAAGACCCCTTGAAAACACTAGATTTTAAGGGGTTTTTATTTTGTTTGTATTGTATCAATTAGTATCAAACGATGGCATAAAAACCCTTACAAACGCAAGATTGTTACAGTAGGATTGATAGGAAATTTTAAATACTACTATTTTTTTTACTGTTACATGCCATCAATTGATGTATTTTTTTGGTAGTGTTTTGGTCAAACCCCTTGTTACTCAAGGCTTAGCACAGTTATTTTTTTACTGTGGCAAAATTAAAAGATACTCAAATAGCCAACTCAAAGGCAAACTTTATCGCCTGTATGATGGAATGGGTTTACACTTAGCCATTAGCGATAAAGGCACAAAGACTTGGTTTTATTGCTACACACACCGCTCCAAAAAACCTACTTAAATCTACTCAAGAGTAAATTTAGCGTTTTCTTCCTACTTCATCGTTCGTTGCTTATGTCTTTGACTTCTCGACCTTGATTAATCTTTCTTTACTGAATTGGCATCAATAATTTTTGATATTGTTTGTTCAAAACTAGCTTGAGTATAACCCATTCCTGAAAGTGACCAATATTTTTCATTTAGATTAAATTAAGCATTATAAATCAAACTGCCATTTTGACTTTTTAAAATTTCAAACGTCATAGAAATATCATTGATTGTATGATTTAGAGTCTCTTTAGTAACCTGCATTACAATATTACTGGCAGGATTTAAATACATTTCCGTCATAGGTTTTTAAATTATTAATTTGAACCAAAGCTTCTTTTTTATCTTCAGGAGAAAGCATTGGGTCATTAACTGATAAAACCATTACTCCATTTGGATACGATTTTCTCAAATTTTATAAATCAATATATTGAGTAGTTTCTTGACTGTTCGTACTAACCATATTAGGTGTACTTGCTGTTTGACTTGAGTTTGACAATGGAGTAATAAATTTATTATCATTAGAATATTGGTTGATATTAATATTTAGGATATCACCACTTCTGCTTTGTGTAGAAATATCCTGCGTTTCATCAACACTAGAAAAAAATAATATTAACGGAACGCATAATATCGCCAATACCAACAATAGTGATATTATTTTATAGTTTTTTTCATCACTTATTTATCAATAAAATTGGTCGAAATGTAAATTACAGTCTTGAGTAACAGTATTTACATAAACTTTTCTACTATTTTTCTCTACTAAAGGCTTATGCAGATACTGTGGCAGAATAGCTATTAAAACTGAGTCTAGTCCCATAACTAGAATAATTAAACTAGATTTTAAAATTCTTTTCATGTAACAAACTCAGTTTTATATTTTAGTAAAGCCTAACATAAATTTATAAAATATTTTTCTTCTAAGGATTTTATAAAATTGAGATATTTTTTGTATTTATTTATTTTTAGTTTATGGGCTGGTATGATTTTTTATTTCTTTATAAATCAAATATTTAATCAATAAGTTACAATTTCTTCACTTCCACTAAACATAGTGCTACGGTCAGCTTGATTTAATGGTGCATTTAATTTAAATCGTTTTGGTAAATCAGGATTGGCTAAAAATGGTGAGCCATAAGCAATCAATGTCTGTTTAATTTCATTAACCCAACAAAAATAAATTATTTTCAAAACCTTATCTTAACATCACTTGAAAAGATAAAAAAAGGCTTGCATTCCCCATAAAAATCATTATAATGACTAATCAATCAGTCATTATAAGGGTAATACAATGGCAAGACCATTAAGTGAAGAAAAACGCACACAGCTTATTTTATCGGCGATTGATTGTATTGATGAACATGGTTTATCTGCCAGTACCGCCATGATAGCTAAAACCGCTGGGGTATCGATAGGTTCTTTATTTACTTATTTTAATAGTAAAGATGAGCTGATTAACACGGTATATGTGTATATTATGGATACGATTGCTGATGTCGTGATGGCGGATTTTCCTAAAAATGCTCCCTTTTTTACTCAGCTTGAACATTGGTGGAATTGCTATGTAGATTGGGGTGTAGCAAATCTCAAACAGCGACAAGTCGCCAAACAAATTGCGTTATCGGTACATTTGACTAAGCAAACACGTCAGCAAGTACAAAATATTTATCATGAAATGCGACAAATTTTTCAGCATGAAATTGATAAAAATCGCTTTTATGCACCGCTTGAATTTTCGGTAACGATGATGGAACAAATGGCAGAGGCGACCATTTTACATATCATTGCCAATCCAATGGGGGCAGATGAAAGTAAACAGACAGGCTTAGCGATGGTAAAACGAGCCATTGTTCGTTAATTTGAGTAGCAGAAAGTTTTTCTGCTTAATTTTAACAGTTTTAATTGATTGACTAATCATTTTTTAAAGGTAACAAGTGATGAAACAAACCGCATTAATTACAGGTGCATCAAACGGTATCGGTTTAGAGTTTGCAAAAATCCATGCTAAAACAGGGGGCGATGTGGTGTTGGTCGCTCGCTCTCGTGATAAATTGGAACAGTTAGCCCAAGAGATTGAAAAAGAGTATGGCGTGAAAGCTTGGGTGATTGCTCAAGATTTATCA
>JBHAEG010000013.1:0-26670 GCA_041855445.1 Moraxellaceae bacterium
ATAGTCTTTTGCTTCACCGCCGTAGTGTTTAGCAGCGATAGTTGCGATAGCAGCAGTTAAAGTTGTTTTACCGTGGTCAACGTGTCCGATTGTTCCGACGTTTACGTGTGGTTTAGTACGTTCAAATTTGGCTTTTGCCATAATTTAATCCTCTTTGTTATGAAAGTAATTGATAATATCATTAATCAATTACATTAATTTTAATTTAAACAAAACTTGTTATAAATTTTTCATTATAACAAGTTTTTTTATTGAGTAAATAACGATATATCAATATTCCGCTATGATATAAGAATTTTACTAAAAATAAAACCCTTATACCGTCATTTGGCTATTCATCATCATCTTTATTGGTGAATTTTTTGATGATTTCATCAGCAACATTTCTTGGTGTTTCTGCATATTTTGAGAAAGACATTGAATAAGTTGCACGGCCTTGAGACATTGAGCGTAATTGTGTGGCATAACCAAACATTTCTGCTAATGGTACTTCTGCTTTGATTTCTTTTGTACCACCAGGTAAATCATTCATGCCTTGTACCATACCACGACGACGGTTTAAGTCACCCATGATGTCGCCCATATAGTCTTCTGGGGTTTCAACATCAACTTTCATAATAGGCTCAAGTAGTACAGGGTCTGCATTTAAGAAGCCTTTACGGAATGCGATAGAACCCGCCATTTTGAACGATAATTCATCAGAGTCAACGTCATGGTAAGAACCATCATATAATGTTGCTTTTACCCCAACAATTGGATAGCCTGCAAGTACACCATTTTTCATGCGTTCTTGAATACCTTTATCAACCGCACCAAAGTATTCTTTTGGAACGACACCACCAACAACTTCTTCAGCAAATTCATATTCTTTGCCTTCTGATGTATCAAGTGGCTCTAAGCGTAACCAAACATGACCAAATTTACCACGACCACCTGTTTGACGTACGAATTTACCTTCTTGTTCAACAGTTTTGCGGATAGTTTCACGGTAGGCAACTTGTGGTTGTCCGATGTTTGCTTCTACTTTAAATTCACGTTTCATACGGTCAACAAGAATTTCTAAGTGAAGTTCGCCCATACCGCTGATGATGGTTTGTCCAGATTCTTCATCAGTGTGTACACGGAATGAAGGGTCTTCTTTTGCCAAGCGATTTAATGCAATTGACATTTTTTCTTGGTCATTTTTCGTTTTTGGTTCAACTGCTAATGAAATAACTGGTTCTGGGAATTCCATGCGTTCTAGTGTGATAACATGGTCTTCATCACACAATGTATCTCCAGTTGTTACGTCTTTCATACCAACAATAGCGGCGATGTCACCTGCACGGATTTCGCCAATTTCTTTTTGTTCGTTGGCGTGCATTTGAACGATACGACCAATACGTTCACGTTTCATTTTTACAGGATTGTATACGCTATCACCTTGTTTGATAACACCTGAGTAAACACGTACGAAAGTTAAGTTACCAACGTATTTATCATTCATGATTTTGAATGCTAACGCTGCGAATGCTTCATCATCAGAAGATTCACGAGTGGCCTCTGTTTCATCTTTGTCATCTAAAACACCACGGATTGCTGGTACGTCTTGTGGTGCTGGTAAGTATTCAATGACTGCGTCCAACATTTTTTGTACGCCTTTGTTTTTGAAAGCTGTACCACATAACATTGGAATAATTTCGTTAGCAATGGTGCGCTGACGAATAGCTAATTTGATTTTGTCTTCTGGTAAATCACCATTTTCTAAATATTCGTCCATTAATTCTTCAGAAGCTTCCGCTGCTGATTCAACTAATGCTGAACGATATTCTTCAACTAAATCAACTAAATCAGCAGGAACGTCACGTTCTTCAAATTTCATGCCTTGTGATTCTGTATCCCAGTAAATTGCTTTACGAGTAATTAAATCTACAACGCCTTCAAAGGTATCTTCTTTACCAATTGGTAATACAACTGGTACAGGATTTCCACCAAGTCGAGTTTTGATTTGGTCTTTGACACGGAAGAAGTTAGCCCCAACACGGTCCATTTTATTAACAAATGCTAAACGAGGCACTTTATATTTATTTGCTTGACGCCATACGGTTTCAGACTGAGGCTGTACGCCACCAACCGCACAATATACCATACACGCCCCGTCAAGTACACGCATTGAACGTTCTACTTCAATGGTGAAATCAACGTGACCTGGGGTGTCAATAATATTGATACGATGTTCATCAAATTGACGAGCCATACCCGACCAGAAACAGGTTGTGGCAGCTGATGTAATGGTAATACCACGTTCTTGTTCTTGTTCCATCCAGTCCATGGTAGCTGCACCTTCATGCACCTCACCAAGTTTATGACTAACACCTGTGTAGAACAAAATACGTTCAGAGGTCGTGGTTTTACCTGCGTCAATGTGAGCGGAGATACCGATATTACGGTAGCGATTGAGTGGTGTTGTACGAGCCATAGCTATTTCCTAGAAAAAGTTGTTATACATAGATATATGTATAACCGCCTTTTATGTATTCAATTTTTGTTTAATAAATCACTTGCCATGTTATATCATGACAAGTGCGATTGTGAAGATTAACAATCTTAGAAACGATAGTGCGAGAATGCTTTGTTAGCATCTGCCATACGGTGAACTTCATCACGTTTTTTCAAGGCATTACCCTTGCCGTCAGCAGCATCTATCAATTCGCCTGCTAAACGTAACGCCATTGATTTTTCAGAACGTTTTGCTGCTGCTTCTACTAACCAACGCATTGCTAATGCGGTACGACGGGAGGGACGTACTTCCATAGGTACTTGGTAAGTTGCACCACCCACACGGCGAGCTTTTACTTCTACCATTGGGCGAACTTTTTCTAATGTATCTTCAAAAAACGATACTGGGTCAGCAATGTTGTTTTTTTCAACAACACGTTCTAACGCACCATATACAATTTTTTCTGCAACTGATTTTTTACCATCAACCATAACATGATTGATGAATTTTGCGATAGTTTTACTGCCGAATTTTGGGTCTGGTAAAATTTCACGAGCAGCAACGACACGACGTCTTGGCATAATAAATTCCTTGTTTCTTCAGGGTGGTCTGGCATGAATAAAATAACTTTATGAAACCAGCCTTACTGCATATATATCATATGCAAATTAAAATTTTATGATTTTAGTAAAATTACGATTTAGGACGTTTTGCACCATATTTTGAGCGTCCTTGTTTACGGTCTTTTACGCCCGCACAGTCTAACGCACCACGCACGGTATGATAACGTACACCTGGTAAGTCTTTAACACGACCACCACGAATTAATACAACGCTGTGTTCTTGTAAGTTGTGACCTTCACCGCCAATATAGCTAGATACTTCATAGCCAGAGGTTAAGCGAACACGACATACTTTACGCATTGCTGAGTTTGGTTTTTTAGGGGTGGTGGTATATACACGAGTACATACGCCACGACGTTGTGGACAGGCTTGCAATGCTGGAACTTTTGATTTTTCCTTAGCAGTGTTGCGACCTTTACGAATTAATTGGTTCGTTGTTGCCATATGGCATTTCTCTCCCGTTGTTATCAAAGAACAAAAATAGTTTTTATCTACTTTTTATGGGTAAAAGGTAGATAAATTATTTTTTGGACAGTCCATTGTATAGATTTTTATCTTGTTTTTCAAGTGAAAGTTTATTGATAGTCAATCTACAATGGGTGGTAGTTACAGGTATATTATTGTTTTATTTGTGATTTGATGATGTTGTCTAGTCCTTCGATATGTAGGTTGCGTTGTGGATAAGGTAGCTCGATGCCATCATTGTCAAAGGCATATTTAATTTCTTCTAATAAGTCAAATTGAACATCTGCCCAGTCGCCATTTTCTGACCAAACATTTAATGTCAATTCTACGGCACTTTCTCCTAAATTAGTAACACGCACGATGGCTTCAGGTTCTTGTAATACTTTGGGGTGATGTTGAGCTAATTGTAATAAAATATGTTTAGCTTTTTTGATGTCAGCGTCATAACTGATGCCAACTTTGACATCAACTCGCCGTTTTGGTAATAAGCTATAGTTGATAACTGCATTAGTAGTAAAGTCACTATTAGGAATGATGATTTCATGATTATTTGCAGTTTGTAGTCGGGTATTGATTAAGGTAATATCATGAACCGTTCCCATTTTTCCATTAATTTCAACGAGGTCGCCTCGATTAAATGGACGAAATATCACAATCATAATACCAGCAGCAAAGTTTGATAATTGGTCTTTTAAAGAGATACCAACGGCAACGGCAGCACCGCCTAGCACTGCCACAAATGAGTTGGTATTTACACCAAGCTGACTGAGTGAAGCAAGTATCACAACAACTAATAATGCTCCATATAGTAAATTGCTTAAAAAATTAGCAATGGTGCTGTCTAAGTGTCCACGTTTAAACACAATTTGCATGATATTGACAATGCGACCAACGACCCATTTGCCAATAAAAAATATTAATATTGCCCAAATAATGTTATCCAGCATGGCAAGGCTGGTATCAATCAGTTTGTCATAGTCCAAACTATAGCCTAAAAATTTCATAACCTTCCTCTTTTTGAAGATGTAGCCATTGAGAAGCTTTAGTAAAATCGTCAATATATAGTAGCCATTTTTCAGGTTGTGGCTCATGATGCTTGTTTTGAGGAGGAATTTCTACTAACATGAGTTCATCACGCCGAAATATATGACATGATACTGATTTTCTTCCTAAAGCAGATTGTTTTTTTGCTGTGGCTTTTAGTAGTTTTTCATTGGCTTTAAGGCCATCAATTGCAATGATAATATCATTGGCAGATATGCCAGCATCACTTGCTTGGCTATTACGGATAACCCGTTGAACTTTTAAACCTAAAACATCAGGTGTCGTTTTTAGTCCCCAATGTAAGCTGTTGTCATGGTCTTTACGAATATGAACACCATGTTGTTGTAACAATTCTTCTAATGGTAATATTGTGGTGCCTTCAATAAAATTTTGTCGAAAATATAGCCAAATATTGGGCGGTAACAATTCACTCATTACCTCATCTAATAATTTATCAGTCATGCCAATTTTGCAATCAGCTTCGGCTTTTGCCTTTTGATAAAAGATTTTTACGACATCAAACAATCGAGTACGATTTTCACTGTAATTCATTAAGATTAAATCTAAACATAAGGCGACTAATGCCCCTTTGTTATAGTAGCTTACCCCTGCATTGGCTGTATTTTCATCATGACGATATAGTTTTATCCATGCGTCAAAGCTTGCCTCTGCCACACTTTGTAAATTTCTGCCATGTGTTTGTAAATAACGATTAATTTCATTGCTTAGTGATTTTAAATAACTATTTTTATTAATGACCCCACTCGCTTGTAATATAAATTCATCAATATAACTGGTAAACCCTTCAAATACCCATAGTAAAGATGTGTAATTTTCTCGATTTAAATCTGGGTTCATCATGACATCTGGACGGACAGTTTTTACCCACCATGCGTGAAAATATTCATGACTACAAAGTCCCAAAAAACGGCGATAATTATCACTTGGCTCGGGGGCTTCATCAAAACTTGGTAAATCATCTCGTGAGATAATTAAACTTGTACTAGATAAATGTTCCAGTCCACCATAATCATTGTCAGTGACCGTTATCATAAAAACATAATGAAGAAATGGGGTGCTATAAAGCCATTTTATATAAGTTTCACAAATTTTTGTCAGGTCTTGTTCTAAGCGTTTTAGATTAGCATCATGAATACCTGAAATAAAAAAACGATGAAAAATTAAAAGGTTAGAAGGTGTTACAATCGAAATCCAAATATCATTTTGAGCAGCGATTTCAAAAGGATTGTCAATAAAATGTTCGTAATTGTTTGCTGAAACTGTAAAAATAAAATTATCAGGATTTTGTTGGGTTTCCGCTGATGAATCTAAAGCAGTGGCTAATTGGATATACGGGCTAATATTTCCTGAGTATTTATCAGAAACTGCACCAATACGTATAGCTCGCTGTTCTTGCTCGTTGGAAAATTCCATGGGACAAATTAATTTAGCATTGATAGCTTGTTGTTCTTGCCCTTTGACTGCTAATGCTAATACAGCAAAATTACCATATAAACGATGATTATCAACATATGCTCCACGCACTGATAAATCATAGGCATATACTTCATAGCTCAAAGTGACAACATCACCTTGATTTGCGATGACCTGCCAGTGATTTTTGTCAAGTTTTTGGCATCGTTGAGAAAGGCCATTTTGTATCATTGTGACAGTAGTAATATGACGAGAGAACTCACGAATTAAATAACTACCAGCAATCCAAACAGGTAGCCAAACTACTGGATTATTTTCGTGGGCAGTAAAGGTCAAAGTGACATCAATGAGATGTTCACGATAACGTTTAAAATTGAATTGATAGAGTAAGGTTTGCATCTTTTTCTCACGCTAAATACGATGGTTGTTACAAAATTTAAAAGTTATTCATAAATCACAATAAAGAAAAATAAAAAATATTCACAAGAATATATGATATTTATAAAAAACGCTATTGTTTTAAATTTCTTTTTTGTAGATAATAGTTACTTAAATATTTCACACATATAATATTGATATATATAATATTTTTGCAATCAGCTAGTTTTTTTCAGTATAATAAAAAAAGGGAGGTTAATAGCTTTAGTGTTGTTTTTGGTAAATATTTTATTATGACAAATGCCGTATGTATGAATAAACGCAAGCTAATGATTAACAATCCTTAAACATACGGACAGTCTTTTTTTGTTACAATGGGAAATCTTTATGTCTAATATGAAACTTATGTCTACTAAATCAATGAGTGAAAACGTGATGATTGATGCTCAGATGTTATCTCATATGCAAAACTCAGTGAATAAAGCCAGCCAGTTGTTAAAGTCACTCTCACACCCTGACCGATTAATGTTATTGTGTCAATTAACTCAAGGTGAATTTTGTGTGGGCGAGCTAGAAAAAATGATTGGTCTTGGGCAGCCTAGCTTATCACAACAATTAGGTATTTTACGCAGAGATAAACTGGTCAATACTCGCAGAGAAGGTAAACAAATTTATTATTCGATTGCTAGTGATGATGCGTTAGCGGTGTTAGGGTTACTTTATCAGCGTTTTTGTACCGAAAATTGCTAGATTTTTTTGGTAAGAATGCTTAAACAAGCTTTTTTTCAGTTTTTTCAATTACCTGATTGGTTACGTTATTATCAAAAAAATCACTTTAACCAAGATGCCTTAGCTGGATTAATTGTGGGTATTTTAGCCATTCCACAAAGTTTGGGTTATGCAGTTTTGGCAGGTTTACCGCCTGTATATGGCTTATATAGTTCAATAGTCCCTGTTTTAGTTTATGCGTGGATTGGGTCTAGCAATGTGAATGCGGTTGGTTCAGTTGCAATTACGGCAATGATGACTGCTCAAGCATTGCAACCTTATGCACATTTGCCTGTTGAACAATATGTGGCAATGTCATCGTTATTGGCTTTATTAACAGGTGGTATTTTATGGTTAGCAAGTATTTTTCGTTTTGGTTGGATTACTCAGTTTATTAGTCGTGGTGTCACGGCGGGTTTTATTAGCGGGTCGGCAATTTTGATTTTTGTCAGTCAGCTAAAATTTGTGACAAATATTAATATTTCGGGTAATTCATTAATTATTAATTTGTCAAGTTTATGGCAACACCTTCAATATCTACATTTACCAACGCTGATGGTTGGCTGTATCACATTTTTTTTATTAATTTTTAATAAATATTGGTTTAAACAAATAGCGAGTCAATGGCTGTCAGTAACGGCGATTGGTAATATGCAACGGGTATTTCCTTTAGTTGTTGTGATACTCAGCATTGTTCTGAGTTATTTTTTACATTTTCAACAGCAAGGTATTCGTATTATTGGAGATATTCCACAAGGTTTACCAAGTTTTGCATTACCTTATTTACCTAATTCATTTAATATATTGTTTAATTTATTACCCGTGGCGGGTTTAGTTGCATTAGTTGCTTTTATTTCTAGTAGTTCAGTTGCAGGTCATTTTGCCCGCCAACGTCAAGAATATTTTAATGCTAATCAAGAGCTAAAAGGTTTGGGCTTGGCAAATATTATTGGGTCATTTTTTCAGATTTTTACGGTGACAGGTGGTTTTTCACGTACCGCCATGAATGTTGATGCTGGAGCAAAAACACCGTTGGCAAGTGTGATTTCAGTAGTGATGATAATTATTACATTGCTAGCATTTGCCAAATTTTTTTCGCCATTGCCTTATGCCATTTTAGGTGCAATTATTATGGTGGCAGTCATTGGTTTGGTTGATATTGAAACGTTTTTACAGGCTCGAAAGAGTGATAAACTTGATGCAATTGCCTTTTTAGTAGCATTCTTTGGTGTGTTGTTATTTGGATTAAATATCGGTTTGATTTTGGGGTTGTTCGTATCATTTGCAGGATTGATTTGGCAATCCAGTCATCCGCATATTGCGATTGTTGGGCAAATTGGTGAAACAGGTCATTTTCGTAACATTCATCGTCATCAAGTCACTCAACATGAAACTTTATTGATTGTGCGAATTGATGAAAGTTTATTTTATGGGAATGCTCAATCGGTACGTCAATTTTTAGATAATGCGTTAAAAAATCAATTACATACAAAAAATTTATTATTAATGTTGTCAGCGGTTAATCATATAGATTTAACTGCTCAAGATATGTTGATTAATCTTAATCAAGATTTAAAAAAACGAGATATTCAATTACATTTTTCTGAAGTCAAAGGACCTGTGATGGATAATATTGAACATACCGATGTTATTCGACAATTATCTGGAAAAGTGTTTTTAAGCACTCAACAAGCCGTTAAAAATCTAATGGCAACCTAAGACAAAAAATATAGACTTGTCATTTTTGGCAAAAATCTTGATAATATGCCAGCGTTTTCCCTATTTATAACAAGGATTTTTTATGCCAAATCGTACGGCGTTTTATGCTCAAATTACTCCTCAACAAATTCATGATATTAAGGCTCAAGGTTTTGCAACAGTCATTAATAATCGTCCTGATGGTGAAGAGCCAAACCAACCAACGCATGAGCAAATCAAGCAAGCAACGCTTGAAGCAGGTTTGGCATATTATTTTGTGCCTGTGGTAGCAGGGCAAATGACACAACAAGATATTGAAACATTTGCCCAAATATTTAATCAAGCAGAGAAGCCAGTGTTTATGTTTTGTCGTAGTGGTAATCGTTCAAATATTTTATATCATACTGCTGAACAGATGGATTTACTAGACTAACGTTTGTTCTAAAGCGTCAGTAATTGCTTGTTTTAACTGAATTAATTGCTGGTCAGTTAAAGTTTGGTAATTACAGGCGGTAATGTAGAACATATCTTCGGCACGTTCGCCCATGGTGGTAATGCGTGCATAATGTACCTCTATCTGATGGGCTAAAAATACTTGCCCAACTCTCGCCAATAATGCAGGTTGGTCAAGGGTTTCTAAGCTCATGATGTGCTGATTGGTCGGTGCATGAAACTCAAAATTGATTTTTGTTGGTACTTTAAAATGTTTTAATTGTCTGGGTAAGCGTTTTTGAACCAATGTTGGTAATCTATTTTCGCTTAACGCACTGATTAATCTTTCTGTTAATTCATGTTGGCGATTTTCATCGGTTAATAATGTACCATGTCTATCTAGTAATACAAATGAATCTAACGCAAATCCTTGGGTTGTGGTGATAATCCTAGCATCTAACACATCTAAATTCATGCTGTCAAAAACGACCATGGTACTGGCAAATAAATTGGCTTGGTCTTTTGTATAAATAAATACTTGTACTGCGTCTAGTGCTAATTCTCGATGTTCTCGCAATACAATTAATGGTATATCCGTAGTTTGGGCAGTTTCTTGATGAGCAATGATAGCTTTTGAGTGCCAGATAATATCATGTGGGATTTCTCGTAGAAAATATTCATCGCCTAATGATTGCCATAACTGCTCAATTTTAGCAAAATCTTTATCATGTTCCAGTAATTGTTGAACTTGAGCTTTATTAGTGGCTATCATTTCTGTACGATTACTTGGAGTTTCCATATCTGCCCGTAATACTCGGCGTGTCTGGGTATATAGCTGTTTCATGAGTGTTACCCGCCAGCTATTCCAAATTTGAGGATTAGTCGCATTGATATCCGCCACCGTCAAAACATATAGATGATTAAGATATGTCACATTGCCTACTTTTTCAGCAAAATTAGCAATGACTTCAGGGTCAGAAATATCTTTCTTTTGGGCAACATGTGACATCAATAAATGGTTTTTCACTAACCAGCCAACTAATTGGGTATTTGCTTCAGATAAACCATGTTGCCGACAAAAATTTATTGCATCTTGCTCACCAAGTTCGCTATGGTCGCCCCCACGTCCTTTGGCAATATCATGAAATAAACCTGCTAAAACAATGATTTCTTTTTTATCAATTCGCCGATAAATAGGTCCTGCTAACGGAAATTTACTATCATAATTTTTCTCTGAATTATTATCAGTAAAACGATGTAAAACTCGAATTAATAACAACGTATGAGCATCAACTGTATAACGATGAAATAAATCATATTGCATTAATCCTGTTACTTGGGCAAAGGCTGGCAAGTAATTGCCCAATACATCATAACGTTTCATCATGCGTAAACGTTGGTATAGCAGATTTTGTTCTTTTAAATTGTCTAAAAAAAGCTGTTGATGAACTGGATTATCTCGATAATTTTGATTAATAAGCTTTGCAGAGATTTTTAATAATCTTAACGTGTCACTATGAATATGTTTAATATTCAATTGTCCCATGAATAAAAATAATTGCAAAATCGTTTCTGGGTGTTGATGAAATACTTTTGCATGATTAATCGCAATTTTTTCTCCAATACGTTTAAAATACTGATTAATCATTTGCTGATTAGGTTGTTGATTTTCTGGTAAATTTGGCTCAATATATGTTTCATAATAGTGTTGAACCAACATTTCTGATAGAGTTGAGTTTGACATCGCAAATCGATAATAATCTCGCATAAATTGCTCAACTGAAGCATTACTATGTTGATTTGCGTCATAACCTAAATTTTTAGCAATATTTTTTTGAAAATCAAATAATAAACGATTTTCATTGCGTCCTGTCAAACGATGTAAATGATGACGAATTATCCATAAAAAGTCTTCAGCTTGTTGCAGTTTATCAAACTCTTGTTGGGTTAAAAACTGTTTTTCCAGTAACTCATTCATGGTTTGTACTTGAAAATAACGTTTTGCAATCCAGCCAACCACATGAATGTCACGCAACCCACCAGGTGCATTTTTTATATCTGGTTCAAGATTGTATTCAGTGGCGTTGTGTTTTAGATAACGGGCTTTGGTTTCGTTGATTTTACTTTGATAAAAATCGCTATGTGTCCAATGTTGATACACTATGTCAAATGGCAAGGTTGTTAATTGATGATTACCAAATAAAAAACGAGCCTCTAGCAAGTTAGTAGCAACAGTAATATCATTTTTACAAGCTTGATGACAGTCAGCAACTGAACGTACGACTAAGGCAGGCTGGATACCAATATCCCAAAGCTTAGCGACAAATGGCGAAATAATATTGTTTAATTTATCATCAATATTATTTGGACTTAATAATAAAATATCAACATCAGAGCAAGGGTGTAACTCGCCTCTGCCGTAACCACCAGTAGCAAAGATGGCTAAATTAGTTTTATCTAATTGATATAATTGATAGAGTTGAATAAGTAAATCATCTATCATATCGCAACGTTTTTTGACAATATGACGAATGGATACACCGTTTGTTAATGCTTGTTCAAATTCATTTTCGATGGTTTCTCGCCACATGGGTACACCTAAATGATTATCACCATTTAAATGTAATTGGGGTAATGGAGTTAGTAACTGTTTCATAAAATCTCTTTAAATCTATCTATTACTTATCAAAACTAAGTAGTTTTGATAAATAAATTGGTTTAATCTACACTTTGAGTAGTGATTTATAGTGGGTGTCCCACGACTGTTTTTTTAAACTTTACAAATAATTTTTAAAACTTTGGCGGTGAGTTCCATCGCATCAGTCTGTGGAGTTTATGTAAGACCTGCGTACAACCACAAGGGCAACAAACTGTGAAGCAGAAAGAAAACACTAAATTTGCCCAGTAGATTTAGATAAGTTTTTTGGAACGGTAAATAAGATATTGGCTGACATAAATTTTCTTTCTCGTTAATGTAAATATTTTTTGAAAAATATTGAACAATCAATGGCTGTCAATTAAAAGTATAAGAAATAGTTAATAAAAAACCAACAGAATGTTGGTTTTTATTGATTAGATTATGGAGTTAAAAAGCTTAAATCTTCTTCAGGACGAGCAGTGAAAACTTCACAACCCGTATCCGTCACAACTAAGGTATGTTCCCATTGGGCGGATAGTTTTCGGTCTTTGGTGATAGCAGTCCATTTATCGGGTAAAATTTTGGTTTGCCAAGTGCCTTGATTAATCATTGGCTCAATGGTAAAAGTCATGCCAGTTTTCAACTGTATGCCTGTACCTGCCTTACCATAATGTAGCACTTGTGGTTCATGATGAAATTCGTTACTAATACCATGCCCGCAAAACTCACGTACGATACTAAAACGTTCTGGCTCAACAACTGCCTGAATAGCTGCACCAATATCGCCAAGATAAGCCCCATTTTTGACAGCTTTCATGCCCGCATATAATGCCTGTTGAGCAACTTTGCAAATCCGTTGTGCCATAATGGAGCCTTCACCAATAATCCACATTTTAGAGGTGTCGCCATAATAGCCATCTTTAATCACGGTGACATCGATATTAATAATGTCACCATTTTTTAAAATTTTGTCATCACTTGGAATGCCATGACAAACTACATGATTAACCGATGTACAAATGGATTTTGGAAAACCATGATAATTTAGTGGAGCAGGAATGGCTTGTTGTACATTCACGATATAATCATGGGCAATTTGGTTTAAAGTTTCGGTGCTAACGCCTTCTTTGACATATTCATCGAGCATCACTAATACATCAGAGGCAAGTTTGCCTGCAATACGCATTTTTTCAAGAGCTTCAGGGGATTGAATGAGTGTTTTCATAAATTAATAATACATCAAAAAAACGCCTATTGTACCCTTTTTTTCGGTACTTTTCTTATATTTTGCTAAATATGAAACAGCAAATCAACATTAGCCAGTTTAAACTGACTAATGCTGATACTAATAAGCTAAATTATCTTTGAATATAATGTTCAAAAATTAGTCCAAAATCATATTGACGAATTTGGTTTAGTCGCTGATGATAAGCTTTTTCTACTTGATTAATTGTTTGATTAATAATGTCAGGTAAATTTAATACCACATTTTCAGGTAAGCTTCTTAAAGTAAACATATCAGTTACGGTATCAAAACTTTTTTCTAGTAAATATTCTTGGTGCTGAATATTTCGACATCTATCACTGATGGCAACCAGAGCTTTATAAATATCTCTAATTTGTTCAATTTGATTTTTATCAATATCAATCGAAAAACTTAACCCACCTTCTACATTATTTGAAGAAATTAATGTAAATTTTAATTCTGCATCTAAATCAAGCGTGCCAGCAGTTTCAATTTTGACATGATGTGGCTGATAATAACGATATGGATAACGTTTTAATAGACGTTTTTTACTGGTGGCAGATTGACCATCAAGATGAATAAATGCTACATTGGTAAAGCAGTATTCGTCAGTTTTTGATTTAATCACAAAGTAAATTTTTTCATTATCTTCATGAAAAACGTAGTCATCAATATCTGTTTGATTAAATTGATTAGGTGGGATAATTTTACCGATATCACTTAGTCCAAGAGCATCAGACGCAAAATTTTTAAACATGTTATATCTCCTGTTTTTGTGGTTTATACTTTGTGATTAAGGTTTAACATAATTAACATTATAGCATCATTGATAATGTTTTTCTAAGTTTTCTAGCCATAGATTAGTAACTATTATCAATAAAAATTTTGAGTGAAATTTTTTGTTCACCAGTTAAGCTAATAATCTGACAGTTGAGCTGATAGCTTACGCATTTTTTGAGTATTACTAGTATAATATTTATATTTAAAATAATTAAACTTGCTGTGGTTTTCTAAGGGTTTGCAAAATGACGCTACCGACAATGTTAAATTTAATGATAATTGATGATAATCAATTATATGCTGAACAATTGGTCAGTATTTTAGAAGAAAATTATTACAAAAAAGTGAATTTAGGTTTTTTAGATGCAAAAGATGAATTGATTAAATTATTAAGACAGCCTTGGGACGTGTTAGTCATGGGTAAGGCGTATGATTTGGTATTACCTCAAGTGGTTGCCATATTAAAAGAACAAAAAATTGATTTACCAGTCATTGCAATTATGTCTGATAATCGTCATCAATTTGACATGGGGCGACCATTAGATGCTAAAGAACAACAACAACTTGCCATTGTCGCTGAGGGTGACAATACGGATAATGCCTTGCCATTGTATGCATATTGGGGAGCGGTTGATGCGTTACCCAAAAATCGATTGATTGAAATGGCATTACGAGTTAAACAACAACATCAACAATTACAAGTACGCAATCATTTATCAGCATTACGTCAAATTTTATCTGATGCAGAACAGCGAGCGAATGTTCTAATTAAAAACTCAAAAAGTGCCGTTGCCTATATTGAACAAGGATTGCATATTTATGCTAATGACCCATATCTTGAAATGTTTGGTTATCATAGCATGGAAGAATTAATTGGTATGCCAGTTGTTGATTTGATTGCCAGTAATAATATCAAAGATTTTAAACAGTTTTTAAAAGATTATGAACGTGGCAGTCGAAATAATGTTGAGTTTAAATTTGAAAGTATCAAAAATGATGGCTCAACATTTAATGCTAAATTACAAATTGCCAGTGCGACCTATGAAGGACAGCCTTGCCAACAAATTATTATCCAACATAATCAGGATAATAATGCTGAACTTGCAAAAAAATTAGCAGAAATAGAACGTATTGACCCATTGACTCAAATTGCTAATCGGCGAGGGTTTGAAGATGCGTTATTTAATGTACGAGAAACGATTATTGAGCAACGCCAAACAGGCAGTTTATTATATATTCGTTTAGATAATATTGGTAAAATTAATTCTAGTCTAGGTATTCAAGGGGTCGATGGTACAGTGTTAGCAATGACAGAGTTTTTAAAACAAAAAATGCTGACATTGGTTGGGGCAGATTGTATCGATAAAGGTTATTTAAGTCGTTTTAGTGATGCGACATTTATGTTAATTATCCCTAACATTTCCCAAGATGAATTGAGCAAATGGGCGGAACAATTGCTAGAAGCGACCGCAGATAATATGATAGAAATAGGCGACCGTACAGTGAAAACGACCATTAGTATTGGGGCAACTATGTTAAATAGTAGCTCGCCTGATGTGGCAAATTTAATTGACAGAGTCATGCAAGCGTCAAACGTGGTTCGTAAAAATACTAACAATGAAGGTAATGCGTTTCATTTATACGACCCAACTAGTTTTGCAAACAGTGATGATGCTTTATTGCTAGAAGCATTACAACAAGCCTTAGAGCAAAATAAATTTGAGCTGTTATATCAGCCAATTTATGACGTAGACCAAGATACTAGTAACTTTTTTGAAGTATTTTTACATTTACCCTTGGCTGATGGTAGCATGATGTCACCTGATAAATTTGCTGATGTTGCCGAAAGACATCAATTACTACATAAAATTGATAGATTATTATTAATTCGTGCCTGTAAAGCTTTAAAACAATACCATCAAGACGACCCAAATGCTCGTTTATTGGTGCATTTAAGTCATAAATCACTCGTTGATGATAGCTTACCTGCATTTGTTCAACAATTGTTACAAGCAGTTGGTAGCCAACGCTCTGATGTATTGACTATTCAATTTAACGAAGCGATTTTACCTGATTATATCACCACTGCAGTAAAACAGGCAGAAAATTTGACAGCACTTGGTTGTCAGGTGGGGATTTATAATTTTGGTACAGTGGTTGATGCAATGGAAATGCTCACATTAATCAAGCCAAAAATGGTGCGATTAGACCGAAGCTATGTAAAAGACTTGGGCAATAGCGATAATGTGAATACGATTAAATCATTAATTTCACAAATTAATAGTCATGATTGTGAAGCATTAATGGCATTTATCGAAGACCCAGCCTCAATGTCTGCTGCGTGGACTGTCGGGGCAAGATATTTGCAAGGCAATTATTTACAAGAGCCATCGCCAGAAATGATTATTCATACTGAGTCAGCATAAAATTTATTTAGCCATGAGTAAAGGCATGATATGATAGCGTTTTTGATTGGGTTTATTGATGATGAATTTAATGATTAATAAATATATACAGTTAGTCATTGCGTTTGTGAGTATGGCAAGTTTGACTGCTTGTCAGCAAACACCGCCTGCTGACCGTCCTGCGGTAACTGCCGAAGTGTATACAAAAGCTGATGCGTTAAAAGGTAAACAATTATACCAACAAGAATGTGAAAATTGTCATAAATTACAACTAGGTAGTAATGAAAAAGGCCCTCAATTGATGCGGATTTATCAAGCCAAAGCTGGATTATTGACTGATTATCGTTATACCGAAGCATTATTAAATAGTCAGCTAATTTGGACAGCGGAAAATTTAGATAAGTATATTGCCGACCCAAAAAAAATGATGGCTGGAACACGAATGCGTTCTGACCCTATCACTAATCCACAAGACCGTCAGGATATTATCGCTTATTTATCGACATTGCGTTAAAGATTAACAACTATTTAATAAATATTAAAAAATCGTTAAGGTTAATTATGTTTTTAACAACCAAAAATCCCATTCAGCAACGTTTACAACACATGCTTGATGGTATTAATCAAATCGTTTTAGATAAAGCGGAAATAGTTAAATTATCAGTAGCATGTCTATTGGCAAATGGACATTTATTACTACAAGATTTACCAGGTATGGGAAAAACTACCCTTGCTCATGCGATTGCTAATCATTTAGGGTTAAACTTTAATCGAGTTCAATTTACCAGCGATATGTTACCTGCGGATATTTTAGGCATGTCGTTATATAAAACGGATACAGGCACTTTTGAATTTAAACAAGGTCCTGTCTTTTGTCAATTATTATTGGCTGACGAGATTAATCGTTCTAGTCCAAAAACACAATCGGCATTATTAGAGGCAATGGAAGAACGTCAGGTGTCACAAGATGGTGTGACTCGACCATTACCAACCCCGTTTTTTGTCATAGCGACTCAAAATCCAACGCAACAGTTTGGTGTCTTTCCATTACCTGAATCCCAACTTGACCGTTTTTTAATGTGTTTATCGTTAGGATATCCCTCAATTACAGCTGAAAAAGAATTGTTATTAGGGCATGATAGGCGGTATTTATTAACTCAAATACAACCGATGTTAAGTACTGATGAATTAATTACTGCTCAACAACAGGTAAAACAAGTATTTTTTTCTGAGGTGGTGGTTAATTATTTGCAACGACTGGTGGCAAAAACTCGAGAAAGCCGAGAATATCATGGACTTTCAACAAGGGGAGTGTTGGCGTTAAAACATGCGTCACAAGCCTATGCGTATTTAGGTGGCTTTGATGAAGTGACACCTGAAGATATTCAGGCTGTATTTAATGCCGTGGTTAATCATCGATTAGGTCAAGGATTTGTACCGTTTAATCATTTGGGTGGTGACATGGAAATGACGCTTGCTCATCGTTTATTAAAACAAGTGCCTGTATTGGTGTAGTGTGATGCGAATTTTTCAGGGTTGGCAGGCACGCATTGAGCCTTTTTTTAAAAGACGTTCGCCACTTTGCCAACAAATTACGCTATCTCAACGTAATATTTATATTTTCTTTAGTAAAGAAGGGATTATGTATGCGTTGTTATTGTTAATCACGTTTATTGCTGGGGTCAATTATGCCAATAATTTGGTGCTAGGGTTGTGCTTTTTTTTAGCCAGTTTATTAGTGGTGACAATTCCTTACACATTTTCTCATTTATCTAAGTTACAAATTAAATTAGTTGATATTCATCATGCCCAAGTTGGTGATAAAGTACAGATACGTTTACAGATTAGTAGTGATAGTGCACAGCCTCACCGACAAATTCGTTTAAGTTTTATAAAAGATGTATTTAGCTATACAAATTCATTACATCAACAGTCATCGCTTGATAATCAGGCATACATTTTAATTAATCAAGTAAAAGAACCGCAAATTATTAGTTTATGGCTACCAACACAGCAACGAGGGCGGTTTGATTTGCCTAGATTAACGGTGAGTACGGTTTATCCATTAGGTATTTTGCAGGCATGGTCATATATTTTTTTTGAAGGTCATGCTTGGGTGTATCCTGAGCCGTTAAACTATGATATGCAAACAACACAACATATTGCTTCTCATCATCAGTCATCATTAACTTTACAGGCACAATCAGGGCAAGATGATTTTGACCAGTTAGATAACTATGTACTAGGTGAGTCATTGGCTCGTATTTCTTGGTCACATTTAGCTCGTGGACAAGGTTTATTATCAAAACATTTTATTGATACATTAGGTAAAGAACAATTGTTAGATTATTATCAAATGCCTGCCTTACAGCATGAAGATAAATTAAAACAATTACGTTATGCCATTGACCAACTCAGTCAAAATCATTTGCCATTTCAATTACGTTTACCTGATGGCGATGGTGTGGTTGGACAAGGGATTGCTTTTGAACAAGAAAGTTTATTGAGGCTTGCAAAAACACGATGATAATTAACACAGCCACCACTTCTAATAGCATTTGGCACCGTTTTAGTCAGTTGTCAGCGTACCATTGGGTATTACTTTCACAGCTTTTTGTGGTGCTACCGCATAGTAAAAATTTGCCAAACTGGTTGGTTGGTTATTCGTTGCTAATTATTATTTTTTTATTTAATCTAGTCAGACAAAAATTACCAACCATTTTTTATCGTAAACGTAGTTTACAACTTATTCAAATTTTAGGATTTTTTGCCAGCGTTGTTGGATTATATGTGACTTATCGTACGGCATTAGGATTAGATGTTGGCATTGCATTTTTATTGTTGTGTGCTGTGAGCAAGTTATTAGAGCTACATACTCGCCGAGATGCCTATGTTGTGCTAAGTTTATCATTATTTGTGTTGGCAGGACTGTTTTTAATTAATCAAAGTTTATTGACAACTTTACAAGTTTTGCTAGGCTTGCTGGTTGTTTTACTAGCAATGATAGCTCAAAATGATGATGGTACAGGGCGTTATCGCACATTAGGTCTGTTAGTGTTGCAAGCTTTACCGTTAATGGTGATTTTATTTTTATTTTTTCCACGTTTACCACCATTATGGGCGATTAAAATTAGCAGTCATCAAGCAACCACAGGTATGTCAGATAGTATGTCACCAGGCGATTTTGCTAATTTGAGCCGTTCTACAGAATTGGCGTTTCGGGCAGAGTTTCAAGGCAATATTCCAAATAGAGAAGATTTGTATTGGCGAGGTTTGGTGTTTAGTGATTTTGATGGCACAACATGGCGACAAAATCAAAAAATATTAGATATTTGGACAGTGCAAAGTTATCCACCAAAATGGTTAATTGACACGGTAAAATCTACTCAGCAACCGACAGAAAATTATCAGATTATTTTAGAAAAAACAGGTCAGCCGTGGCTATTTGCATTGGATTATCCATATTTTGAGAGTCAGCAACGAGGTATTGGCCTAACTTCAGATTTTACATTGCGTTATTGGGACAATGTTAGCCAACGCTTAAACTACCAAGTACAACGTCTTAATCAGGCAAAAATTAATTTACACTTATCAGACAGTGAACGTCAGATAAATTTACAACTGCCTGTTAATAGTAACTTTCAAAGTCGGCAATTTGCTCAAAAGCTATTTCAGCAAGTCAATCAAGACCCGATTGCTTATGTCCAAGCTATTCAACAATGGATAGTGTCACAACAGTTTCGCTACACATTATCGCCACCACTGTTAAAACAAAATCGAGTTGATGAATTTTTATTTACTACCAAAGCTGGATTTTGTGAACATTATTCATCAAGCTTTACTTTTTTAATGCGAGCAGTTGGTATTCCTGCTCGTGTTGTTGTTGGTTATCAGGGTGGACAGCTTGGACGAGATGGCAAAAGTTGGGAAGTTCGCCAAATGGACGCTCATGCTTGGACAGAAATTTGGTTAGCAGGAAAAGGCTGGGTTCGCATTGACCCAACATCGTTTGTTTCTCCAGACCGAGTCGAACAGGGTATGGATACAGTCACTCAGACACAAGGGGCAAAGATGTTTGGTGAAGGCGTGTTGGGAGAGTTAAGTTATCAACAGTTTCAGCTATTACAGGAAGCAAGGCGGTTATTTGACCAAGCAAGTTATTATTGGCAACGTGATGTAGTGGGATTTGACCAAGAAAAACAAAAAAACTCTTTGTTAAATTGGTTAAATATTCAATCGATTTATCAACAAGTTGCAATTATGACAGTCAGTTTGTCATCATTATTTAGTTTATTGATGCTTTGGCTGTGGTGGAAACGGCGTAAAGTTTGGAATGCGACAGATTTATTGATAATTCAATTATCCAAACACTTATCAAAACAAAATAAAACGCTTGCCAGACAGGATAGCGAAGGCGTATTAGCATGGCTTGAGCGTATCACTCCAAATGTTCAAGAGCCAGAAGTGATTGAAAATGTTAAAAAAATTTATCGTAATCAGCGTTATAGTCGCCATGAAAATAACCAGCAAGAAAATCAACAGTATTTGAAAAATTTTATAAAACAAATAAAATTGCGTAAATAGCTAAAACCACTTGCAAATTTATTAAAATTTGCTAGAATATCGCAACGATTTAGGCATATAGCTCAGTTGGTTAGAGCACCACCTTGACATGGTGGGGGTCGCTGGTTCGAGTCCGGTTATGCCTACCAAACACCAATCTAGGGCTGTCTGTCATTGTACGATAGCCCTTTATTTTTCTAGGTTTTAAGCCTTTTTACTGTCTTTGGCAGTCTATGGTTATTCATTGAAATCTACATTTTTTGTTGGTATATTTGCTGGTATAAAAATTCCTATACCAACACTTAGGGCAAATCATGGGCAAACTAACAGATACCGCTATTAGAAAATTAAAGCCTACTGATAAATGCACCGCTCAACGCCCCGATAAATATTCAGATGGTAACGGCTTACAGTTATGGGTAAGGCTAACAGGTGCTAAAACTTGGGTAGTGGCTTATCGCTATCATGGCAAACAAACCAATATCACACTTGGCAAATATCCTACCATCAGCCTACAACAGGCACGCCTGCAAGCCCTAGAAATTCAAGAAAAAATCAGACAAGGCATAGACCCCAAGCAAGCCAAACCAAATGCCGTGTTATTTGGCGATGTTGCCAAAGCCTACCATACAGACAGAAACCCAAATCACCCTGCCAACAAGAACCGCCACACCGTTGTTAATGGCACATACCAAAGAGACCATAACCAATATATCAATGACATTGCCCCACGTCTTGCCCATTTGGACATTAACGCCATCACGCCTGCCATGATACTAGATATTGCCAATGTCATAGAAAGCAGGGGAGCATACGACATGGCAAAGCGAGCCATACGCCAAATAGGGGCAATCTTTCGTTATGCTAGGGATAAAGGCATATATCACAGCCTACCGCCCACAGATGGGCTAGTAAAACGCCTAACCAAGAAAAAACAAACCCATTTTGCACGCTTAGACTTTGGGCAACTGCCACGCCTTTTACATGACATAGAGCGGTCAAGGTGTAGCATACTCACTAAACTAGCTTTTAAATTTATCTGTCTTACCTTTGTTCGCACCATTGAAATACGTTTTATGACATGGCAAGAAATAGATTGGGATAATGCCCTTTGGCGAATACCAGCAAACCGTATGAAAATGAGCAGACCGCATATTGTGCCATTATCCCCCCAAACCATACAGATATTACAGACTATCAAATCATGGGGCTTACACAGTGAATATGTATTTTATAACACCGCATCAAAAGCCCCTATCAGTGAAAACGTCCTAACCAGTGCTTTAAAACGCATGGGCTATCAAGGCTTAATGACTGGACACGGATTTAGGGGCATTGCCAGCACCAAACTACATGAACTGCAATACAACCATGAAGCCATAGAACTACAATTAGCCCACGCCAAAAGCGATAAGGTGAGTATGGCCTATAATGGGGCAGAGTATTTGCCCTATCGCATTCAAATGATGAATGATTGGGCAAACTTGATAGATGGCTTAACAGATGGGCAGGCGTGAATAGATTGTATTAGATTGTCCAAAACTAATTAGATTGCTATAATCCAAGACTATCTAAGACAGTATCACACCCTTATGTTTATCAATGATAACAACAGGATAATAACCATGATTATTGACTTACCACCCAAAACCGCCCAAATAATCCAACATGGGGCGGATATTCAAGGCGTTAGTATTGAGCAATTTATTATCAATAGTGCTTATAGCAAAGCTATTGAAATTATGCCAAGTACATGGCACATCAGCGACAATGAAGCAGAACTATTAAATCGTCTTGCAGATGACAGCACACCAGCCAATAACGCATTAAAGGATTTGTTGGCATTAACAAGCAACCAACCTAAGGAGCAAGACAATGTTTGAGCCAACCGACAATCCCCACAGATTAGTTATGAACATTAACAGACTATTATGTTAGCTCTTTTAGTAGGCTAGGAGTAGCTACCGAACGGCGGTTATTTTTCATACCTTAGACCGCCACGCCTGCTATCTTATTTGTTAAGGTATGGGCAAGGTATGAACATGAATGATTTACTTATCAGTGTTAGTACAGCGATTGAACAAATTGATACTGCCGTTACTGCAAAGGGTAATAAAGGGGTGATTGGTTATGTGCTAAGAAAATGCAAATTATTTGATTTGTCCTTATATCAAATAGACCAAAAAACCAATCAGGCAAAACAAGTCAATTCTATTATATCTGAACTGTTTTATGAGTATTTTCGAGACAAGTACCCACCAAGACCAAAAGAAAAAGTAAAAAATATGTTGGACATTATCCAACCATATGTTATGACTTACACTTACACCGAAGAACCATTTAACTTATCAGAATACTTTTGGTATGCTGATGACTTCAAGAATAACACACAAGAAATATTTAACATCACTGACACGCCTGCCATTAGCTACCAAATAAGCCAAGACGTGCAAGAACTTCAAGCACAAATACAAGACTTGCAACAGCAACTACAAGAAGCACAGGCACGCATTAAAGAGCTTGAAAGCACCCAAAATGCAGGTGTGAATGATGAATTAAAGGGCTTGCAAAAAGTCAATTACGATACCGAACGCACACGCAAATTTGCACAAATTATTGCTAGAACCATTTGGGATATGGATAAAACCCAAGCCATACGCACAAATGGCATGGTGCAATTTTTAAAACCTTTGATTGCAGAGTTTGAGCCATCAAAATTACCTGATAATGATGAAACTGTATCAGATTGGCTGGCAAACATTAAACCATCACACGCCACCAAATCAGGCAGACCGCTTAAAAATGAACCGCTAGAAATACCCCTAACCTTTAAAAAATAAATACCCTGAACCTTATAAAATACAAGGTTATCCCCTTTTCCTTAGTGATTAGGGGATTTTTTTCATTTCTAGACCAATCCTACAATGCACCCCAAGCCCTAGCAATCTAGCCAACATTGGAGTGTATCAGATGACACCACGCACCAAACAAACAGACAATGGCCACCCACAGACCACAAAGCCCATCACCCTACCCCAAGACGGTATGAGCCGATTAAGTCAGCTATTGCCATTTATTCCATTGGGTAAATCTACTGTATGGGCATGGGTAAGACAAGGTAAATTCCCAGAGCCTATTAAGCTATCAGACAATGTAACGGTATGGCGTAACAGCGACATTCACGCATGGCTAAATAATCCTAATAAATATCAAGGGGGAACAAATGAGCTATAAAACCCAAATCCTAGATTATCTAATGACAGGGGCAACGCTTGAGCCTATGACCGCTTTTAACCTTTGGGGGTGTTGGAGTTTATCACAACGTATCACCGAATTAAGACAAGACGGCTTACCCATTCATTCAAAGATGGTAACAGCCCCTAGCGGTAAACGCCATGCGGTGTATTGGCTGGATAAAGAGCATATAAACTGGGCAAGAAAAACAGCCTAATGCTACTAAAAATTTAGTAAATAACCACAAGATTACCACAAGATTACAACAAGGTTAGGGCGAGATTTTGAGCGTATCAAGCATTAACCATCATGATTTTCATGATGGTTCAATCATAAATTAACAGGAAAACAAAATGAGGCCAACAATTATTACAGATGAACTGTTAGACAAAGCCAAACAATATGCTGATGGTGGCTTTGCTGGCATTAAAGAAGCAGACATAGACATAAAACGTGTTTTATATAAGGTTTCGTAAATTTTACGACACCCCAAAAGAAAACCCCTAGCCGAAAGACTAGGGGATAACATAAACCAGTAGAGTAATTATAGCATGAAAGTATCTAAACAAATGCAACTATATCATGAAAATAAATCACTTGATAAACAGATTGATGCTACTAATAATGGTGTTCTCTCTCAAAACTTAGTAGCAGTTAAGCCAAACTGCCCAAATTGGCTTTTTTTACGCCCAAACACCACCCAAAGTGGCACTGGTGCAGGCGTAAACCCATCATATATATGCTTTACAAGTACAAAGCCATCATCTTATGATGGGGTGATACTGCAAAATAAGCCAATTGGTGAATATGCGGAGCGGTTTCTACTAAGGCCGAGAGTGAACCCCATCACCCTTTTAAAGGGTTGTTTCTCAAACTCAAAAAATTTAGTAGGAGTATTCGTATGAATGCTAAAACCCCTAAACTGCCCAAGCAGTCAATCCCTAAACAAGCAAGCACAAATAACATTGTACAGTCAGCCGATAGCGATAATATTAGCTTTTCAAGCTTTGAGCTTACCGATATCAAAGATACTTTACAGTACTACCAAGACAGCATTGCAGGTGTGGCAGACGTGCTATCTGTGCTTAACTACAATAAAAGTTTACAACCATACCAACAAAAAGCGTTGTTAAATATCTTACAAACCTATTGCGAATGTGTGTTGGTTGATATGGCAGATGATGCCATGGAGCAAATCAATATGGCATTAGATAAGCAAGGGGGCGATGTATGAGCGTATTGGCTAAAATCTTTACCCAATCCAAACCTAAACGTACCTTTAATCCTAACAAACTGCCAGCACCTCACGCCCTTTATGGGCGTTTTGGGATTACCCTAAAAGGCAGTAACTGGCAAATGGTGCGTTGTCCTTTTCATGATGACAAACATGCCAGCCTATCCATCAATGGCACACATGGTGGTTTTATCTGTCATGCCTGCCACACCAAAGGGAGCATGATAAGTTTTTATATGCAGATGACAAACAGCGATTATAAAACTGCCATGATTGAATTGGGGGCGTATGATGAATAATCTAATCAACCGAGATTTACTCTTGCAAGCCATTCAAGCCACAGCAACCAAAGATAAACAGCTTTTGAGTATGGGAGCGAGTGTAAATGATATTACCGACTTTTACCCTTACTATGCTGATGACAAAGAAATGTTTGTTAAGGTGCGAATTGATAAAGATGGTAAAAAATGGATAAAACCGTTTTATTTCAATGGCAACCGTTATCAATTAGGCGAACCACAAGCTTATAAAGGCGGGCAAGTCAAAAAGCCTCTGTATATACCAAAGCCCCTAGCTGATACAGTGTATTTGGTTGAAGGGGAAAAGTGCGTTCATGCCATGATGGATATTATGCTTAGTGCAACCACCACAGGCGGAGCAACAAGCGTAGATAAATGCGATTTAACCCCCCTAATAGGGCGTAAATGTGTGCTATGGAGGGATAATGACCCAGCAGGGGAAAAATGGCAAGATGAGTTAATGACTGCTTTAAATGCCCTGAAAATTGCTTATGAAGTGATAGACATTACAGGGGTGATGATGCCCAATGGCGAAAGCTTGCCAGCCAAAGCAGATTGTTATGATTTTATTCAAGCTAATTATCAAGATGGTAATGATGATGTAGGTATTTGTGAGCTTATCTATGCTTTGCCACGCCTTGACCTAACCGCCATGCCTGCCAGTGATACAAATGGAGCAGACGATTATAAACAAGAGTTAGCCTTGATTGAAAACCAAATACTAGAAGCGGTTGCAGAGATTGCCAAGCTATCAGACATTCAACAAATTATCGCCATTGGTAAGACCGCTAAAGCCTTTAATATCCCCAAAGACAAGCTAACCGCCCTTGTTAATGAGCGAATACAAGGTGATTTTATACCAGAGATTAGCCCTTACCATGAAGCGGTAAGCGGTAAGATGATATTTGATGAACTTTACGGGCTGATTGATGATTATATTTGTATTGAT
>JBHAEG010000014.1:0-9044 GCA_041855445.1 Moraxellaceae bacterium
GATACAGGACTAAATCCAGATGAGTTATTAACATTGGCTCGTGTTACTGTAAATAATAACTGCTACCCGCATATTTTTTTAATGAAGCTTTTAACTGCATATGAAGATAAAAAAGGCGAGAAACAACGGCTTGCTCACCAGCAATTATTAACTAAATCTTTATCATCAACAGTGTAATATCTATAGGTAAATCATGAATACATCTGCTAAAACGATTGTCCTTGCTATTTTTACATTACAAGGAAATGGGGCAGAACGTTTTGCTCTAACTTTAGCAAAAGGCTTGGTCAATATGGGACATCATGCCCATATTGTATATTTTAAACAAATCATAGATTTACCTGTACCAGAAGGGATAAAATTACATTTTTTTGATTATCAAAAATATCGTATCTTACCTAAATTTATGCGAGCAACGATTGTCGCCAACGCCTTTGATAAGTTTGTTTTAAAAAATATCGGTACACCCGATTTGGTATTATCTAACTTATTTCCTGTAGATTTTATTTTACATAAAAGTAAATTACCCAATATTCATTTAGTCATTCATAATACCATGAGCGAAGAATATAAAACAGCAGATAATAAACAATTAAATCAATTACAACAAATTTATTTATCCAAACCTTGTATTGGTGTCAGCCAAGGGGTAACTGATGATTTTAAAAAGCTTTTTGGGGATAATAGTCGCATTACAACTATTTATAATCCAATTGATGTAGAGGAAATTATAAATACAGCAGATGAATTTACTATTCCTTATCAAAATTATATTGTACATGTTGGTAAATTTAAAGCACAAAAACGTCATGATAACTTAATTCATGCTTATGCTAAATCCAAACAAGAAAAAAAATTGGTGCTAGTAGGCACAGGAGAGTTACAAAAACAAAATCAACAATTGGTCAAACAACTAGGTATAGAAGATAAAGTGATTTTTGTAGGATTTCAAAAAAATCCTTATCCTTGGATAAAACATGCTGACTTTATGGTGTTATCTTCAGATTTTGAAGGGTTGGGCTTGGTTATCTTAGAGGCATTAGCATTAAACACACCCGTTATCAGTACAGATTGCCCTTCAGGACCAGCGGAAATTTTACCAGCAAATAATCTTGTAGCGATAGGCAATATTACTCAGCTTGCCGAAAAAATCAATCAAGCCAGTGTATCATTAGAACCTTTTCAAACTACACTCAAAGAGCAGTTTACTTTAAATTATGCAACAAAAGCTTATTTAAATTTAATTAAAATTTAAATGATTTCTAATATTTTGACCAACCATACAGTTTAATAACGTCTAAACGGCGAGGCATTTGTCTACTTTTTATAAAAAAACGTTTGATTTTTTGCCAAATTGACATTTTATATGGATTATGCCGACCTTCAATATTACTATCATTCAATGCCTGTACAATCAATGGTTTGGCTAAAAATCCTTGTCGTAGTAATCCACCACTAAATCGCCATGTGACATCAATAGGAAAATACATTGTTGTACTGGTCTTTAATAATTCTTCTGCCCCTTTTTTAGATAAAATATAACCACTACCTAAAGCAGGGGCAGGATTACATTCACAACAAATAAATTTATCAAAAAAATGTAATTTAAAAATACGCCAGCTTTTACGCCATTCAATCTGTCGCCACAGAGCACGAGATTGCCAAAATGCAGGACGCTCACTGATGTTTTGACGTTTTAATTCATTTAATGCTGTTTGTTCAAGATAGTAAGGGGTATTAGAAGATAAATTTAAAAAATCAAATACTTGATAATGTTGAGATTTTTCTAAAAAATCTGTCAATTCAGCAGAAATTTCAATATCATCTTCTAAAATTAAAGCTTATTCCAAATTTTCATCAAGCATTTTTTGCCAAATGAGCCGATGTGACATAGCACAACCTATCTCCCCCAAAGTAACAGGTTTTTTATACTCAATAATAAATCTATCTTTATCAAAGAGTTGCTGTTCACTTTCTGTTAAGTTTTTACCAAGTACTGCAGAAATGCGGGTAAAAGGTAAATGTAACTCATGTAGTTGAGTCGAGACATATACCAGACGGTCAGGGCGAGTATCTAAGTTAATTAAAAAGATAGGTATCATATTTAGCCTTTATAATATAAACTTTCTATACCATTTTGGCGAATAGTTTTTATCACATCTGCCATCACTGTCCAATAAAAAATTTTACGTTGCGTTTTTTCACGATTGATAGGAAACATAGATAACAATTCGTAGCTTTTGAGGCGTTGTTGTGCTTTTATTTCTAATGTATCCAATAACTGTATAAATTTTTTAGTTGGAAAATGTTTATGTGCAAAAACAAATTTTGAACAATACCAACGGTAATATAAATCGTAATTTTTCTTTGGAACACTAGACCAGCCTAAATGAAAAACTGACAATTCATTAATTTTCACCAATTCTAATCCCATTTTTTTGACACGATAACATAAATCTACATCTTCACAGTACATAAAAAAATCAGAGTCATAACCCCCAAGCTGATGATAAACTTCGGCTCGTAGTAATAATAAAGAGCCATGAAACCAGCAAATTTGCCCATCATATCCTAGAGTATCATCAAATTCATAACTATAAAATTCAGAAGTATCTTCTTGCTTTTCATTAAGAATTTTACTTGTCATAATACCATAATTAGGATTTTTTTGAATTTGTTGTAGTAGTTGTTGCAAAAAGTCAGGATTGTCAATTTGTATATCAGGATTAGTAATTAATAAATGCTGACCTTGAGCGTTACTTGCTCCCAAATTCATAGCTCGACCAAAACCAACATTTTTTTCTGATGGTATGATTGTTAAATTCATACTATCACTAAACGGTTTTAATGCTTCCGCCAGAACAAAATTTTGACAGTTATTGACAACTATTACCTGCCACTGCGATTTTGGTAATGTCTGAACCGCAAAATCAGATAGCAATTTAACAATATACTTTTCAGTATTATAATTCACAATAAGAATTGAAAATTTCATGCACTTACTAGCTATTTAAATAAATTTGCATTATTATAACAAAAATGTAAGCTTGGCAAGCTCTTTTTATGACAATGATAAATGTCACTGAAATCTAAGCAATTTTATAATATTGAATAGGTTTTTTGGACTTTATCATATATTTATGATATTCACTAATGTTAAACTAACAATACTCTTTGTACATGAACAAGATACATCTGCTTCAATTATATCAATGTAGCCTTAACTATTACTACCTGATAATTAAAAAATATTACTGGTTCTGCCATATTGTTTTTAAAAATAAGTATTTGTTTTTTACCAAATAAACAATGGGAATATAAACGAATATTTAATATTTTATGTAGGTAAGTTTCTGGAGCAAAAAGTAAATTGTAGCACAGTAGTATTTTATAGTTTTAAACCCCTTTCTTTAAAGGAAAATTTAGTGAATTTAATTTATGATTAGTAAACTCACCTTTGGTTTATTTACCAAACAAGATGCTGAAAGCTTTATGCGTCTTATGGTTTATATCAAACCATATAAAACTCGCATCATTTTTGCACTGCTGGCAATTGTTGGCGTTGCTATGACTGAAAGTTATTTAGCAGCATTTATCGCACCTTTAGTCAATCAAGGCTTTGCTATTCCTAGTGGTATCGCCCCTACTCAAGAAGCTGAAGGCTTTTTAGCATCAATCACCCACCTAAAAAATAGCTTTCATCATATGATTTGGGAAACGGAAAATAAAGTCTGGATTGTGCCTTTATTTTTTATATTTTTAGTAATTTTTCGGGGAATTTGCCGTTTTATCAGTCAATATTTAATGACATGGGTTGCTGTTGTTGCTATTAGTCAGTTACGCCGAGATATGTTTAATAAGATGCTCACATTATCATCACTGTATCATCAAGAAACATCTTCAGGGCATATACTAATGAATATGGTACAAATGGCGGAAAATTCTATTAATAACGCCAGTAATGTTTTTATTGTGCTAACTCGTGATACCTTAATCGTGATTGGATTAATTTTTGTGTTATTTTATTTAAATTGGCAACTAACTTTAATTATTTTAATAATGTTTCCAATTTTATCTTGGCTGTCACGTTATTATCGTAATCGTTTAAAAGATATTATTAATAGTGCTCAATTATCTATTGGGACACTTAACACTACTATTAATGAAATTCATCAAGGACATCGTGTTGTTAAGTTATTTGGTGGTCAAAAACAAGCGGTTCAACGTTTTGCTGATGTTAATGATACTATTGTCCGATTAGGAAAAAAAATCACCCAAGCAACCGCCGCCCGTTCGCCACTTAGTGAAATTATTGGTTCTATGGCGTTAGCAGTGGTTATTTTTATTGCTTTATGGCAAAGTCAAAAAGGGGTTACTACGATTGGCGAATTTATGGCATTTATCGTGGCGATGATGCAAATGTTTGGACCAATTAAAAATCTTGCTAATATTAGCATTCCTATGCAAACTATGTTTTTAGCAGCCGATTCGGTATGTAATTTTTTGGATACCAAACCTGAAGAAGATAATGGTAAACTTGAGTTAAAAAATATTTCTGGTAATTTGAGTTTTCATCATGTTGATGTACAATATTCTCCAAATGGTCAAAAAGCTTTAAACCATTTTAATTTATCCATTAAAGCAGGTGAAAAAGTTGCACTAGTTGGGCGTTCAGGCTCTGGTAAGACAACTGTTATTAATTTATTACCACGTTTTGTTACGCCAACTTCTGGATATATTACTATTGATGATGTTAATATTAATGAACTGACATTAATTAATTTACGTTCTCAATTTGCGTTGGTTTCTCAAGATGTATTTTTGTTTGATGATACTTTATTTGAAAATGTTCGATATTCTCGACCTGATGCAAATGAGACTGAAGTAATGTTAGCTTTAGAGGCTGCCAATTTGTCCGACTTAGTGAGCAAACACCCTCTTGGTCTACATCAGCCAATTGGTGCCAATGGCAGTCATTTATCAGGTGGTCAGCGTCAGCGAGTTTCAATTGCTCGGGCGATTTTAAAAGATGCTCCTATTTTGTTGCTTGATGAGGCAACGAGTGCTTTAGATAATGAGTCTGAACATCTAGTTCAGCAAGCGTTAGAGCGTCTTTTACATGGACGAACTAGTATTATTGTGGCTCATCGTTTAACAACGATTGAGCAGGCAGACCGTATTATTGTCATGGACGAAGGGAAAATTATTGAAGTGGGGTCACATCATGAGTTAATGGAAAAAGATGGATATTATGCAAAATTACGAAACCTAAATAATATTAACAATTGACCAAAGAGTAAAAGTATGCAAACAAGCCAACCTTTAGTTTCCATCATTATTCCTTATTACAACTGTGAAAAATATATTGCTGAAACGTTAGAATCAGTCGAAACTCAAACTTATTTAAATATTGAAGTTATTTTAGTAAATGATGGTTCATCAGCTACAAGTACAGATTATATTGAAAAATTAGTAAAAGAAAAACCTTATATTCAGTATATTTACCAAGAAAATAAAGGGCTTTCCTCTGCTCGTAATACTGGTGCTAGAAACGCTAACGGAGAATTTTTATTATTTTTAGATACTGATGATAAAATTGCATCACAATATCTGCAAAAAACTATGGATGTAATACTGTTACAGCCCAATTGTAAACTTGTATATTCTAAAGCTGAATTGTTTGGAGTGCAAACAGGTATCTGGAACCTACCTCAATACACAACCTTTGATAGACTACTGCAGGGCAATATGATTTATTGCACTGCATTACATAGAAAATCAGATTTTACTAAATTAGGAGGATTTGACGAAAATTTATCTGCATATGAAGATTGGGACTACTGGATTCGTTTACTTCAAAACGGTGGTGAAGTTATTCGTATTGATGAAATTTTATTTTCATATCGCAAGCGCAATGATGGTACTTCTTTAATGGATAATCTTAAAAATAACTTCATAAAAAATCGGTTTGATTGGCAAAAAATTTATCTTAAACATAATGATCTATATATGCAACATGAGCTTGGTTTTTTGGACTTAATCCACAACCAAAAAAAGAAAAGAGATTTGCAGTATTGGAGATGTAAGCTGAAAAAAATTTTTGGATAATATGGTTAATCAAAGGATATATACATGATGAATAATAGCAATGCTCTACCGCCAGCCACAATCATCATTAATTTTCACAGAGAAGGTGTCTATGCCCATAAGACGCTTTTGGGCTTTTTGCGGATTAGAGAATACTCCGCATCTTTTAGCAATAGAGTCGATTTAATCTGTGTATTAGACAATAGCGATGCGCTAACAAGGCAAATCGTTACAAACTTTCTTAAAGAATATGGCGTGAAATACGACCAAATGATTGAAACCAGTTTCGGAACTCCACCTGCGGCACGTAATGTGGGTATTGACCAAACAAAAACAGAGTATGTTGGCTTTAATGATGGTGATGATTTTTTTAGTGCTAATCGTGTTGAAGAAATGCTTAAAGCTCAACTCATAAATAAAAAACCTAATATTTGCTTTCCTAAGAAAATCATTAGCTTTGGTGGAAAAATAGAAGAACTGACCATTCCTAATAGTCGAGATATTGCCTTAGCACAAATAATAAATACCAACTTTTGGCCATCGTCATCTTTTGGTCCTAAAGAAATTTATAATTTAATTCCTTTTAATGAGATTGTTGGGAAAGCTAGCAAACTAGCCTATGAGGATTGGGACTTTAATTTACGTTGCCTCAATTCCAATATCGAACTTAATTCTATCAAAAACACCTTTTTATTTTATAGACGCAAGAAAAACTCAGTTCTTTCTGAGCATAACTCATATCAATCTTTTGTACCCGCTTCTAACTTTTTTAACAATATACATCTGTAACCAATTATATGACCATGAGTAAAAATCCTGTTAAATCCTTGATCAAATCCATAGTACGAACCCTATGGAAGTATCTGCTGTCACCTATTTTTGTCAAGCCTTTACCGAACAGCAAGCCCAAAACAAAGCTATTAAATATCGGATACCGCATTGAGCATCGCCTATGGTGGCCCAAGGTGCCAAAACCAAATCAATACATTACTTATATTGGTGATATTGATACAGATCCCTATTTACTAGAAGAGTTGTCCGCACTAGGAAAGATTGAGTTTGACTTACAGCCTACGCCATTTTTCTTGGCAAGCATTCATAATAATCAATACAAGCCATCAACTAAGTTAGAACCTAATAGCTTGGGTGAGATTTATGGTTTAATACTTAGACATCTAAATCATCTGCATTATGATATGATTTTTTTGGCACCATGGTTAAAGCGAGGTGGTGCAGATTTGGGTTTATTACACCATATTAACGCAGCTTATGAAAAAGATTATAAAATCTTATTAATTACCACAGAAAAAGCCCAATCTCCTTGGATTGATAGATTGCCAGACACCGTGCAACATTTGGACTTTGGTAAATTTGCAAACACCTTAGTAGTTGAAAAACGCACTAAACTATTAGCTAGAATCTTAATCCAATCAACCGCTCAAACCATTCACAATATTAACTCCCCAGATGGATGGGAAGTTTTTAAAAATTTTGGCACACAATTGACCGTTATGAAAAAACGATTATTTGCTAGCGTATTTTGTGATGACATCATTTCTGAACATACCTATTTTGGTTATGCATCAAAATACATTCCTGAAACGCACGCTTTACTTTCGGGAGTTTTTTGTGATACTCAGTGGTATCCAAAGGCACAATCCAAAAACCTTGGAATATCCAATCTGTTTTCAACAATCTATTTTCCATTTATACAAGACATTTATCCATATCGTCAAGAAATTAGCAATCCTCCAATCTTATGGGCTAGCAGAATTACACAACAAAAATGCCCAGAGATACTATATCAGATTGCAAGACAAATGCCCCACCAAGCATTTCATGTTTATGGTGAACCAGATACAAGTAGTCTTGCTATTGCAAAATCCCTAAAAAGCCAATCAAATATTGATTTTTTTGGCAAATTTGACTCATTTGCTTATATTTCTCAAAAAGAAAATTACAAAGTATTCTTATATACTTCAGAATATGATGGTCTCCCCAATGTCTTAATTGAAGCGATTGCAAACGGTTTGCCAGTGATTGCTTATGATGTTGGTGGTGTTAGCGAGATGATACATCAAGATTGCTTATTATCACACTCAAATACTTTTGAAGCGAATTTGCAGAAAATTCAAGAAATTTTAGACAATCCCAAATTATTGCATAAATCTTGGCAGTATAGTCATGATATTCTTAAATCTCGCCACAGTTGGACAAATTTTGTAAATTCACTTGAGCGGACTGAAGGATATTTTCCTATACTCTTACAAGAAGATTATTGGAAAATATACTATTGTAATCCAAGAGTTTTATCAAAACCCATCCAATAACCACTACAGACCGCAACAAGCGGTCTATTTTGTATTATAAATTTATCTTACAGGAAACCTCATGAACATCCTAATCACAGGCGGTGCAGGCTTTATCGGTTCAGCTGTTGTTCGCCATATTTTGCAAACGACCGAGCATCATGTGTTAAATGTGGACAAATTGACTTATGCAGGCAATTTAGAATCCTTATTATCTGTATCTGACAATCCACGCTATCAATTTAGCCAAACGGATATTTGTAATCGTACGGAAATTGAGCGATTGTTTAATGAATTTGCTCCAGATATCATTATGCACTTAGCGGCAGAAAGCCATGTAGACCGTTCGATTACTGGTTCAGGTGAATTTATTCAAACCAATATTATCGGTACTTATACGCTGTTAGAAGTCGCTCGCCATTATTATCATGGGTTAAATGAGGATAAAAAGGCAACATTCCGTTTCCATCATATTTCAACCGATGAAGTGTATGGCGATTTGGAAGGGACAGACGATTTATTTACAGAAACTACGCCTTATGCTCCAAGCTCACCATATTCCGCCAGTAAAGCCAGTTCTGACCATTTAGTGCGAGCATGGCACCGTACTTATGGCTTGCCTGTGGTGATTACGAATTGCTCAAATAA
>JBHAEG010000015.1:0-21608 GCA_041855445.1 Moraxellaceae bacterium
AAAAAAGGCAAACTAGCCAAATCGGTTTACGATGCAGGTTGGTTTGAACTCAAACGACAACTGGAATATAAATGCAAGAATGCAGGTTGTCGTTTTGAAATCGTAAATGAGAAATATACTACCCAAACTTGTTCGTGCTGTGGCGATACGTCCAGTAGTCCGAAAGGTAGAGCAGGTTTGCGAATAAGAGAATGGGCTTGTGCTAAGTGTGGCACATGGCATGATAGAGATATCAATGCCAGTAAGAACATTCTTGCGGTCGGGCTTGACCGTCTTGTAGAAGGAATCCCCGAACGATAGGGAGGGGAGGAAGTTAATAAGGTGCTTTGTTTTTTAAATCATTTGGAGAATAATAATGAAAAAATTTTATAAAAAAAATCGAAAATTAACCGCAGGAGAAGTACAACTTGCTCGTAGTGTATTTGGTAACAGTTTGATTTTAGATAACATTCAATTAAAAACAACATGGTGGGTTTTAAAAGGTTATGCTGTGAGTCCTAATGGAAATATCTATTTTCACCCAAATGATTGGATAGAAGATTTTGCCTTTGCCTCATTAAGTAAACAAGCATGGTTTATTCATGAATTAACCCATGTTTGGCAAGTACAACAAGGTATCCATGTTTTGTCAAAAGCATTACTAAATCGGCGTTATCGTTATCGGCTAATTGCAGGTAAGTCGTTTTTTAGTTATGGGGTTGAACAACAAGCGAGAATGGTTGAAGACTATTTTATCCGACAAAAACAGGGCAAAGATTGTACATTATGGCAGGCGTGTATCCCATTTTTATCCCATTAAATTTATCGTTAAAATTTAATTTATAACAAAAAAGAAAATCCTAAACAATATTATGTATTTAAAAAAAACTGTTAATAAGTTAGAATTAAATATATAACTTATAAAAAGGATTTAGAAATGAAAAGTGTTATAAATTTAGGTAAAAATTTTTTGGTATATGGTGTTATTAGTATGGTGGTTTTAGCAGGTTGTGGTCAGTCTTCGTCACTGCAAAATAAAACCGCAGATAGTACAAAACAAGTTCAAACGTTACAACCTTCCGCAGAAACGCAAAAAAATATCGATGTGTTTAGAGCAGTATTTATTGAACGTTTACAGCAGGCGGAACAAGGATTACAAAAACTTAGTGAAAACAACAGTCAAAATGATAACAGCCCGTTAGCAAAATTCAGTAAAGAAGATGCAGGAATTCGTTACGATACAGCAATTCATGCACTATATGCAAACAGCGAGTTATCCACTGAAGTTTATAATACTTTGATGGATATGAATGTTTTTGTGCCAGATGTTTTTTTGGATATAGAACTTAACAAACGTTTGCAATATCATAGCCCCGCATTGGCTCGTTTAGTTAATCAACATTTGGTTTGGAAGCAATTAGAAATTACTCGACAACAACAAGTCAAGCAGTTACAAGTTGAGCAAGAAAAACAGTTGCAAGTACATTTAGAACAGCTTAATCAAACTATTGAAAACTATGATAAACAAATTGCTGAATATCAGACAATGTTAAAAGATATTAAAAAAGAAATGAAAAAATCTTAGATATAAAAAAGCCTCAAAAATGATGATTGAGGCTTTTTAACTAAATTTGTTTTATTAATTAACGTTGTTCAACAGGGATAAAGTCTCGTTGGGTTTGACCTGTATATAATTGGCGTGGACGACCAATTTTAAATGGTACTGAGTGCATTTCTAACCAATGGCTAATCCAACCTGCGGTACGAGCTAGGGCAAAAATCACAGTAAACATTGACGTTGGAATGCCAATTGCTTTTAAGATGATGCCAGAGTAGAAATCAACGTTTGGATATAAATTACGCTCGATAAAGTAAGGGTCGCTAAGTGCGATTTGTTCAAGTCGCATTGCAAGCTCAAGTTGTGGGTCTTTGATACCTAATGCGCCAAGAACTTCATCACATGTTTCTTTCATGACTTTGGCTCGAGGGTCAAAGTTTTTGTAGACACGATGACCAAAGCCCATTAATTTGACTTCTTTACGTTTAACTTTTTCCATGAATTCATCGACTTTGTCAATTGTGCCGATTTCATCAAGCATTTTTAATACAGCTTCATTGGCACCACCGTGAGCAGGCCCCCATAAAGCGGCGATACCAGCGGCGATACAAGCATATGGATTTGCACCAGTTGAGCCAGCTAAACGTACAGTTGATGTTGAAGCGTTTTGTTCATGGTCTGCGTGTAGGGTAAAGATTTTGTCCATCGCACGGGCAAACACAGGATTAACTTTATAATCAACATCAGCAGGCGTTGAAAACATCATATTTAAGAAGTTTTCAGCATATGATAAATCATTGCGTGGGTACACAAATGGTTCACCACGGTTATATTTATAGCACATTGCAGCAATAGTTGGCACTTTAGCAATCAAACGAATGGCAGTAATTTCACGGTGATGTTCATCACTAACATCAAGATTATTATGATAAAATGCAGATAATGCACCAATCACACCCACCATCACTGCCATTGGGTGAGCATCTCGGCGGAAACCTTCAAAAAATCGGCGTAATTGGTCATGAATCATTGAATGGCGGGTAATTTTTTCATAAAAATCAGCTTTTTGTTCAGCATTTGGTAATTCACCATTTAATAATGCGTAACAGACTTCTAGATATTCTGCTTTTTGTGCCAATTGTTCGATTGGATAGCCACGATGTAATAAAATGCCTTTGTCGCCGTCAATAAATGTAATTTTTGATTCTACTGGAGCGGTCGCCATAAAACCTGGGTCGTAAGTCCAAAAGCCTGCTTGTTGTACTGCTTTAATATCTAACACAGGATTACCTAATGTTCCTTCAATAATTGGCAGTGGGTATTCCTTACCATTTACACGCAGAGTTGCATTATTATCTGACATAATTATCCTCTTTGGGTTGTTAATTAAGACTGAGAAATGATTTTGGCATCATTATCAAAATTCTGCCTTATATTAACAGTATTTTGCAAAAAAAAGAAAATAAATTTATGCTTTCTGACCGAAAATATACAGAATGATGTAGATTTTTTTTCATTTTTGTTTGTATTTGTAAGCAAAGCCTTTTATAATTATAAGAATATAATTTAACTGGTGGCTACTAACTTTGCATAATGAATTGACAAAAATGATGTTTATTGCTTTTTAGTGCTATGTTTAGACTGGGTTTTTGTCGTTTTTTGGTTAAATTGGTTGTTTGTTATGCCAAACTATCCAAACGCAAGGTAGGCTAGCTATTCCTTATCTTCGATTTAGCGATTGATAATGATGATTTTGTGGCAATTTATATCATTATCACTATCAATGGTTAAGTTTTAACTGCGAATAAAGGATGCCCGCTGTGAAAAGCAACCGACCCATTGTTCTTCCTTTAAGCCTAGTAATCAAAGTGAATTCAAAAAATCCTATTGCTATGGCTTCCATCGTCCACCGTGTGTCTGGGGTGGTGTTGTTCTTATTAGTTCCTGTGATGTTGTGGATTTTGCAGGTGTCACTTGGTAGCCCAGAAGGCTTTGAACAAGTGTTTAGTAACATTTTTGTACGCTTTTTAGCATGGGTGTTTACAGCTGGAATTGCGTACCATTTTGTTATGGGTATGAAACACCTATGTGCTGATTTGGGTATGGCAGAAGAAACGCAAAGTGGTCGCATGGCGACATACATTAGCTTTGTGGTCGCTGCTGTGTTAATTGTGGCTTCATTTGTATGGGTGATGTTCTGATGATTAAAAGTGCAACAGGTTTGACAGGTTCTGGCTCTCGTGATTGGATTGTTCAACGTATCAGTGCCGTCATTTTAGCAGTATATTCATTAGTTTTAGTGGCATGGTTTTTGACTCATAATCCTACCTTTGAGCTTTGGCAAGGTTTTATGTTAAGTTTGCCAATGCGTTTATTTAGCTTATTGGCGGTAATTGCCTTAGTTGGCCATATTTGGGTAGGTATGTGGACGGTGTTTACTGATTATATTAAATCAAGCGGTCTGCGTTTGGTTTTACAGTCAGCCATGATTATTGCAGTGATTGTTTATTTATTTTGGGGTGTGATGATTTTCTTCTAAGATTATTTAGAAAAATCACACAATATAAATAAGCGTAATGATACGAATATAAAGTAGGAAATCAAGCAATGGCAATGAAACAAGAAAACACCATCAGCAATATCAAAACTCTAGCCTTTGATGCTGTCATCGTTGGTGGTGGCGGTTCAGGTATGCGTGCCTCTCTTCAGATGGCTCGTGCAGGTATGAATGTTGCTGTAATTACAAAAGTTTTTCCAACACGTTCGCACACAGTCGCCGCTCAAGGTGGTATTGGAGCGAGTTTGGGAAATATGAGTGAAGACAATTGGCATTTTCACTTTTATGACACGATTAAAGGTTCTGACTGGTTGGGTGACCAAGATGCGATTGAATATATGTGTCGTGAAGCCCCAAAAGTTGTATATGAACTAGAACATATGGGTATGCCGTTTGACCGTAATGCAGATGGTACAATTTATCAACGTCCTTTTGGTGGTCATACATCAAACTATGGGGAAAAAGCGGTACAACGTGCCTGTGCTGCCGCTGACCGTACAGGACACGCATTATTGCATACGCTATATCAAAAAAATCTTGAGCAAGGTACACAGTTTTTTATTGAATGGATTGCTTTAGACCTTGTCAAAGATGAAGAAGGCAATATTAATGGCGTTATTGCTATTGAACAAGAAACAGGCACAGTTGCTGTGTTCCAAGCTAGAACAACGGTATTAGCAACAGGTGGTGCAGGACGTATTTTTGCAGCCTCAACAAATGCCTTTATTAATACAGGTGATGGCTTGGGTATGGTGGTGCGTGCAGGTATTCCATTACAAGATATGGAATTTTGGCAATTCCACCCAACAGGTGTTGCAGGAGCAGGGGTATTATTAACAGAAGGCTGTCGTGGTGAAGGTGCATTATTACGCAATAAAGATGGTGAAGCGTTTATGGAACGTTATGCACCAACTTTAAAAGACTTAGCACCTCGTGACTTCGTTTCTCGCTCAATGGACCAAGAAATTAAAGAAGGTCGTGGCTGTGGTAAAAACGGTGATTATGTAGTATTAGACATGACCCACTTGGGTGTTGAAACTATCATGAAACGTTTACCATCAGTTTATGAAATTGGCAAAAACTTTGCTAACGTTGATATCACTAAAGAGCCAATTCCTGTTGTGCCGACCATTCATTATCAAATGGGCGGAATTCCGACCAATATTCATGGTCAAGTTGTTGTGCCAGATTTAGAAGCTGGTGTTAATGCTGAAGGTTTATACGAAAAACAAAAAATCGTTAAAGGTCTATATGCCATTGGTGAATGTTCGTGTGTATCAGTACATGGAGCAAACCGTCTAGGTACAAACTCTTTGCTTGACTTGGTTGTGTTTGGACGTGCCGCAGGTCAGCATATTATTGATGAATTTAGCACAGCAGAACGTGGCGGATATAAGCCATTGCCTGATAATGTACTTGATAAAACAATGGCTCGTTTAAATCGTCTACAGCAATCAACAGATGGGTTAAATGCTCAAGATGTTGCTGATGAAATTCGCCGTACAATGCAACAACATGCAGGGGTTTTCCGTACTCAGGCATTAATGGATGAAGGCGTAACCAAAATTCTTGCATTAGAAGAGAAAGTAAAACGTATTCATCTAGCTGATAAATCACAAGTATTTAATACCGCTCGTATTGAAGCACTTGAAGTATCAAATTTATACGAAGTTGCAAAAGCGACTATGTTATCAGCATCTTTACGTCATGAATGCCGTGGGGCTCATACTGTTGTTGATTATGAACGTCCAGCCGATGATAAATATGCACCGTTAGGACGTAATGACCATGAATGGATGAAGCATACGCTTTGGTATTCTGAAGGTAATCGTGTGATTTACAAACCTGTGCGTAAGAGTCCATTAACTGTAGCGTATGTTGAGCCGAAGGTTCGTACATTCTAATTTTAACCATGTTTTGGTGATAAACGACTATGAACACAACGTTTATCACCCATCACTTTAATAGTATTCGTGTGGAGTTTAGCAATATGAGCCGAGGTACTCGCACCATCGAAATTTTCCGCTATGACCCTGATAAGGACAAAGCACCCTATATGCAGACATACACTATTGAATTATTAGATTCAGACCGTATGTTGCTAGATGTATTAGTTCGTCTAAAAAAAATGGACGAAACCATTAGTTTTCGCCGTTCATGCCGTGAAGGTATTTGCGGTTCTGACGGTATGAATATTAATGGTAAAAATGGATTATCATGTTTAATTAACATGAATTCATTACCAGAAAAAATCACCTTACGTCCATTACCAGGCTTACCAGTTATTCGTGATTTGGTTGTTGATATGAACCAATTTTACGAACAATACGAAAAAGTACGCCCTTATCTAATTAATGACCAGCCAGCCCCACCAACAGAGCGTCTACAGTCACCAGAGGACCGTGAAAAATTAAACGGTTTATATGAATGTATCTTATGTGCCTGTTGTTCAACAAGCTGTCCATCATTTTGGTGGAACCCTGATAAATTCTTAGGACCATCAGCGTTATTAAATGGTTATCGTTTCGTCATTGATAGCCGTGATACAGCGACTCAAGAGCGTTTATCACGTCTTGACGACCCATTTAGTTTATTCCGTTGTCGTGGCATTATGAACTGTGTGGCAGTTTGTCCAAAAGGTTTAAATCCAACTAAGGCGATTGGTCATTTGCGTGGTATGTTACTTGACCAAGCAGGCTAAATATCAACGATTATTTTTTTACAAAAATGCTCTGATAAAACAGGGCATTTTTTTATAGTTAGCAAAAATTTCTTTAATTAACTTAAGCGTGCGTAATTCTGCAATTATCATCTATCTATCACAAATATAGTGCTTTCTTACTAAAGGGGTAAGCATGGCTGAGCTAATCAGGTCGTTCTTGTTTTCAATCACAAGATTTGGTATGCTAATCGCAAACACTCTTTTTGACACTAATCTTATCTATAAAAGCTAAATCATAGGTTTTTTTGTTGATAAATTGGGTGTAAAGACCAATAATAATATACGCTCTAAGCGTTAGCTGATGTGGCAGGACTTGCCATTGTATAAAGAGTTCCCCTATACCAATACTTATCAGCGTAAGTGGTATAGCGTAAGGTAACAACTTAGGTTGTTATGGGTCGCAAAGATTTCCTCATCATAACTGTTAAGTTTGATGATGGGAGTATGTCAATCTATGATAATGTAACATGCGATAGCTATGTAATATCATTTATTAAATGAATATCAACTATTAGCTAAACGAAATTTTCGAGCTATCAAAATACATGTTAGGCTAGTACTTAAATTTTTTTAATCTTAACGTTTTGCTAAAAAATAGATGTAGAAGCGTATTATGACTACCAATAACCTTCCTTTATCCTCAGCAAAAGATACTGAATTATCTGCTGATAACGTCATCTACCTTGAGTCTTTATATGAACAGTACCTACAAGACCCAACCAGTGTTGATGAAAAATTTCACCCATATTTTCAACAATATATTTCAGGCAATGATAATTTACATCAAAGCATTCAAGAGCAGTTTTTACTGTTAGCCAGAAATACCACAGCCCATAAGTCAGTCACTATCACAGAAACCACCCAGCCCAATCAAAATCAAATGGGCGTACAAAAATTAATTTCCTCTTATCGCCGTCGTGGTCATCGTCATGCCAATTTAGACCCATTAGGATTGATGGCTCGACCAAAATTAGAAGAATTAACCCTTGCATATCATGGTTTATCAGCATCAGATTTAGACACAGTTTATCCAACAAGTGATTTAAATATTGGTAAATCTCATGCAACATTGCGTGAAATTATTGAGATTATGGAGCGTGTCTATTGTGGTAATATTGGTGCAGAGTATATGCACGTTACTACAGCAACTGAAAAACGTTGGATTGAAAATTACCTTGAAAAAGGGTTAGGATTTATCAAATTTGATAATGAAAAACGCAAATCTATTTTAGAACGTTTAACTGCTGCTGAAGGTTTAGAAAAATATTTGGCTCGTAAATACACAGGGGTAAAACGCTTTGGCTTAGAAGGTGGTGAAAGCTTTATTCCAATGGTCAATGAAATGATACAACGGGCAGGGGGCGAAGGTACTAAAGAAATCGTTATTGGCATGGCTCACCGTGGACGTTTAAATTTATTGGTCAATATTTTGGGTAAAAATCCAAAAGATTTATTTGATGAATTTGATGGTAAGGTACAGCCAACGTCAGGTTCTGGTGACGTAAAATATCATAATGGTTTTTCTTCAAATGTGATGACAGCAGGTGGAGAGGCTCATTTAGCGTTAGCATTTAACCCGTCACATTTAGAAATTGTATCACCAGTTTTATTAGGCTCTGTGCGTGCTAGACAGGTTCGCCGTGAAGATACGACAGGCGATTTGGTGTTACCGATTGTGGTGCATGGCGATGCGGCATTTGCAGGTCAAGGTGTCAATCAAGAAACTTTCCAAATGTCACAAACTCGAGCCTACTGCACAGGTGGTACATTACACATTGTGATTAATAATCAGGTTGGCTTTACTACCAGTCGCCAAGAAGATGCCCGTTCTACAGAATATTGTACGGACATTGCAAAAATGGTACATGCTCCAATTTTCCATGTGAATGGTGATGACCCAGAGGCAGTCGTATTTATTTCCCAGTTAGCTCATGATTATCGCCGTGAATTTCATAAAGATATTGTGATTGATTTGTTCTGTTATCGCCGTAATGGTCACAATGAAGCGGACGAACCATCAGCTACCCAGCCATTAATGTATAGCGTTATTAAAAAATTGCCGACTACTCGTGAAATTTATGCAAAACGTTTAGTTCAAGAAGGCGTTGTGACTGATGCTGATGTGGTAACTTATGAAGATAATTACCGCAATTCGTTAGATAAAGGCGAATATGTTGCTAGTGCTTTAGTACGTGAACCAAATAAATCATTGTATGTTGATTGGACACCATATTTAGGGCATAAATTGGTTGATGATTGGGAAACAGGCGTTGATATTGAAAAATTAAAAGACTATGGTCGCCGTATGGCAGTTTTACCAGAAGATTATCAATTACAGCGTCAAGTACAAAAAGTTGTTGAACAACGTCTTGCAATGCAAACTGGCGAAGAGCCATTAAACTGGGGTGCAGCAGAAACGTTAGCCTATGCAAGCCTTGTAGAAGAAGGTCACTTAGTACGTATCACTGGGGAAGATGTAGGACGTGGTACATTCTCACATCGTCACTCTGAATTGTACAATATGAAAGATGGCAGTATGTATGTGCCATTAGCTCATTTAAGTAAAAATCAAGCGAAATTTGCGACATTTAACTCTTTATTATCAGAAGAAGCAGTATTAGCGTTTGAATATGGTTATTCAACAACTGTGCCTGATTCACTGATTATTTGGGAAGCTCAATTTGGTGACTTTGCCAATGGAGCTCAAGTGGTCATTGACCAATTTATCTCAAGTGGCGAAACCAAATGGCAACGGGTGAGTGGTTTAACCATGTTATTACCACATGGCTATGAAGGACAAGGTCCAGAACACTCATCAGCACGTTTAGAACGTTATTTACAATTATGTGCTGAAGATAATATGCAGGTTATCACGCCAACCACACCAGCCCAAATTTTCCATGCATTACGCCGTCAAGTTCTACGTCCAATTCGTAAACCATTGGTTGTCATGTCACCAAAAAGCTTATTGCGTCATAAATTGGCTGTGTCAAACTTGGAAGAACTTGCCAATGGTAAATTTGAAACAGTGATTTCAGAGATTGACAGTTTAGATAATAGTAAAGTAACTCGTTTAGTATTCTGTGGTGGTAAAGTGTACTATGATTTACTTGAAAAACGTCGTGAATTAGGTTTAGAACATGTCGCGATTGTGCGTATTGAACAGCTTTATCCATTGCCAGAAGCTCGTATTTTAGAAGAAGTAACCAAATACGAAAATCTGCAAGAAATTGTATGGGCTCAAGAAGAGCCACGTAATCAGGGGGCATGGTACTACTTAGCACCACATATGTTCCGCTTAATTGCACCGCCAAAACCTGCAACACGTCCAACCCGTGCATTCTTGCTTGAGCCAGTTGCCCGTCCACCATCAGCCGCTCCTGCCGCAGGTTCAATGCAAATGCATGTTCAACAACAAAAACAAGTTGTGAATGACGCATTAGGGATTAGCGAATAATTTATGACAGCAAGTCATCAATAAAAATGTATGAAGAAATATTGATGACATTGCTAAATATCATTGCCAGATTAAAAAATAAAGGAGTTTTCCCATGGCAGACATTAAAGCCCCAGTTTTTCCAGAATCGGTTGCTGATGGCACAATTGTAGAATGGCATTTTCAAGAAGGCGACCAAGTAAGTCGAGATGCTGTTTTAGCAGAGATTGAAACAGATAAAGTTGTATTAGAAGTTGTCGCTCAAAATGATGGTGTTTTAACAAAAATTATTAAACAAGTTGATGAAACTGTATTATCTGATGAGAAAATTGGCGAATTAACTGAAGGAGCAGTTGCTCAATCTGCACCAGTTGCCAAAGTTGAAGAGCAACCTCAGCCAGTTGCAGGTGCAACACCAATTCAGCCAAAACCAGAAGTAGAGCAAGATTATAAAGACCAAAGTCCAGCAGTTCGTAAAGTTGCTAAAGAAACTGGCATCAATCCTGCTGAAGTGCAAGGAACAGGTCGTTTGGGTCGTGTGACAAAAGCGGATATGATAAATCCAACATTAAAAGTAAACACTGAAGTAAAATCTGATAATGGCTTAGTGATTGCAAATGCAGTTGGTGCTCGTGCTGAAAAACGTGTACCGATGACTCGTTTACGTCAGCGTGTAGCAGAGCGTTTATTATCAGCGACTCAAGAAACAGCGATGCTCACCACATTTAACGAAGTAAACATGAAACCAATCATGGATTTACGCTCACAATACAAAGACCGTTTTGAAAAACGTCATGGTGTGCGTTTAGGTTTTATGTCAATTTTTGTTAAAGCTGCGACTGAAGCATTAAAACGTTTCCCAGCAGTAAATGCTTCAATTGATGGTAATGATATTGTGTATCATGGTTATTATGATGTGGGCGTAGCGGTATCATCAGACCGTGGCTTAGTTGTTCCTGTACTGCGTGACACAGACCAAATGGGCATGGCAGATGTAGAGCGTGCAATTGGCGAATTTGCTGGAAAAGCTCGTGATGGTAAACTGGGCATTGAAGACATGACAGGTGGCACATTTACTATTACTAATGGTGGCGTATTTGGCTCATTAATGTCTACTCCAATCTTAAATCCACCACAAACTGCAATCTTAGGTATGCACAAAATCCAAGAACGCCCAATGGCAGTTAATGGTCAAGTGGTTATTTTACCAATGATGTATTTAGCATTGTCATATGACCATCGTTTAATTGATGGGAAAGAAGCAGTACAATTTTTAGTAACTATTAAAGAATTGGTCGAAGACCCAGCGATGTTACTGCTTGATTTGTAATATAAAATTGGGACAGGTGTTACTACACTTGTCTCATTTTTCTTTTGGAATAACCGATGTCAGACCTTATCTGGTTTTTTTAAAGTAAAACCTGCCTCATGTATCAGACAGCCAGTATCAAGCATTCAATTTAATAATGGTGATGTACAGTGAGTGTGATGGTTCTGATGTGGGTGATGAGTAATTTTTAATAATAAATTACTTTATTTATCAATATGTTATTTAATTTAGTAAAAAGAGTGTAATAATGAAACAATCTTATGACCTAGTCGTTATTGGTGGCGGTCCTGGTGGTTATGAAGCGGCAATTCGTGGTGCACAACTTGGTTTTAGCGTAGCATGTATTGAAAAGCGTGTTCACAAAGGTGAGCCTGCTTTGGGTGGTACTTGCTTAAACGTGGGCTGTATCCCATCAAAAGCGTTACTTGACAGCTCTCATCGTTATGAAGCAACGAAACATGAACTAGAAGCCCATGGCATTACCACAGGTGAAGTAAACATTGACATTAGTAAAATGTTAGCTCGTAAAGATGCCATTGTAAAACAACTAACTGCGGGTGTGGCTGGCTTATTAAAAGGCAATGGTGTTGATTGGTTACAAGGCTGGGGAACGTTAGAAGACGGTAAAGGTGAAAATAAACAAGTTAAATTTACCCCACTAAATGAAGAAGAACAACCAGTTATCATTACCGCTAAAAATGTAATTTTAGCATCAGGCTCTGTGCCAATTGAAATCCCAGTAGCAAAAACAGATGGTGAATTTATCGTTGATTCAACAGGTGCATTAGAATTTAGCGAAGTACCAAAGCGTTTAGGTGTGATTGGGGCAGGTGTCATTGGGCTTGAACTTGGTTCAGTTTGGCGTCGTCTTGGTGCGGAAGTTGTTGTTTATGAAGCGTTACCAGAGTTTTTAGCAACTGCTGATAAAGATATTGCTAAAGAAGCAGGTAAACTATTGAAAAAACAAGGTTTAGATATTCGTGTTGATACTAAAGTTACCAATGCTGAAGTGCAAGATGGTCAAGTTATTGTGACTAGTGAGAAAGGTGGCGAAACATCAACAGATATTTTTGACCGTCTGATTGTGTGTGTGGGTCGCCGAGCTTATTCAGAAAAATTGTTAGGTGAAAACTCAGGTGTTCAATTAACTGAACGTGGCTTAGTTGCTGTTGATGACCAATGTAAAACTAATCTTGATGGCGTGTATGCCATTGGCGACTTAGTGCGTGGACCAATGCTTGCTCATAAAGCAATGGAAGAAGGCATGATGGCTGTTGAACGTATTCATGGTGAAAAAGTCCAAGTAAACTATGATACAATTATCAGCGTTATTTACACACACCCAGAAATTGCATGGGTTGGTTTAACTGAAGCTCAAGCCAAAGCTCAAGGTTATGAAGTGAAAACAGGCTCATTTAGCTTAGCAGCAAATGGTCGTGCCTTAGCACAAGGCGAAGGCGTGGGCTTAATTAAAGTAGTTGCTGATGTAAAAACAGACCGTTTATTGGGTTTACATATGGTTGGGGTTGGAGCAGGTGACATTGTTCATCAAGGCATGATTGCAATGGAATTTGTATCAAGCATTGAAGATTTACAATTAATGACTTTTGCCCACCCAACAGTATCAGAAGCGGTTCATGAAGCCGTTTTATCAGCTGATGGACGAGCTATCCACGCTATTCAACGTAAAAAACGTTAAACATAAATTTCATAACATTTAAAATCATTTGCTAAATCTGACAACAAGATTTGGCAAATGGGGATTTTGGTCAATCAAGAGGAAGACTTCATGAATTTACATGAATATCAAGCAAAAGAATTGTTAAAAGGCTATGGCTTACCAGTACAAGGTGGCATTTTAGCAAATAGTGGGGAAGAAGCAGCTGAAGCTTATGATAAACTTGGTGGTAAATTCGCCGTGATTAAAGCCCAAGTTCATGCTGGAGGACGTGGCAAAGCAGGTGGTGTAAAAGTTGTAAAATCTCGTGAAGAAGCCAAAGAAGTGGCGGATAGTTTAATTGGTACAAATCTTGTGACCTATCAAACAGACGCTAATGGGCAACCTGTTAATAGCGTATTAGTTTGTGAAGATATGTATCCTGTACAAACTGAATTATATTTAGGTGCTGTGGTAGACCGTTCAGCTCGCCGTGTTGTATTTATGGCATCAACAGAAGGCGGTGTAGAAATTGAAAAAGTCGCTGAAGAAACTCCTGAAAAAATCTTAAAAGTTGAAGTAGACCCATTAGTAGGTTTACTACCATTCCAAGCCCGTGAAACAGCATTTAAATTAGGTTTACAAGGTAAACAAATCAATGAATTTGTTAAATTAATGACAGGTGCGTACAAAGCATTTGTTGAAAATGATTTTGCCTTATTTGAAATCAATCCATTAGCTGTCCGTGAAAATGGCGACTTAGCGTGTGTTGATGGCAAAATTGGTATTGACTCAAATGCCTTATATCGTTTACCAAAAATCGCTGAATTACGCGATAAATCACAAGAAAATGAACGTGAATTAAAAGCCTCTGAATTTGACCTAAACTATGTAGCTTTAGAAGGTAATATTGGTTGTATGGTCAATGGTGCAGGTCTTGCTATGGCAACCATGGACATCATCAAATTGTATGGTGGTCAGCCTGCAAACTTCTTAGATGTAGGTGGTGGTGCAACCAAAGAACGTGTTGTAGAAGCATTTAAAATTATTTTAGAAGATGATAGCGTTAAAGGTGTTTTGATTAATATCTTTGGTGGTATTGTTCGTTGTGACATGATTGCAGCTGCGATTATTGATGCAATGCAAGAAGTTAATGTCACTGTACCAGTGGTGGTGCGTTTAGAAGGTAATAACGCAGAATTAGGATTAAAAATGTTAGATGACTCAGGTTTAACTGTTATCTCTGCCCAAGGTCTATCAGACGCTGCCCAAAAAATCGTTGATGCGGTTAAAAACGCCTAAGCCACAAGGAGAAAAATATGAGCGTATTAATTAACAAAGATACCAAAGTATTAGTACAAGGTTTTACTGGTAAAAATGGTACATTTCATTCTGAACAAGCAATTGCTTATGGAACAAAAGTTGTTGGTGGTGTTACACCAGGTAAAGGTGGTACAACACATTTAGGATTACCAGTATTTAACACAATGGCAGAAGCTGTTGAAGCGACACAAGCTGACGCATCAGTGATTTATGTTCCAGCACCATTCGTATTAGATTCTATTATTGAAGCCGTTGATGCGGGCGTTAAATTGATTGTGGTAATTACGGAAGGTGTACCAACATTAGATATGTTAAAAGCCAAACGTTATATTGAGCAAGCTGGTGATGTACGAATGGTTGGTCCAAACTGTCCAGGAGTTATCACACCAGGTGAATGTAAAATTGGTATTATGCCAGGTCATATCCATCAACCTGGTAAAGTAGGAATTATTTCTCGTTCTGGTACATTGACTTATGAAGCTGTTGCACAGACAACAAAACTTGGCTTTGGTCAATCAACTTGTATTGGTATTGGTGGTGACCCAATTCCTGGTATGAACCAAATTGATGCGTTAAAATTATTTCAAGAAGACCCACAAACTGAAGCAATTATTTTAATTGGTGAAATTGGTGGTACGGCTGAAGAAGAGGCTGCTCGTTATATTAAAGATAATGTGACAAAACCAGTGGTTGGTTATATTGCTGGGGTGACAGCTCCAAAAGGTAAGCGTATGGGACATGCTGGGGCAATTATTTCTGGCGGTAGTGGTACAGCTGAAGAGAAGTTTAAAGCATTTGAGGAGGCAGGTATTGCCTATACTCGTGACCCATCAAAAATTGGTGAGAAGCTAAAAGAAGTAACGGGTTGGTAAATATTAGTTACTAACTTTAACTAGTACTGATAAATAAACACCCCTATAATATTGGGGTGTTTTTAGATTGATTATAAAGGTATATGTATAAAATATATTAAATATTTATCTATTCATAAAAAATTGAATAATATTCAAAATTTTTTGATCATTCTATAGGTTAATTGTAACGAAGGTATTATGAGTTTTAGTATTCAAAATTTAATATATAATAAATGGAGAATGTTGGATTTTTCAGGGAAAGTAATTATTTCAGAGTTAGTATTTAAAGAAAATGGACAAGTTATTGGTAGTAAGCATGAAAATGAAAGTTATTGGAAACTTTCATCAAATAAATTATTTATATATTCTAGAAATGGTAAAATCACCAGTGAATTTGATACAGTATATCAATTATCACAAGATTATTTTCAATTACTAGGTAAATTTGTTTTAGGTAGTAATTCTGAAAAGACTTATTATTTTATATTAGAATCTATATCAACAATAAATGATATTTATAGTGAGTTAGCATTTGATATTAGCATAGGTAAAAATACAAAAAAATTAATAATTCAATTTAATTCTGCGGGAACTCCATATTTAGGTGATACACATTCAAGAGAATTTAATAGTTTGGTAGCGTTAATGGGGCATGATATTGTTCGAATCAGTCAGACAAAGCCAGCATTTTGGTATACTAACAAAATTAATGATTTGATTAAAATACTAAGTGCTTGTATATGTTTAAATTATAATAAAGTATTTATATTAGGTAGTAGTGCGGGTGGATATGCATCTTTATTATTAGGAGAGTTACTTTCTAGTTTCTATCCACAAATTGTATTTAAGACATTTTCAATTAATGCAAAAACTAGTTTTGACAAAGTTCATTTAGACTATGTTAAAAAAAATTTTCCGCCAAGTTTTTTATCAAGCGAGCAAATGGATGAAGTTAGATTATCTCAAAGGGATATTAGTGATACAAATATTGCCAATTATTTAAAAGTAAAAAAAGATAATATTCAACATGAAGTATTTTATGATATAGGAAATCCTATTGAGAATTACTATTATGGCTTAATATCAAATTTTAAAAGAGTACATCTAAATGCATATAATTTAGGGTACAATCATGGAGATGGTTGTGTGGCGATTGGCGATTCCGATAAATTTAGGAATATAGTCTTAAATTCAGTAAATCTTGTAGAAAGTATTAATTGTTAACTCAAAGTATATTTAATCTTATTTGTTTGGCAATCTAGTCAGTAGAATTTTTTATTCCACTAGTTTAGTATCTTGTTATTGTAAGGATTTATTTTTATGAAAATATTATTTTATAATTGGGTTGATTTTCTTGATGATGAAAATCGTGGTGGTGGCGTTAGTGTGTATCAAAGAAATTTATTAGAGGAGCTCTGTAAAAATAATGATCATGAGCTATATTTTTTATGCTCAGGAATATCATACGATTTATTTAATATAGATGTTAGAATAGAAAAAATAAAACATGGTAAAAAAAATCTAAATAATAATATATTGTGGAAAGTTAAGAGATACGAAATAGTTAATTCTAAAGTTTTATCACCAGGACATTTATCTTTTGGAGATGATAATCAAGTATTTAATACTGAGATGAATCAATTGTTTGCTAATTTCGTTCAAAAACATGGAGGATTTGATGTTATACATTTTAACAACTTAGAAGGTATTCCAGCTTCATTTTTGGAAATCAAAAAACTTTATCCGAGTACAAAAATTATATTATCTATGCATAATTATTATCCTTTTTGCTCACAAGTCAATCTTTGGTATAATGAATCTGAATTATGCGAAGATTACTTTTATGGTAAAAAATGTATTAGTTGTATTCCAAATCAAGCTAAGAAAGAGGTTGTTATACGCTCTAATTCCTCAGCATATACTCTTAAGAAAATAGGAATAAACCCCACCTCTAAATATTTTTTTCGTCCTTTTATTACATTAGCAGGCATAAAAAAGAGAATTGATACCAAAATTAATGATAAACGTTATAAAGATAAAAAGATTTTTTATCGTGTTAGTGGTCATCCTTTTATGGAACGAAGAGAAGCTATAGTAAATATGATTAATGAAAATTGTGATCATGTATTAGCAGTTTCTCAAAGAGTCGCTGAAATTACCATAAAATATGGTGTGTGTTCTGAGATAGTTTGTGTGGATTATATTGGTACAAAATTTGCTGAATTATATGATAAAGTAGAAAATCCAACAGGTAGAATTCCGACATTGGGTAAATTAAATCTTGCTTATTTAGGATATATGAGAAATGATAAAGGTTTTTTCTTTTTGGTTGATGCATTGTATGATATGCCACCAAAAATTGCAGAAAATATTAATTTAATTATTGTTGCTAAAAATACAAATCAAGAAGCTTTAAATAAAATTTATCATCAAATTTGGAAATTTAATGATATATATTACTCTAATGGATATAATCATAAAAACCTTGATTCAATTTTGGAAAAGGTTGATATTGGCATAATTCCTTCTTTATGGGAAGATAATTTGCCACAAGTAGCAATTGAATATCATTCAAGAAAGATTCCTATTATTACTTCTAATAGAGGTGGAGCTTCTGAGTTAGCAAATAATCCAAATTATGTGTATGATTCATTAGATAAAGAGCAATTATATAATATCTTAGAAAAGATTATTCAGGGAGAGTTAACACATGATGATTATTGGTCTTGGGCAAGAAGACCAGTTAGTATGAGTGAACATTGTAATAAACTAATTAAAGAATTTTACAAGAGATGAATATTCATGAGAAATAAAAGTTTTACTCTACTAAGTATTGCTATTATATCTATCTTGACGGCTTGTGGTGGAGGTTCATCTTCCTCACAATCACCACAGCCTATTATACCTCAACCACAAACCATGCCTATTCCAGCCCCTAATATTTCAGGAGTTAGTCCATTTAATCTATCATTACCAATAGGTTGGGAGTCTAATAATCAAAGTTTAATCGTGACAGACCAACCAGCAGTTGGCTCAGATGCTCGTATGAGTGCGAATTTTGCAGATAAAACGTATATTGTGCAAACAGCAAAAAATCAGCAGGCAAACTTTGTTCATAGTAAAAAATTTGCTGAAAACGCAATTTCTCAACTAGAAATAATGAACAATACTGCATTTAATCAACCGACAGCTATTGTTGAATTTACTGGAAAAAAAACTAGTGAATTGGCAAAATTTATTAAAAATGATAGTAAAATTATTATTTCAACACCTATCGAAGTTGATGAAACTATTCATTTAGCTGGCTTAAAAAATATTATTATTGAATGTCAAAAAGATAGTCAATTTAACGGAATAAATAATTATGAAAATACACCAAGTTATCGCCCAAACTTTTTGTTAAATCAAGGTATGGTGAATCAGGTAACCAGTGCGTTTAATATTCAAAATAGCCAATATGCACAAATTGATGGTTGTAAGTTTCAGAATACGCAAGCAGTTATTTCTTCCAACAGTCAAAATTTGCGTTTAAATAATATTACGGTGAATAATGCTCAAGGTTATGGGGTTATTCTTGGACAAAATAATCAGAATATTACTATTAATGCGTCAACATTTAATAAAAATTATGCTTCAGCAATTTTAGTTTTAGAAAATAATCGGAAAATATTGTTATCTAATAATAAAATTAATCAAGGTATGGGCTATAGTCCATGGCAATCTGGTATTGTTGTTACTAATAAAAGACCGCAAAAACAAGTTGGTCTGACAGATTTTTTGTTTAATCAAGATTATTTAATGCCAGCATTAACTATAGATAATTTTGCTCAAAGCCCATCCGAGATTTATATTGTTAAGAATACCATTCAAAATAATAATGCAAATGGAGTATTGATTGATGGAGCAAAAAAAATCTTTGTAGGAAATAATATTATCAATAATAACAATCGAGAAGGGATAGTATTATTAAGCTCACATTCTATAATTATTAATAGTAATGAACTAAAACAAAATGGTCTTGTAGATAGTGTACCTAATGAAATTTTAAATCGCCAATTTCCTATTGTATTTAACAAAGATATTAATGGTCATTATCCATTAAAAGATGCAGGCATTAGTTTGGATAATGTTGCTTATAGTTTTATTACTAATAATACAATCGCTGAAAATTATGGTTCAGGTATATATGCAAAACGAGCAAGTTTTTATAATGTGATTGGGCAAAATAATATTCAAGATAATAATAAAGCAAAAATTGATAATGGTGTTGTTTGGAATGATGGTATTAATATTAATAGTATGCCACAAGTACAGCCATCTAATGTGGTAAATTTTGCTCCTAGTATGGGTAATATTATTTATAAAAATACCATTACTGGTGGTCATCAAAATGGTATTGAGCTTTGTATTTATTGTGAAGATAATGAAATTTTAGATAATACAATTAATAACCCATTGGTATATAGTATTACACAATATCTTCCAAGACAAAAAAATTATTTTAAAAATAATACATCAACCTCAAAATCAGATAATGTTGATTTAAATGCTGATGGTATAGGTTCAGTGAAAGCAGGTGCAATTGAAATAAGAGATTGGGGTAGCCGTTGGAAAAATGATACTGTATTTCAAAATGTGCAGGCAAGAAGTAATCAATTAGCTCAAATTAATAACTTATTTTTAGGTAGTTCCACTATTGTAGGTTGGGATTTAAATAAATATTTCCCCTCTTATTTAACAGCAAATCGAGGCTTTGGTGGAGCTGAATCTTATGAAGTAAAAACTTTCTTACCTATATTATTGGGGAATAGTAATCCAAAAGCTGTATTTATTTATGTTGGAGAAAATGATATTGCTTCTAATAAGAGTTTAAATCGCACATTGTATCATCTGCAACAAAATATTGCTTATATACAGTTATTTAAACCACAGACAAAAGTCTATTATATTGCTATCAAGCCTAGTCAAGCAAGATGGCAAAAGAAAGCCTCTTTTATTCAGGTTAATACAGCAATGCAAAATTATATGCAAAATCATGAATTAGGATTTATTGATATTTATCCATTGTTTATTAATGGTAATGGTGATATTAATACTTCATTATTTTCATCAGATAAATTGCATTTAAATACAGAGGGTTATCAGTTGGTTTCTGCAAAAATACAACCGTATTTACAATAGTTTTTTAATTGGAGTAAAAATGAATAAACAAATACTTATTATCGGTGCGGGCTTCTCAGGTGCAGTCATCGCCCGTGAGCTAGCGGAGCAAGGCTATCAAATTAAAGTTGTTGATAAACGCAATCATATTGCAGGCAATTGTCATACTGAACGTGATAATGAAACAAATGTCATGGTGCATCAGTATGGACCACATATTTTTCATACAGATGACGAAGAAGTATGGCAGTTTATTAACAAATATGGTGAGATGATGCCTTATACCAACCGTGTTAAATCCACGGTAAATGGACAAGTATATTCACTACCTGTGAACTTACATACAATTAATCAATTCTTTGGTAAAGCTTTTTCACCAAAAGAAGCTTATGATTTTATTGTTAATGAACAAGCGGATAAAAGCATAGATGAACCACAATCATTTGAAGAGCAAGCTTTAAAATTTGTTGGTCGTGATTTATATGAAGCTTTTTTTAAAGGTTATACCCAAAAGCAATGGGGGCTTAGTCCAACTAAATTACCAGCCAGTATTTTAAAAAGATTACCAGTACGTTTTAACTATAATGACAACTACTTTTTCCATAAATTTCAAGGCATGCCAAAAGATGGTTATACAGTTATTGTAAAAAACATTTTAAATCATGAAAATATTCAAGTTCATCTAAATACAGAATTTGATGGTAATATTGATGATTATGAACATGTGTTTTATACAGGGGCATTAGATGGCTTTTACAATTATCGTCTAGGGCGTTTGGGGTATCGTACTTTGGATTTTGAGCGTCATGTTGATGAAGGTGATTATCAAGGCTGTGCAGTAATGAATTATGGAGAAGAGTCCATACCATTTACTCGTATTGCTGAGCATAAGCATTTTACCCCTTGGGAAAATCATGAAAAAACGGTGTATTTTAAAGAATTTAGCCGTTTATGTGGTGAAAATGATATCCCTTATTATCCAATTAGATTGGTTGATGAAAAAAACATGTTAGAACAATATGTTAATCTTGC
>JBHAEG010000016.1:0-112336 GCA_041855445.1 Moraxellaceae bacterium
AAAGGCGGTAAGTTCTACCGTGTCAGCCTATGGAGTTGATGTAAGTCTTAAGTCAAATGACAAGAGCAAACAACGGTGAAGTAGGAAGAAAACATTAAATTTGCTCTTGAGTAGATTTAGATAGGTTTTTTGGAACGGTTGCTAGTTCGATGATATACAATAAGATGATATGTAATAATTAGTCATCATCTCTGTCATTGTCATTTCTATCATTTCTGTCATCGTCATCATCATTATATTTCTTTTTGACTGGCGATACAGATTGTTTAGATTTACTGTCTTTTTTGTAAGTTTTTGACTTAGCAGGTTTGCGGTCATCATCATCTCTATCATCATCAGCGTGAGCAAGTACGCTACCTAAAGACAATGGCAGAGTTAATACGCCTAACATAAGTACCTTTTTTGCGGTATCAAGCGTTTTTTTCATTGTGAAACTTCCCTTATTAACGTTATGTTTTTTAGCACTTTTTTTGATAAATCCCAAAAAAATCTATAAAAAAATCAATGCTATACTTGGATATAGCATAGCATTGATATTCAATTTCCACTACACTAAATCAAATTTTTTATGTTGATTTGTTGTAAATTTTATGCAGAATTGTATCAATTATCTTTCTACGCCTGCTGGTAAACCTTGATATTTTGCATTGGCATATTCCCAATTTACCAATTTATCTAAGAAAGTATCAACATAATCAGGACGGCGATTGCGATAATCAATATAATAAGCGTGTTCCCACACATCGCAAGTTAATACTGCAACTTTACCATGTGCTAATGGTGTATCAGCGTTGGCAGTTTTCATGATTGATAATTTGCCACCAACACTATCAGCCACTAGCCAAGCCCAGCCTGAGCCAAATTGTGCAATGGCAGCATTTTTAAATTCTTCACGGAATTTTGCATAAGAGCCAAAATCTTCTTCAATTTTTACTTTTAGCTCGCCTGTTGGCTCACCACCGCCATTTGCTGTTAAGCAGTTCCAGTAAAATGTATGGTTCCAAACTTGGGCGGCTTGATTAAACAATCCTGCCTTGCTGTCATCTTTAGCACTGGCAACAATAATTTCTTCAAGGCTTTGACCTGCCAAGCCAGATGCTGGTAATAATTCATTTAATTTATTGACATAAGCGGCATGATGTTTATCATGATGAAATTCTAAAGTTTCAGCACTGATATAAGGTTCAAGTGCGTTTTTTGCATAAGGTAATTCAGGTAAACTGATTTGTGACATAATACGTTCCTTGCTGGCAAATTTGCTGACTGAGTTGAAAATTAGAGTGTTTATTATGTCATACTTTTTTTAAAATTTTAAGTCTTTGGATTTTTCTCAATTAATTCAACAAATTGATTGATATAAGATTGTAAAAATTCACGAGTTGAATCTACAATAATGTAATTATTTTCATCAAATAATGTAGGCGAATTAGCTAAAAAAACTTCAGGTTGAGCAGTCATTGGCATATTAAAATAAGACAAAGCTAATCGTAGATTTTTTTGTGAACTATATCCGCCCATTTTTCCTACAGAGTGGCTGATAATACCTGCTGGCGTATTTTTCCAAGCAACATCTGCATTGGGCTTTGAGCCAATATCAACTGCATTTTTCAGACAGGCAGGAATGGTACGATTATTCTCTGGTGTGACAAATAATACGCCATCTGATGCCTTAATTGTTTCTCGAAACTGAGTGTAAGCCTCTGGCGTAGGCGTGTCCGTTTCATTTGGGTCGTCATAATCAAAATTATATAATGGTAAGTGTCCAATTTCGACAATATTTACTTGATAAGTATTGGGAAACATTTGTAACACATTCAAGGCAGTTTTACGAGCAAAAGAAGCCTTGCGTAAACTACCCACTAAAATACTGACTTTTTTGGTCATGCTATTTTCCTTAATGGTAAGTGAATGGAAGTTATGATTGTAAAAGCTGGTTTATTTATGGTCAAGTGTTTGTAAATCCATAATTTTTTTGCGGATTAATTTTGTGTTACACTAAATAATTATTCGTTTTATCAGATGAAAAACTTTTATGTCACAGTCAAACCCACAGCAAAAACAGCAATCCCTTGTTTTAGCCAGTAACAATCAAGGCAAGTTAGCTGAACTACAGCTTTTATTTAATCAAACTAATTTAAATTTTAACATCATTCCACAAGGACAGCTAAATATCCATGATGCCATAGAAGATGGGTTATCTTTTGTCGAAAATGCCATTATCAAAGCCCGTCATGCCAGCCGTATCAGTGGATTACCAGCGATTGCAGATGATTCAGGATTGGTTGTACCAGTTTTGCAAGGTCGTCCTGCGATTTATTCTGCCCGTTTTGCCAGCGAACGTCCAGAGTTTCAGCAAAATAAAGACCTTGCCAATAATCAAAAACTATTAGATGAATTACGCCCATACCGAGATAGCTCGCCAATTATTGGAAAATTTGTTTGTGTGTTGGTATTGGTGCGTCATGCAAATGACCCTTTGCCCATCATTGCCCAAGGCGTTTGGCAAGGCGAAATTTTAGAAAAACTACAAGGCGAACAAGGATTTGGCTATGACCCACTATTTTGGCTGCCAAGCTTACAAAAAACCGCTGGAGAACTTTCTAAAACCGAAAAATCCGCAATCAGCCATCGAGGACAAGCAATGCAATCATTATTAATGCAACTGCAATCATCTTGGTAAAATTACCGTCTAGTAGTTAAGTTTTTACTTTAACGCATTTTTATTTTATACTATCGTACTTTGGTTAAAATTTGCTTTAGTTTTTGGGTCTATTAAAACTATCTTGTTTAACCAATCCAGTTTTAACGCTTAATTTATAAATGACTTAACCTACAAAAAATAGTTAGGTTATTTGATTGAAGAAAAGGTAACTATCCATGTCAAATCTACAAATTACCAGTACCAAAGTTTCTGCTCAAGAAGCCCAGCTTGTGGTAAAAGTAGCAGTCGCTACCATTCATAGTAAAGTTGAAAGCCGTATCCGCCAAGTTGCTAAAACCGCTAAAATTGACGGTTTTCGTAAGGGCAAAGTGCCTGTATCACACATTCGAGCTCAATATGGAGCAGGCATTCAACAAGAAGTGATTAACGACATCATTCGTGACACGGTATTTGATGCCATTAGACAAGAAAATATCCGTGCCGTGGGTATGCCAAATATTGATGATGTTAAACTTGAAAATGACTTTTTAGTATATCATGCCACTATTGAAATTTTCCCAGAAGTTGAAATTCAAGGTTTAACTGAAATTGAAGTAGAACGTCAAACGGCAACTGTTAGCGATGCTGATGTTGATGTCATGATTGAAAATCTACAAAAACAACGTCAAACTTTTGTAGAAAAAGAAGGCGAAGTAGAAAATGGCAATCAAGTTATTTTTGACTTTGAAGGCTCAATTGATGGTGAAACCTTTGAAGGCGGTAGTGCCAAAGATTTTACCTTAGTTATCGGTAGTAGCCGTATGATACCAGGATTTGAAGATGGTATCGTTGGTATGAAAGCTGGTGAAGAAAAAACTATTGAAGTCACTTTCCCAGAAGATTATCAAGCAGAAAACTTGGCTGGTAAACAAGCTCAATTCAAAATTAACTTGAAAAAAGTTGAGCAATCTCAATTGCCAGAATTAAATCAAGAATTCTTTGAGGTGTTTGGCGTAACTGAAGGCGGTTTAGATAAACTAAAAGCTGATGTTCGTAAAAATATGGAACGTGAAATCAAAAATGCTGGACGTAACCAAGTTAAACAAGCAGCTTTTGATGCACTGATTGAAAAAAATGAGTTTAACATTCCGCAAGCGATGCTAGAGCAAGAAATCAGCCGTCAGCGTGATGCGATGCTAGAGCGTTTTGCTCAACAATTTGGAGCAAATCCAAAAAACTTTAGCAAAGATATGCTACCCAATGAATTATTTGAAGAACAAGCCTTGCGTGCCGCTCGTCTTGGGGTGATGGTTGCTCGTTTGATTGAAACTCAAAATATTCAGCTTGATAAAGAACGTGTTGATAACTTTATTAAAGAAATGGCTGAAAACTATGAAGACCCACAAGAAGTTATTGATTTTTATACCAATGATGAAAAACAACGAGCCAATATTGAAGCTGTGGTATTAGAAGACCAAGTGGTTGATTTTATCTTGTCACAAGGTAAAGTCACCGATAAACAAGTATCTTACCAAGATTTGTTAGCAAGCCAACAACAAAATTTAGCGTAAGTAATAAATGTAACTAATTTACTGACATTGACTTGTTTTTAATAAAAATGCCCTTATTTTTAGCCATTGATAAGGGCTTTTTTTGTTGTTTTACTCATCAAGTAAATCGTAAATTGTCCAACCAAATTGGCAAGCTGTAATGACAACAAATTTTTACTAAAAGGATAGAAAATATGATACAACAATTTTTAGATTCACCATTTGCTAATAGTCAAATTAAAAATACACTTGTGCCAATGGTTGTTGAGCAGTCATCACGAGGTGAGCGTTCTTTTGATATTTTTTCACGTTTATTGCGTGAGCGAGTCGTATTTTTGACAGGGGAAGTTGAAGATAATATGGCAAATTTAATTGTTGCCCAATTATTATTTTTAGAAGCAGAAAACCCTGAAAAAGATATTAGCTTATATATTAACTCGCCAGGGGGAGTCGTAACTGCAGGTATGGCAATTTATGACACAATGAATTTTATTAAACCTGATGTTTCAACGATTTGCCTAGGTCAAGCGTGTTCAATGGGGTCATTTTTATTATCAGCTGGGGCAAAGGGTAAACGTTATGCTTTGGCAAACTCTCGTATTATGATACATCAGCCTTTGGGTGGTTTCCGTGGACAGGCATCAGATATTGAAATTCATGCCCGTGAAATTTTACAGTTAAAGCACCGCTTAAATCAATTATTAGCAGAGCATACAGGACAGCCAATTGAGCAAATCGAAAAAGATACCGACCGTGATAACTTTATGAATGCCCAAACTGCTAAAGAATACGGGCTTGTTGATGCTGTGTTAGATAAGCGTCCAACTTCAAATTAATTGTTTCAAGATTATTAAACTGGAAGAAACATCATGAATGAAGGTATCGAGCCAAGATGCGATTTTTGTGGTAAAGCAAAACATGAAGTAAAACGACTGATTGCCAGCAGTAATGGCGAAGTGAATATTTGTAATCAGTGTGTTGCCACTGCTAGTAATATTTTGCTAAAACAAGGAATTAACAAACAAGAACCTAGCCAAACTAAGCCTCAATCTAAACCAGAAGTCGCCAAAGTTGAAACACCACTAGAAGATACTAAAGAAAGTTGGTTAAACAAAAAATTGCCAACCCCAAAAGAAATTCGTAAACATCTTGATGATTATGTCATTGGGCAAGACAAAGCCAAAAAAACATTGGCAGTTGCTGTATATAATCATTATAAACGCCTAAAAGTCAGTGAACAAACAGCAAAAGATAACAATGCTAATTTGGCTAATGATGTGGTCGAATTATCAAAAAGTAATATTTTGTTGATAGGTCCTACAGGCTCTGGCAAAACTCTACTGGCTCAAACGTTAGCACGTTTACTTGATGTACCTTTTGCAATCGCTGATGCTACCACTTTAACTGAAGCAGGTTATGTTGGTGAAGATGTAGAAAATATCGTACAAAAGTTATTACAAGCTTCTGATTATGATGTAGAAAAAACCCAAAAAGGTATTATCTATATTGATGAAATCGACAAAATCAGCCGAAAAAGTGATAATCCATCAATTACTCGAGATGTATCTGGCGAAGGCGTACAACAGGCATTACTAAAACTGATTGAAGGCACTGTTGCCGCTATTCCACCACAAGGCGGACGCAAACACCCAAATCAAGAAATGATACAAGTTGATACTAGTAACATTTTAATTATTTGTGGTGGTGCATTTGCAGGTTTGGATAAAGTTATTCAACAACGTACTGAAAAAACAGGCATTGGTTTTAACGCTGATGTCAAAGCCAAAGATGATGGTAAAAAAATTGGCGAGCTATTTAAACAAGTTGAACCTGAAGACCTTATCAAATTTGGTTTAATCCCTGAATTAATTGGACGTTTACCTGTGGTTGCAACCCTTGAAGAGCTAGACGAAGAAGCATTAATTCAAATCTTAACTGAACCAAAAAATGCACTCGTTAAACAGTATCAATACTTGTTCAACATGGAAAATGCCCATCTTGAGTTTAGCCAAACTGCCTTGGTTGCCATTGCCAAACAAGCATTAAAACGAAAAACTGGTGCAAGAGGATTACGCTCAATTGTTGAAAATGCGTTACTTGAAACCATGTACGAGCTACCATCAATGGAGGCGGGCAAAACCATTACTGTTGATGAACAAGTCATTAACGATGGCAAATCACCAACTATTCATTAATCTTTAAATTACCTAAAAGCTAGGATTAATAATCCTAGCTTTTTTTAAATAAATTATCAATACCGATAATGCCCTTTAATTGGATAGGCAAATAAAATATTTTCCTCTTTGGTACCACTGCCAATATTATGAATAATTAATGGTGTACCATCAGATGCTTTTTTATCAGATACAATCCCAATATGTGGTAAATTACCATTAGGTAATCGCCATGTGACAATATCACCAACTTTAAAACTCTGTTTATCTGTGATTGATAATACTTGACCTTTTCGACTAAAAAACACTTCTAAATTAGGTACACGGCGATGGTCAATATTGGTATCAGGTTTTTTTAATCCCCAATTTTTTGGATAAGCTGACCAAGCTTGCTTCATATCAGCATTAACTTTTTTTTGTAAATCAATGTTTTGCATACGATATGCTCGCACAATCACATCTGTACAAACACCCGTTTTCCAAGAAATATCCCCCATTGGAAAATCAATTTGGCGATAAGCAGGGTCATAACCTACAGTAACGCCAATCTGTTTGCGAGCATCATTGACTAACTTTTGAGCACTCGTTGCAAATGACTGATAAGAAATCGCTAATAAAAGCAAACCCAGCATAGATTTTATGAAAAATGATGACATAACCTTTCCATCTGTGATATGTTACTGTTATTTAGTCAAATTCTATCATTAACTGAATGACCAGAATAACAAAATGTAGCAAAATTTTCATTATATAATAAAAATTTTGTTTTATAATACAGATTACTGTTAATTCACATTTCAAAAATATCTTATCTTTTTAAGATAATCTTAACATTTAACCATTGATTGACACTCAAAGGACTACTTTATGCGTTTGTTCTCATTCTTTGTTACAACGTTATTAACAGCAACTGTTGCTCAGGCAAATACTTATCAAATCGATGCCAATCATGCTAATGTACGTTTTAGCATTGACCACTATGCTACATCGACCAATCATGGTGGTTTTTATAATCTGACAGGTCAAGTGACTTTTGACCCAAAAGCCAAGACTGGATTTATTGGTTTAACTATTCCAACCCGTAGCTTAAATACTGGCAACACTGCTTTTACTAATCATTTGAAAGGTGAAGATTTTTTTAATGTTGCCAAATATCCAACTGCTTATTTTAAATCAACAAAATGGCATTTTGATGGTGACAAAGTCACTCAGGTTGATGGTGAATTAACATTATTAAATAAAACCAATCCTATCTCATTAAAAGCTACAAAATTTAACTGTTACGATAGTCCAATGCTAAAAACCCAAGTATGTGGTGGTGATTTTGAAACCACGATTGACCGTACAAAATGGGGAATGGATACTTATGTCAAATTTGGTGTTACTAAAGATGTGAAATTAAACATTCAAATTGAGGCAAGCAAACAATAAACTTTAATAAAAATTTATTTCAGCACAAAGACCCAGCTATTTCACTTAATCGCCAAATTAATTTAAATACTGGGTTTTTAATGATATTATAAACAATTAATAATAAAAAACTTAAGGTGCTGCTACCACAACTTCTTGATTAGTACTAATTAATACTTCAGAAGGACCATTCACAACGACCCGTACTTGATTATTATTATCCCCTAAAGATTTATAATATTTATCTTCTTCTGGTGTACAACCAAAACAACGATACAACGCATTGACAGGTTCATTAATTAATTTTTCTGTCGCATTATCCACGTCACCACTTAATTTATTAAATGGCCAGCTAATCAGCCAAGCGGCGGCACCACCAACGACTGCCAATGCTTGTAATGGTTTGCCCACGGTGGCATCAGCAACCATCGAGCCATAAGTTGGTCCAAAATCTTTTTCATCAATTTCAATCGCTCCAACACTTGGGCTAATCATAGCGACACTTAATGTCGTAGCAACAGCAATATTTTTAAACATCTTCATAGGAATGCACCTCAATATAAAAACCTTTTAAAAAACAAATGCCTTTTAAAAGATTTGTGACAATATTTGTTAAGTCTATCGCAACTTACTATTATTAGACCAATTTAACAATCTTTTAGCAAGCATTATTATGTATGGTGCATTTTTTTTAAGATTAATGGTTAGTTAAACTGGGAAATGGCTGACAAGTTGGACAAAAGGTGCTGGCTCGCTGATTAATTTTTATTGACTCAATGATTGTTTGACAAACTGGACAAGGTTCACCTTTTTTACCATACATATGTAAAGTCTGTTGAAAATAACCTGTTTTTCCTTCACCAACGCTAAAATCTTTTAAGCTCGAACCACCTTGTAAAATAGCTTTTTGTAAAATTTGGCGAATATGTTCAACTAAAATCGTTAATTGTGTTAATGATAATTGATTGGCAGGGGTGGCAGGGTGAATAGCCGATAAAAATAAACTTTCCGTTGCATAAATATTGCCAACGCCAACAACAATTGTTTGTTCCATAATGACTGATTTTATTGGTCGGCTGATAGATTTTTGTTGGATATATTGATATAAATATTCGCCTGTAAATTTTTCTGATAATGGTTCAACACCTAAATGATTGATTAGTTTGTCTTGATAATTTTCCAGCCAAAGTATCGCTCCAAATCGTCTTGGGTCATGGTAATGTAGTTGAATTTTTTGATGATTTTTATCAAATATAAAAATAACATGGTCATGTTTACGTTTTTGGGTATTCAGTGCGTGTTGTTGTAAACTACCTGACATACCTAAATGAATTAATAGTTTTTTGTTTATTTGACTGGTTGTATAAAAATTTAAAATTAAATATTTGGCTCGCCGTTCAATATGTGTAAGAGTTGAACCCGTCAAACATTGTAAATCTTCAGGAATTTGCCAACGTAATTTTGGCTGAAATACACTAATTTTTTCTACTACTTGCCCAAGCAATGGCTGTAGGCTCGTAGCAGTGGTCTGAACTTCGGGTAATTCTGGCATGATTTATCCTTGATGTCGTTGTGTAGCTTTGCGTCTTGCCAAAATGACACCTGCCTGTTGTTCAAGTTTTGCTAATAATTTTGATAATTGGCTTAAACCTGAAACTTCGATATAAAAATTTAATCGAGCTACGCCATCATCATCACTATTGGTATCTACTCGGCGAATATTAATATTTTCTTGGTCAATGATTTGCGTCAAATCTCGTAATAAGCCTCGTCTGTCATATGCTTCAAGATAAATTTGTACGGCTTGCACTTTGCCTTTATGTGCATACCAGTTTGCACTAATCGTACGCTCTGGCTCTCGAGCTGATAGGCGTTCATATTCTGGGCAGTCTTTATGATGAATACTCACACCATTGGATAAGGTAATAAATCCAGCAATGGGTTCACCATGTACAGGACTACAACAGCCAGCCAAATGAATATCAATATTATCTAAACCATCAACTTGAATTTTATACGCATCAAGTTTTCCTGTCGCTTTTGGGTGAACACTAGGAATTAAAAATTCTTCATCGTCAAGCTCAGGCTCTAAATCTAAATGGCGGTTAATATGTCCTGTGAGTTCATGTAGTCCAACTTCACCATTGACCAAGCCAACTAAAATATCATCACTATTTTTAGCATTAAAAAATTTAATATAATCAGCTAAATCGATGCTGTTTGGATGAACTGATAAACGAGCCAGTTCTTTATTTAAAATATGTCGTCCTGCTTCAATATTTTTATCACGGTCTTGTTTATTAAACCATTGACGCAATTTACTTCTTGCCCGATTGGTATGAATATAACCTAGCGATGCCACCAGCCAGTCACGGTTTGGCTCTCGAGACTGTTTGGTAATAATTTCGACTTGTTCACCTGTTTTTAACTGATATGTCAATGGCACATATCGTTGATTGACTCGGGCGGCTTGGGCACGATTACCGACTTGGGTATGCACATAATAGGCAAAATCTAGTACTGTTGAACCTTTTGGTAGTTCAATAATGTCACCATCTCGACTAAATACATAAATTTTTTCTAATTCACTAAAATCAACGACTTGTTCATCTTCATCAATTTCGCTCAATGTATCTTGTTTATCCACCACCGCATTAATTTTATCCTGATAATTTTCAGAATTGTTAGGTTCTTGAGCCAGTAAAATTTGACGTAATGAACTGATTTTTTGGGTTAAATAATCATCTTTTTTATTTTTTGTGCCTTCTTTATAATTAACGTGAGCACACATACCCAATTCAGCTTCAAAGTGCATTTCTGTTGTACGAATTTGCACTTCTAATGATTTATTTTCTGCAATAACCGCTGTATGTAATGACCGATAACCGTTAGCTTTTGGATTAGTAATATAGTCATCAAATTGGTCAGGAATATGTCGCCATAATCCATGTACCAGCCCTAATACATGATAACAATCTGCTTGCGTTTGTACCAATACTCGCAATGCTCGAATATCATATAATTGGTCAAATGATAGATTTTTTAATTTCATTTTACGGTAAATGGAATAAATGTGTTTTACTCGTCCCGTGACCTCTCCTTGAATATTATTTTCTGCCAAAGCTTGTTGTAACTGTTTGATAACTCTTGCAATATATGCTTCACGCTCACTACGTTTTTCCGCTAATAATTTGGCAATTTCTTTATAACGCTCTGGTGCAAGATAACGAAACGATAAATCTTCCAGTTCCCATTTTAACTGTGCAATGCCTAATCGGTGTGCTAATGGTGCATAAATCGTCATCACCTCACGGGCAACTCGTTGTTGGCGTTCTGGCGTAGCAAATGATAATTCTCGCATGGCAAAAGTACGTTCAGCAAGTTTGATTAATACAACTCGCACATCATTCGTCATAGAAATCAACATGCTATAAATACCAGATAATTGTTCACGTTGATTATTATTAAAATGGTCTTCTAGACGTTTATTATTTTCGATTAACTCAGATAAACGCCCTAAAGCAAGGGTTTCTTTAACCAATTCGGCGACTTCTTTACCAAAATTTTGTTGAACTTGCTTTTCAGAGAAAATATCTTTACGAATAGCTCGGTATAACATCGAAGCAACTAACGCTTTTTCATCTTGATATAAATATGCCAAAATATCAGTCATGCCAATACCTGTCAAAAACGCATTAGAACGACTTGATGGGCAGTTTAAATCTTGTATTTGTAACAATTGACAGGCTTTTTTTAACATCGGTAAGTCATCTTGTCCAATACGTTTGGCAACAGCCATTAGCCACGCATCAATGTCAATATCATTTTCAGATAATCCTTCAGAACGGTCTATTTTTGTATGTAATTTTTTAGTTGAAAGTTGATTTTCAATATCTGAACTAAATTGACGAGCTAATAAATTGACTGCAAATGCAACACTATCTGTGTTGGCGGTATTACCATCAATAAGTGGTAGTCCTTGACGTATTTGAACCATTGTCCTTCCCCTGTACTATTATTCGCTAATTATATGAACTATTTAGATGTATTAAGAAACTTAGCCTATTATCGCATTGACTGTCTATTTTTCCAAGAAAAGAAAGGCTATTTGCATTTTTTACGGGATAAGCTGTCACAATTATAAAAATTTGTAAAGTTAGTCAATAAAACTACAATAAACTAGCAAAAAAGTTTCAGGTAAAATAATTTAGAATAAACTTTTAATTTAACTACAAAGACGATTTAAAATATGACGGCTCAATCATCAACAAACAATCTTTCTATCACCTCTCGCTCATTTTTCTTAACAGCTATTGGTTTATTATGTACTAGTTTAACAGGCTGTGGTTTTTTTGATAAAGAGCCTGATAATCAATTGTCTTCTCGAGAGATTGCCAAAGTATTACCATCTCATGTTAAAGATAAAAGCTCATGGGCGAGTGATATTGAAATTATTTTTAAAGAATTAAAAATCACCCGAGATAAACAAAATGTCTGTACTGTGGTTGCTATTGTAGACCAAGAGTCAAATTTTGTTGCAGACCCAAGCGTCGCAGGACTTGGTGAAAAATCATTAAAAGAATTAGATAGCCGTCTTGAGGATAAGCTTGGAGCAACGTTGGCAGGCTATTTTCGTAATATGTTACAAACTAAACCAACTCCCAACAATAATTTTTCTAAACAAATTCGTAAAGTGAAAACTGAACGAGAATTAGACGAATTATATCGAGAAATGTTTGATTATTTTTCTAAACATTATAAAGTTAATACCATCACAGGCGTTGCCAAAGCGGTTGGCGGTGATATTTCTGAACTATTAAACCCAATTACAACCCTAGGTTCAATGCAGGTTCACATCGACTATGCAAAACAAAACCGTCGCCGTAGCATGAGTGATGATGAATTACGCCGAGATTTATACAGTCAGTATGGTGGATTATATTATGGTATTCATCGATTAATGTTGTATAAAGCTAGCTATAATAAACCAATTTATCGATTTGCCGATTATAATTCGGGTATGTATTCGAGCCGTAATGCCAGTTTTCAACAGATGCTAAAAGCTTTAAGCGGAGAAAAGATTTCGCTTGATGGTGATTTATTACTGTATGATAAAGATGGTGATGCTCGTTCAGATTTGAGTCAAACTGAAAAAGTGCTATTACAAATCGTGACTAAAAAACAAATCGCTTTAACCCAGCGTCAAATTCGTAGTGATTTAAAAAAGGAAAAACGTCAAAACTTTGAAGACACAGAAACCTATAAAACTGTAAAAAGCTTATACCAACAAAAAACTAAAAAACAGCCAAGTTATGCCATTATGCCTCAAGTTGTGATTTCAGGGCCAAAACTTAGTCAAAATTATAATACAAACTGGTTTGCCACTAATGTGGATAAACGTTATCAACGTTGTATGGTAAAGGCAAAAAGTTTATAAATTAAAAACTAATCAAATAAAATTGGTTTTTATGTTGCTGATTGATACAATAAGCTTGAAATCCCAAATGAAGATTTGATTGCTGACTTTACCAGCGTTATTACCAGTTTTTGTGCAAGAATTTACGGACAGCGTAGAAGCAAACGCAAAACAGGAAAACTATTTAAAGACCCATAACAACTCTAAGATTGAAAGCTGGCACGCTCGTATGAGTGAAAGTTTTTCAGATTATCTAAATCGTGTTAAATTGGAATTAAGCTAAGTAGATAACCAAAAAGAGATTTAAATATGAAAAACATGAATAAATTAATATTACCATTAGCCTTGAGTATAGGCTGTACTATGGCTTTTTCCGCAAATGCTATCGAGACAGATAGCACTTCAATAGCTAGAAATACGGTTCTTGATGGAGGGCTTCAAAATAAGTTAAGAAGCATTTTATCACCACAAGACTTTAGTAATTTTAACTCAAATTTAGATGAGTTTTCATCACCATATACTTTAAAAAGTGGAGCCACTTATTACGAAGCAACAAGAAACGGACTAAATGCTGGTTCAGCACTGGTAGTTAGCCCAGAAGGTTTTTATTATGTGGCTTACAAACTTCCTAATAATAATCAAATTGTTTACATAACTAATGATGCCAATTGTAGTACAGAGCCTCATGATGCGATAAAGGTTTTTTCTCATAAATTTGCAAACAACCCAACAATTATCTCTTCCAAAAGCACTAATATGAATACAAACGCTCATAGTTGCAATGGAGTATATGGCAATAAAGAAGTAAAAAAAAATTTAGCTACTCATTCTATAACGACTTACGCTAGTGGGGAAAGTACAGCACAACAAATGACTAGAAAATCTGCCGTAAGTATCTGGGGAACTAGTATTACTAATGGTTGGAATATGAATAATCAGTTGGCAGGTGTAGTTGGACAAGCAGTCAATCAAATCAGAACATGTTCAACTAATTTTAGCCTTTAGAAATTATAGAAGTGCTACTGAAATGGCTTCATTAGGAATTTAATTTTGCTACTTTGGATTATTTTATATATCTTAATCAGTCTATTGTATAAATGGATTATATCTTGGGGTGGTGCAAAAGTCCTCGAAGGTTGGAAATCTTTTCTGATAATCGGCTGGTTTGCTCTAGATTGGAATAGTGAACAAATAAGGCTGTATTCACTGATAAGTTGGTTTATTTTTACAATTTTATTCTTAATTGGTTGTTTTAATCCTCAACTTAGGAATGAGTATCTTGGTTTTTAATATAGCTCATTAACCCAGAAAAATAAAATCAATTTTTCTGGCATATACAGATATAACAATTCTGATTAAGTAATTTTTTCAAAGCGTGCGATTGACTCAACATGACCTGTATAACAAAACATATCCATCACCCCAGCATGTGTTAATTTGTAACCTTGTTCAAGCAAGGCTTTTGTATCACGGGCTAAAGTGGCAGGATTACATGAGACATAAACAATGCGTTTTGCGTTAAAACGTGGCAAATATTGCATCACTTCCCATGCCCCAGAACGTGGCGGGTCAATCAATAACGCATCAAAACCTTGATTTGCCCATGCTTTATCCGAAAAATCTTGCGTTAAATCTTGGCTATAAAACTCGGTATTGGTTAAGCCATTACGTTTTGCATTATCACTTGCCCGAGCAGTCATCGCATCGCTACCCTCAACACCAATCACTAACCCCGTTTCACCAACCAATCTCGCCATTGGCAAACTAAAATTCCCCAAACCACTAAATAAATCTAGCACCCGTTCGCCTGATTGCAAATCCAACAAATCGCAAGCCAATTTCGTCATTTTACGATTAACTGATAAATTCACTTGGGTAAAATCAGTGGGAATAAACTCATAAGTTAAATTAAACGCTGGTAATTGATAATATAAACGTCCAAATTGTTGCGTTAAATCATCTTCTGGTTGTAATCCGACCCGATAAATACTGTCTATTCCTTTTGGCTGTAGATATAACTGCCAATGACGCTCGACAAAAAACTGTTTTAACTTTTCAACATCACTATTTGACAATGGCTGTAAATGCCGAACAATCAAAGCAACGGGCTGTGAGCCATCAGGTAAATCAGGTAAATATTCTCCCATGGCTAATTCTAACTGGGCTATATGTTCTCTACCTTGCAAACTGCTGATTAATTTTTTTAAATTTTCTAACTCAAAACCGATACGTTTATCTAAAATATGACATTCGTTTAACTCTGCCAAAAAGTTACTCGCACGTTCACGAAAACCAACTAACGCCGTATTTTTCTTTTCAACATAGCGTACACCTAATCTGGCTTTTGTGCGATATCCCAAACGGTCTGCAATAATAGGAGCTAACCAATTTTCAGGTTGTACCTGAGCATAATGACTAAATAATTCTGCTAAGACAGATTGCTTAAATCGAATTTGTCCATCTGCCTGCCAATGCTGTAAGCTACAACCACCACAAACGCCAAAATGTGGACAAGGCGGGGTTTGGCGTTCTGGGCTTGGATTAGCAATAACTGCAATATTATCGCCTTCTTCAAAAGTTTGTCGGCTATTGTTAATTTGCACATTCACAGTTTCATTAGGCAAAGCAAAACTAACAAAAATTTTTTTACCATGTTTATCAAGATGATGACCTTGTTTATCATCAAATTCAACGCCATATCTTGCCACACCTCGCCCATCATGAGATAGCCCTTCAATCACGAATGGTACAGGTGGTAAATCTTGTAGACGTTTACGCACACGGGCAGAGGGTTTAGATTGTTTTTTACTGGGTGGATTGATGATAGAATTTTGATTTGGCTGGCTCATAACTTTTCTACGATTGCTGGCAAAATAGGTTTATTATAGCATAGCTTACACGCTTTGTTACTCAAGGCAAGCCATTTACCGCCGTTACCCAAAAACTGTTATAATAACTGTATTTTATATTGTTTAATTTTGGATATGTTATGAGTGCCACCAGCCACGCCAGCCCAACTACGACCCACGCTCCACATGACCCCGCTAATTTTCATTTGACCCCACCTGATAATTTTCCTTATAAAGCCCAACAAGCCACCGCAAAACAACGCTTGACTGAGTTATTAAAACAACGGATTTTAATTCTTGATGGGGCAATGGGAACAGAAATCCAAAATTATAAATTACAAGAAGCGGATTATCGAGGTGAACGTTTTGCCAATATTAGTCAAGAGGTCAAAGGTAATAATGATTTATTGGTATTAACCCAACCACAAATTATTCAAAATATTCATCGTAGTTATTTGCAGGCTGGGGCAGATATTATTGAAACTAATAGTTTTAATGGTACACAAATTTCGATGGCTGATTATGGTATGCAATCGCTTGTACCTGAGATTAATCGTGAGTCAGCACGGCTTGCCCGTGAAGTTGCTGATGAGTTTAGCCAAAATCAACCTGAAAAACCCCGTTTTGTTGCTGGCGTTCTAGGTCCAACTTCTCGAACTTGCTCGATTTCACCTGATGTAAACGACCCTGCATTTCGTAATGTCACTTTTGATGAGCTGGCAGATAATTATCGAGAAGCAACCCTTGCTTTAATACAAGGGGGTGTGGATATTATTTTAATTGAAACAGTTTTTGATACATTAAATGCAAAAGCTGCGATTTTTGCGGTCACTGGCGTTTTTGCGGATATTGGTTTTGAGTTACCAATCATGATTTCAGGCACCATCACAGACGCATCAGGACGAACATTGTCAGGACAAACAGCCGAAGCTTTTTATAACTCTATTCGCCATGCTAAGCCATTATCTGTTGGTTTTAACTGTGCGTTAGGGGCAGATGCTTTAAAACCACATATTCAAACATTATCAGACATTGCCGACGTGTTTGTTTCTGCTCACCCTAACGCAGGTTTGCCCAATGAATTTGGCGAATATGATGAAACCGCCAGCGAAACGGCAGGAATGCTTGAAGGTTTTGCAAAATCAGGGATTTTAAATATAGTTGGGGGTTGCTGTGGTACAACACCTGAACATATTCAAGCAATTAAACAAGTGGTTGATAAATTTCCACCAAGAGTTATCCCAAACATTCCGCCTGCCTGCCGATTATCTGGACTTGAGGCATTTAATATTACTAAAGATAGTTTGTTTGTAAACGTGGGTGAACGTACCAATGTCACAGGCTCAAAAAAGTTTTTACGTTTAATTAAAGAAGAAAAATATAGTGAAGCATTAGATGTAGCTCGTAATCAAGTCGAAGGCGGTGCCCAAATCGTTGATATTAATATGGACGAAGGAATGCTTGACTCAAAACAAGCCATGATACACTTTGTTAATTTAATTGCCAGTGAGCCAGACATTAGCCGTGTGCCATTAATGATTGACTCATCAAAATGGGATATTTTAGAAGAAGGGCTAAAACGTACACAAGGCAAACCTGTCGTTAATTCAATTTCTTTAAAAGAAGGTTATGATGAATTTGTTGAAAAAGCCCGTTTATGTCAGCGATATGGTGCAGCAATTATTGTCATGGCATTTGATGAAGTTGGACAAGCAGACACAGAGGCTCGCAAAATTGAAATCTGTAAACGCAGTTATGACATCTTAGTCAATGAAGTTGGTTTTCCATCTGAAGACATTATTTTTGACCCAAATATTTTTGCTGTAGCAACAGGTATCGAAGAACATAATAATTATGGTGTTGATTTTATCAATGCGACTCGTTGGATTAGCGAAAATTTACCAAATGCCATGGTTTCAGGCGGGGTCTCAAACGTATCTTTTAGTTTTCGTGGAAATCCAATTCGTGAAGCTATTCACGCCGTATTTTTATATCATGCCATCAAGGCAGGCATGACTATGGGCATTGTAAACCCTGCAATGCTTGAACTGTATGATGACATTCCACTAGAGGCACGCAATGCCATTGAAGATGTGATTTTAAACCGTAATCAAGGTGAGAGTAAACAAGAAGCCACTGAACATCTAATGGAAATTGCCGAAAGCTATCATGCAGGAGGCAAAAAAAAGGACGGCTCACAAGATTTAGCATGGCGAAATGAACCTGTTGAAAAACGTATTGAATATGCGTTAGTCAAAGGTATTACCACCTTTATTGACCAAGATACTGAAGAGGCACGCCTAAAATATCCACGACCGCTTGACGTGATTGAAGGTCCATTGATGGACGGTATGAACGTGGTCGGTGATTTATTTGGTGAAGGCAAAATGTTTTTACCACAAGTGGTTAAATCTGCCCGAGTCATGAAACAAGCGGTAGCATGGCTTAACCCTTACATTGAAGCGGAAAAAGTCGAAGGCGAAAGCAAAGGTAAGGTTCTAATGGCAACCGTAAAAGGTGATGTTCATGATATTGGTAAAAACATTGTGGGCGTAGTCTTAGGTTGTAATGGCTATGAAGTGATAGATTTAGGTGTCATGGTACCTTGTGAAACTATTTTAGATACTGCCATTCGTGAAAATGTCGATGTGATTGGTTTATCAGGACTGATTACCCCAAGCCTTGATGAAATGGTCTATGTTGCAAAACAAATGCAAGAACGAGGCATGACATTGCCATTAATGATTGGCGGTGCAACCACATCAAAAGCTCACACGGCTGTTAAAATCGAACCACAATATCAAAATGATGCGGTGATTTATGTCACTGACGCTTCTCGCTCAGTGGGTGTCGTGACAACCTTATTATCCAAAGAAAAACGCCAAGCTTTTATTGATGAAACTCGTGCTGAGTATGCCCAAGTTCGTGAACGCCTCGCCAATCGTAAACCTAAAGCCCCAAAGCTCAACTATCAAGAAGCGATAGAACATGGTTTTCAATATGATTGGGAAAACTATCAGCCACCTATTCCCAAACAGCTTGGACAAACGATTTTTGATGATTATCCATTAGAAAAACTACTGCCTTATATCGACTGGACACCATTTTTTATTTCATGGGGTTTGGTTGGTAAATATCCAAAAATTTTTGATGATGAAGTCGTTGGACAAGAGGCAAAAGATTTATTTCATAATGCACAAACCATGATAGATAAATTTATCAAAAATAAATCTGTCATTGCCAAAGCAGTGATTAAACTATCTCCTGCCCGCCGTATCGCCCCCGACACTGTCGCCGTATATGATGGCAACACACAAACCCATGCCTTTGAACATCTTCGCCAACAGTCTGACAAAGCAAGCGGAAAACCTAATTACAGTCTGGCAGATTTTATCGCACCTAATAAACAAGACTATTTAGGTGGATTTACTGTATCTATTTTTGGAGCAGAAGAGCTTGCCAATGACTATAAAGCCAAAGGCGATGATTATAATGCTATCATGGTACAAGCCGTATGTGACCGTTTTGCAGAAGCATTTGCTGAACATTTACATGAAGTTATTCGCAAACAATTTTGGGGTTATCAAGCAAATGAAAATTTAACCAATGAAGAATTAATCAAAGAAAAATATGTTGGCATTCGCCCTGCCCCTGGTTATCCTGCCTGTCCAGAACATACAGAAAAAGGGAAATTATTTGATTGGTTAGACACAACCAACGCCATTGGTACTTATTTAACAGAAAGCTATGCAATGTGGCCGCCATCAAGCGTTTCAGGCTTTTATTATAGCCACCCAGAAAGTAGCTATTTTAATATCGGCAAAATTAGTCAAGACCAGTTAGAAGACTATGCTAAACGCAAAGGCTGGGATATTAAAACTGCAGAAAAATGGCTAGCCCCAAATTTATGATAACTTTGTAAATATATCGAACCAATAGTTATTGAACCAATAATTAATATCATATTAATATATTGGTTCAATAGAACAATCAGCTAACCTCTAATTTCCCCATGCCCAAACACAATCCATTTTTGTGAGGTTAATCCCTCCAAACCAACAGGACCTCTGGCATGGATTTTATCAGTAGAAATGCCAATTTCCGCACCTAAACCATATTCAAACCCATCAGCAAAACGTGTTGAAGCATTGACCATCACACTAGAAGAATTTACCGCTCGCATAAACTGTAAAGCTTTACTATAATTTTCAGTAATAATCGCATCTGTATGCTGTGAGCCATGATAATTAATATGACGAATTGCCTCATCAATATTTTCAACGATTTTCACTGCTAAAATTGGTGCAAGATATTCTGTATCCCAATCTGTCTCATTCGCTAAGGATAAATGTGATTGTAACTGTGAAATATTTTCTAAAATAGCCATCGATTGTGGGCAAACCCGTAATTGCATTGCGTTATCCGCTTGTACAATTGCAAGAGCTATTTTGGGTAAAGCTTCATTAGCAATTTGGCTATCTATTAATAACGTTTCCATCGTATTACAAGTGCCATAACGACTGGTTTTAGCATTGACACATACTTTTTCTGCCATGGATAAATCTGCATCTTTATCAACAAATATATGACAGTTACCATCTAAATGTTTAATGACAGGCACACGGGCTTCTCGACTAATTCTTTCAATTAACCCTTTACCACCACGAGGAATAATGACATCAACATAATCAGTCATCGTAATTAATTGACCAACCGCTTGACGGTCTGTCGTTTCAATCACTTGTACTGCCTCTGCTGGCAAACCTGCCTCAACCAAACCAATTTTCACACATTTTGCTAATGCTTGATTAGAATAAAACGCTTCAGAACCACCTCGCAAAATAATCGCATTGCCTGACTTTAATGCCAATGAACCCGCTTCAATAGTAACATTAGGACGAGATTCATAAATCATACCAACCACCCCCAACGGCACTCGCATTTTACCAAGCTGAATACCTGACGGACGAAACGTCATATCTGTCACCTCACCCACAGGGTCAGGCAACGCAATCACATCTTGCAACCCTTGCAACATACCATCAAATCTAGCGTCAGTGAGTGCCAAACGGTCAAGCAACGAAGGCTCAAGATTTTTGGCTTGCCCATTATGCAAATCTTTTGCATTAGCCTCTAAAATTTCAGCTTTTGCTGATAATAATGCTTGATAAATAGCCAACAGAGCTTGGTTTTTTTGTTGAGCTGTTGCAGACGCTAACTTTTCTGAAGCTAAACGGGCTTGCTTACCGATTTTTTGCATATAATCATATGTTGATAATTCAATCATTTGCGTTCCTTTGTCATCGTTTCTCATCACATATTCGTTTTAAGACATTAACCGTCTTTGGCGTACTACATAACCATTAGCCACCTTAACAATTTTAACTGCTTACAAATTGTCATGGTTGATTTTGTTGATTAATTTACCCAAACTAATTGAAATTTGTTTGGTTTTATCAAATGGGCTAAACATTAAAATGCCTCTCGCAAAATCTTTTTTTACTAACTGCTTGTTTAGTAAAGATAATGTATGCACGCCCTTTTTGTTTATCTAAGTATTTGGGAATATTAGGTTTAATACTTTTATCAGTTTTAAAGCGTTTTATCAAGTCCCAAAAGGATTAAAAATTCTTAGACAACTTGACAAATAATTTGTTGGCTGACCTTTCTTGGTATGACACAATAATTAGCTTACTTAGTTTGGGTAAATTCATTAATTAAAGAAAATTTATTTAGGGTTTTGTTTTCTTTAAAGAAAGTTTGGCGATAAGCATAAAGAGCAGAATTTTTTAAGTTTCTGCACAAAAACGCATAATCATCTATCACGCCAAACAGCAAATTTTGTTGTTTGATGAATATGCTAGCTGTTAAGTACATGATGCTGTCTCTAGTTTTTTTATGTTCTGACCTTACCTACTTGTTAGCCAATTCCAAATCATACAATATTACACCTTTTTAAGTTTGGCATATTCAGATATTTTGCACCTCATAAGTATAGTATATTTTCTTTAAAAACGCCATATTATACTAAAAATTATAATATTAATAGCAATATCAAAATTTTACGATGATTTGCAAAAAATGTAAAACCTCGCTGGATAAAACATTTGCCTTTTATACCTATTTTAAGCGAAAATATCATATTTGAATGAAAATCCCTGCTAACCAATTGCTGGATAACGTATGATGTCAGAAACTACCGCCTCAACCATGCGACCTATTGCATTAAAACTTGAAAATATTCACAAAAACTACGGTAGCCTCGAAGTTTTAAAAGGGGTATCGCTCACCGCCTACGATGGTGACGTTATCTCAATTTTAGGGTCAAGTGGCTCTGGAAAGTCTACATTATTACGTTGTATTAACTTATTAGAAAACCCATCACAAGGGCAAATTTTTTTAGGCGATAAAGAATTATTATTAAAACCAAGTAAAACAGGTGACTTGGTCGCAAAAAATCAAAAACAGCTAGAAAATTTCCGTTCCAAAATGGGATTTGTCTTTCAAAGCTTTAACTTATGGCCACATAAAACCATTTTACAAAATATCATTGAAGGTCCAACCCAAGTATTAAAAATTAGTAAAGACCAAGCCATTCAAGAAGCAGAAACTTTACTAAAAAAAGTAGGGCTATTGGATAAAAAAGATGCCTATCCTGAAAATCTATCAGGCGGACAACGCCAACGTATCGCCATTGCTCGTGCCTTAGCCATGAAACCACAAGTGCTATTATTTGATGAGCCTACTTCCGCCCTTGACCCTGAATTGGTTAATGAAGTATTGGCGGTCATGAAATCTTTGGCAGAAGAAGGCAGAACAATGTTAATCGTGACCCATGAAATGCGATTTGCCCGAGATGTTTCCAGCCAAGTAGTATTTTTACATCAAGGGAAAATTGAAGAAATTGGAACACCCGAGCAAGTTTTTGATAATCCAAAATCGCAACGAGTCAAAGATTTTATGGCAAGTCATCAGCCAAGATAGTGGGATTTTTTTGATTAAATCTTGCATTTTTGTTAAATTGTGTTAATTTGGCTATATTTATCATAATATTAAGCAATTATCAATTATCATTTACCAGTGTCACAAATGATTTTTAAAATATTGCATCAATTAGCTAAACGTATCTTTTAGAGGAATATAGAGATGATGTTAAATTTTTCACGCTTAAATTCTAAAATGACCATGGCAATGGTATGTACCTTGACTATCGGTTTAACTGCCTGTAGTAAACCTGCCGAAAAAGCTCCCGAAGCCAATGCAAACAACGCTTCCGCCCAAAATGTTGAAGGTCAAAAAATCAAAATTGCAACTGAAGGTGGTTACGCTCCATTTAATTATAAAAATGCTGATGGCAGTTTAGGCGGATTTGATGTTGATGTTGCAAAAGCAGTATGTGCGGAAATGAAAGCTGACTGTGAAATCGTTGCCCAAGATTGGGACGGCATTATTCCTGGATTAATTGCCAAAAAATATGATGTAATTGTGGCGGGAATGTCAGTGACACCAGAACGTCAAGGGCAAGTTGATTTTACCAATCCTTACTTTAAAAATACTTTAGTCTGGTTAGTACCAAAAACAGGGAAATTTAACTTACAAGACATTAAAGGCGTAAAGCTTGGTGGACAACGCTCGACCACACCAGGTGCATATTTACAAGAAAAATATAGTAATGGTAATGAAGTTAAATTATATGATACTTATGATAATGCCTATCTTGACCTAAAAGCAGGACGAGTCGATGCCGTATTATCAGAAAAAGTTACTGCTAAAGAATGGCTAAAACAAAATAATGATAAATTTGGGATTGTTGGCGATGAAATTGATAATAATGATAATATTGCCATGGCAGTCAGAAAAGATGATGCCCTAAAAGAAAGTTTAAATAAAGCGTTAGAAGCCGTTCAAAAAAGTGGAAAATTATCTGCTTTAGAAAAACAACATTTTGGCGAATAATTTAAAGGTAAATTGGGGTTATGATGATGAAAAAACGTTATTTATCCATATTAAGCTGTAGCACAATGATTGCGATGTTAGGCTTAACAGGCTGTCAAAAACCAGCTGAACAAAAAGCTAGTACTGAACCTGCCTCCCAAGAAACTAACAACAATAAAACAGACGCAACTAAAATCAAAATTGCAACTGAGTCAAGTTTTGTTCCATTTAGCTACAAAGATGCCAATGGCAAGTTAATTGGTTTTGAAATTGATTTAGCCAATGCGTTATGTAGTGAAGTTAAAATCGAATGTGAAATCATTTCGCAAGACTGGGACGGCCTAATTCCAGGATTACAAGCAAAAAAATATGATGCCATTATGGCGGGTATGTCTGATACAGAAGAACGCCGTAAAGTTGTCACATTTAGTGAACCTTACTTTTTTAATAATTTAGTGATTGTTGGTAAAAAAGGGGTAGACAAGGGAGCGGACGATTTAGCAGGCAAAAATGTTGCAGCCCAACGCTCAACAGTCGCTTCTGAATATTTGGCAAAACATTTCCCAAAAGCTACAGCAAAACTGTATGATAGCCAAGATAATGCCTACCTTGACCTTGAGGCAGGACGTGCCGATTTAATGATTTCTGATACTGCTCCAATTTTGTCATGGTTAAAAACCGAAAAAGGGCAAGGATTTGAAGTTAAAGGACAACCAATCGAAATTGATGATAAAATGGCTATTGCATTTCGTCAAAATGACCCATTGGTTGAAAAATTTAATACGGCTTTAAAAACTCTAAAAGCCAATGGCACTTATGACACCATTAACCAAAAATATTTTGCTAATATTCAATAATTACATATAGCAACGAGATTATTAACGATTTCTTAATAATCTCTTAAATTAACCATAGTATGATAGGGATAACGCTATGAATACCACCATCAAATTTGCGAGTGCTTTTACTATGATGGCAGTTTTATTAACAGGCTGTCAAAAACCTGCTGAAAATTCAGCAACTCAGGCTTCTGGTAACTCAGAGTCTGCAAGTCAAACGTTACGCATTGCAACGGAAGGGGCGTATAAACCGTTTAATTATACGAACCCAGATGGCACAGCAGGTGGTTTTGATGTAGATATTGCCAATGCGTTATGTGCTGATATGAAAGTAAAATGTGAAATCATGAAGCAAGATTGGGACGGCATTATCCCTGCATTAAATAGTAAAAAATATGATGTCATTGTGTCAGCAATGTCAGTCACGCCAGAACGTCAAGGACAGGTTGATTTTACTGAACCTTATTTTACAAATTCACTGGTGTTTTTAGCCAAAAAAGATAGCACATTTAATCCTGATGATGCTGGACAAATTGAAAAAACTAGTATCGCCGCTCAACGTTCAACGATTTCATCACAATGGCTAGAACAAACTTATCCAAAAGCTCAGGCAAAACTATATGACACATTAGATAATGCGTTTATTGATTTATCAGCTGGACGAGCGGGGGCTATGGTTTCGGATAAAGCACCTGCCTACGCATGGCTAAAATCTGATGCTGGCAAAGGTTTTGAAGTCAAAGGCAAAGAGATTGATATTAATGATAAGTTAGCAATTGCTGTGCGTAAGGGCGACCCTTTATTAGCTAAAGTAAATACTGCTTTAGCGAATATTAAAGCAAATGGTACTTATGAAAAAATTGTACAACAACATTTTGGTATTGACAATGATGCGTCAAAAGCAACGACTGCCGAAGCCCCAAAACCTCAGTCATAATTAAATATTTGAGTTTAAAAGTAATTTTTAGGTAATAGGGTAATGAAGTAGCGACTAGAAATGGTGAAATTTTAATGATATATTTCATCATTTCTAAACGATATATAACAGGAACAATGACAACGTGTTAGATTTACAAGGTTTCGGCGGTTTGTTGCTCAGTGGTACGATAGTTACCATTAAGCTTGCATTAGTTAGTTTAGTCATAGGTTTGATGCTGGGCTTATTAGGAGCAACCGCCAAACTGTCAAAATTTAAGGCGTTACGCACCATTGCAACAACGTATACGACAGTTATTCGTGGTATTCCTGAGTTATTATTGGTGCTATTTTTATACTTTGGTGGTTCAATATTATTAGCAGGCATTTTGTCACAGTTTGGCTATCATGAATATGTTGATATTAGTCCATTCTGGGCAGGGGTTGCTACGTTATCAATTGCGTTTGGAGCATATGCAACTGAAACCTTTCGTATGGCTTTTCAGGAAATCCCAAAAGGTCAAATCGAAGCAGGTCAAGCCATTGGCATGAAAAAAGGACAAATTTTTTGGCGAATTACCTTACCACAGGTTTGGAAAGTTGCTTTACCAGGATTGGGCAATTTATTTTTAGTATTATTAAAAGATACGGCATTGGTGTCAGTGGTTGGGTTAGAAGACATTATGCGTCATGCCTACACAGCAGCCACCTCAACTCAAAAACCATTTACTTTTTATATGGCAGCTGCATTGATTTATTTGATGATGACTGTCATTGTCACAGGCGTGATTATGTGGCTAGAATGGCTAAATAATCCTGCAGAACGTTATGCAAAACGTTTACGAGCTAATCCATTAGCAAAACTAGGTAACAAGTAGGTGGTCATATGAATTGGAATTGGCAAGTTATTTTTGATAGTATTCCCGCCTTACTAAAAGCTTCGATTATCACCATTGAGTTGGTGGCATTATCTGGCGTGCTTGGTTTATTGTTAGCAATACCAATGGCGTTGGCTCGTTTATCAAAACATTGGTGGGTTCAGGCTATTCCTTTTGCCTATATTTTCTTTTTTCGTGGCACACCATTATTAGTACAAATTTTCTTGATTTATTACGGATTGGCTCAATTTCCGTTGATTAATAATCCTGATAGCTGGTTATGGAATAATGTACTTTCGCAAGCGTATTGGTGTGCAATTATTGCATTTACCTTAAATACCGCCGCTTATATCGCCGAAATTATCCGAGGGGCAATTAAATCCATTCCTAAAGGCGAGCTTGAAGCGGCTGATGCCATTGGTATGTCATATTTACAAAAATTACGCCGAATTATTTTACCCCGAGCATTTGGCATTATGTTGCCTGCATATGGTAACGAAGTGATTTTCATGTTAAAAGGCAGTGCCTTAGCATCAACAATTACATTAATGGATATCACAGGGCAGGCTAGAACCTTGATTGCAAAAACCTACGCCAATTTAGAGCTATTTTTTGCAGCAGGTGTATTATACTTAATGTTATCATGGATTTTTATCGCATTTTTTAGATTTGTTGAAAAGCGTATCAATAAACATTTAACATATCAACCAATGAGCAAAACCAACGTTTAAAAGGATAGACGATGAATAATATTGGTAAAGTTGTTTGTATTGGGCGAAACTATGCCGAACATGCCAAAGAATTGGGAAATGCTGTACCAACTCGTCCAATTTTATTTATCAAACCTAGCTCGTGCCTGCGTCATGTCAATGATAATATTAGCTTTCCAGATGGTTTAGGCGATTGTCATTATGAATGTGAATTAACAATTCAAATTAATAAAAATTTAAAAGATGCTAGCTTAGATGAAGTAAAAAATGCTATCGGTGCGGTGACACTTGGACTAGATTTGACCTTGCGAGATTTACAACAACAACTAAAACAACAAGGTCACCCTTGGGAGCGAGCAAAAAGTTTTGATGGGGCAGGTGTACTTGCTGACTGGATAAATGTCACTGATGAAAAATTTGGTGATTTTACAAACATTCATTATCAACTATATATCAATGATGAATTACGGCAAAATGGCAATACAGCAATGATGTTATTTCCAATTTATCCGCTGTTAGTAGAAATAAGCCATGTATTTAGTCTGCAGGCTGGTGATGTGATTATGACAGGCACACCTGCAGGCGTGGGTAAACTCAATCATGGCGATAAACTTATCATGAAACTTGGCAATCATACTTGGCAAACGACTGTATTATAATTATGAAAAATCTAATAAAAAAACATAGCTTTATGATTATGATGAGCAGTGCATTACTCACCGCTTGCCAACCTGCCCCAAAAACACAACCACCTAAGGAACAACCTCCCTCTAACGTAGAAACACCTACCCGCCAACCATCACAAATACCAATAACAATTGACTGGAAAAAAATTGATTCTGGTATTAAACCAGCAAATACTAAAACTTATGTTTATCCATTTGCCTTAGATAGTCATGCGGTCAAAACCTACGCTGATTTTCATCAAGTCGATAACAAAACTGCTCAACACAATATCACCATTGGTATGGCAGTTAATGAACTACTGTCTAAAATACTTGACCAAATCGATACAGCTTATGTTTCCCACGAACTCACCAGCGGTAAACAAAGTAAACTCATCATTCATACCACAAAAAACGTTACTGCCAGTGAATATGATTACGTCATCAGTGATGAATTTGCTAAAGGGCTGATTTTACCTGTACAAATCGTCCCAGACAAAATCAAAGAGCCAACGAATTTTTCACACTGATTTAAAAATATTTTCGATATCTTTTTGATAAAATGGATAAACTTGCCCGCAAAATCCACAATCTAATAAAATTTTACCTGCCCGTTCTTCTAATAACTCTAAAGCCTGTATTTTACCAAGCTGAAAAATTGCCGAACTGGTTTTTTCTCGAGAACAAGTACAAGAAAACTGTAAATTAACCGCTTTTGGTGTTACCACATCTTCATCATGATATAAACGATATAAAATTTCTTCGGCTGGTAATGTTGTTAATTCCTCAGTTGTTATCGTTGATGTTAGTAATTCTAAACGAGGAAATAAATCTTCATCAACAAAATCTTTCTCTTCTTCGCTATTTCGTGGTAATAACTGTACCAAAATACCACCTGCTTGACTACCATCACACGCAACACGAATTAACGTTGGAATTTGCACGGATTGGCGTTGGTAATGAGCCAAACAATCTGCTAAATTATCAGCCACACGCTCAACAATTCCTTGATAATCCTGCCCGCCTTCAGGGTGAATACTAATAAATAACACCCCCTCGCCTGCATCGCCAAGCGTTGCAAATGCTTGATTTGCCGTCAAAAAAGTTGTCCAATCGCCTTGCCACTCTGCAAGACCCCGTATATTGCCAAAGTTATCACACTCAGCCATCGCCCATTTTAATACTGGACGATTATCCGAAAACTGGCTAGGATTTTGTAATTGAATTGATAATCGTCCATTAATTTTTAATGTACCAATTAACAAACTAGCAGAAACCAACATCTCACCTAACAACTTTTGTAAAGCAACTGGGTACTGTTTGCGACCGATAACTTGCATCAAGCTATGTTGCAACCGAACAACATCACCTCGTACAGGGCTATGCTCAATAAAAAAGCGTTGGCGTAAATCATTTTTATGCGAAATCATCTTTGCTAACCTATTGTTTATCTGGAACTAATTTTTTTGGAATACTATCATTAATATAAATAATGATAATAAAAAATATATCACTAAATTAAATGAATAAATTGTTGAAATTTTTTATAGATATGCTAATGTTAAAGGTCTGCCACTCGATTTATTTTGTGGATAAAGTCGAGAATAAATAACAGTTGGTATGTTTTTTGATGTTATGATACTGATAAATACATGGCTCAAAGACCATAAAATCGAGGGCAATTGTAGCATAATTTTTATAAATAGCAAGGGGCAAACCATGTCAAATACTGTAAAAAAAAACGTTAAATTTCCCGACCATATCGATTGTGACGAAAAATTATTTCTGACTTTATTAAAAGAGTCTTTATCTCTTAATACATTAGAAAAATCTCGAGTTTTACAGTCTATCCCAGTATTATCACAGTTTCAAATTGAGGAGTTAATTAACGTTTGGATAGATGAACGAAAAAATTTTGTTCAATTATTGACTGATGAAAAAGAAATTGTGCAAAACCTTATTATCAAATCAGCAAAAGAATGGCTAACTATTTGTTATCAATACGATATACCTGAATTATATTCAGAAACAGAACTTGTTCGTGCCATCAAAGCTTTTATGCAAACATATGATGACGAACCATGCCCACCATTATTTAAATTTGATGATAAAAACGTTGATGATAAAAACGTTGATGATGAAAACATTGATGATGAAAACATTGATGATAAAAACGACAATGAGTTCAATTTAATTGAATTATCAAATATGAAAGAGGTAATTCAGCAAATTAACAATGAAAAGCTTACAGTTTTATCACCATCGCAAGCCATAAAAAACGTTCAAAAAATTGTCATTGGACAAGAAGATGCGTTAAAAAAACTGGCAACAGCATTTTTTTATCACAAAATATTTGAGATAAATTCACAACTGTATCAAGAAAAGAAAGGTGATATGAAAATTGGCGTAAAACAACAACAAAATAGCATGGACTATATACGACAATCACCAATTTTATTGCTAGGAAATACAGGGACAGGCAAAACTCACTTAATTAAAAGTTTAATCAAACAATATGATTTTAATTTAGTGATAATTGATTGTTCAACGCTAGTTCGTACAGGAATTGTCGGTACAAACCTTGATACAATTGGTCGTATGATTTATGAACAAGCAGATAAAAATTGTGAAAAAGCTAAATTTGCTGTGATATATCTTGATGAGTTTGATAAGTTATTTTTAACGTCTAATTTTGATGACTCTTTTTCTAATATTGCAACGCAGTTACTAACAGTCATTGAAGGGTCTGCCCCATTTCCTATTGAACATCATAACAAGGATTATTATCCAACACATATAAATTCTGAAAATATGTTATTTATTTTATCTGGCAGTTTTGGTATACATCAAAAAATACTTTCAAAAACTAACATTGGTTTTCATCAAGAAAAAAATGACAAAAAAATAAAAGATTTCAATCATTTATTTTTAACAGAATGCGGTCTTCCTGATGAGTTGGCAGGTAGAATTGGACAAATTATTTACCTAAATCCATTAGATATTGAGGGTTATTGTGAGATTTTATACAATAGTCCAAGCTCCCCATGGAATATTTTAAAAAGTCAATTAAAGATGGTGGATTGTAGCGTAGAACTGCCTAAAAAAATCGTTTATCAACTTATCACTGAGAATAAAAAAGAGATTGAACGTTTTGGAGCAAGAGGATTATATCAGGCGTTTTATCGTTTGCCCTGCATCACTGATATTATGATGCAAGCGAGCGAAAAACCATTTCAACACTTTACAATTCAATTACCAAAATGAAACCTAAAAATTAAAAAAATAGATGATTATTTTTAGATTACCCTATTGTAATGTAGGAAATAATTCAATAATATAGCGGAAATATTCTGGTCATTTTATTTAAAAATGGTCAGAATATATGCTTAAGTAGCAATATTATGGTAACAACTACTTTGGTAATATCATCACAAAAAGGAGTCCGATGATGGCTAAAACTGTAATTAAACCAATCGCTTTAGCAACAATGGTAATCATGTCTTTAGGATTAACGGCTTGTAATAAAGCACCACAAGAAGCAAGCAAAGATGCAGGAAGCTCAACAACTACTACTACAACAGAAGGTACCTTAGATAAAATTAAAAAATCAGGTGTTATCGTTTTAGGTCATCGTGATTCATCTATTCCATTCTCTTATATTGCAGACAATCCAAATCAACCTGTTGGTTACGCCCATGATTTACAATTGAAAGTCGTTGAGGCAGTTAAGCAAAAGCTTAATATGCCTGATTTAAAAGTTCGTTATAATCTAGTAACTTCACAAACTCGCATTCCACTAGTACAAAATGGTACGGTTGATTTAGAGTGTGGCTCTACGACTAACAATGAAGAACGTCAAAAACAAGTTGCTTTTTCTGTTGGTTTCTTTGAAATTGGTACACGTTTATTAACAACCAAAGATTCTGGTATTAAAGATTTTACAGATTTAAAAGGTAAAACCTTAGTTACAACTGCAGGTACAACTTCTGAGCGTTATATTCGTCAATATAATGATGAAAAGAAAATGGGTATTAATATCATTTCTGCCAAAGACCATGGCGAAGCATTCTTGATGTTAGAAAATGGACGAGCCCAAGCATTTATGATGGACGATGTGTTATTAGCAGGTGAAAAAGCCAAAGCTAAAGACCCAAATAAATGGGAAATCGTTGGCACGCCACAATCTTTTGAAATTTATGGCTGTATGTTACGCAAAGATGATGCTGCATTTAAAGAAGTCGTTGATGAAGCGTTAAAAAATACTTATAAATCAGGTGAAATCAATCAAATCTATAACAAGTGGTTTATGACACCTATCCCACCAAAAAATGTCAATATGGACTTCCCAATGTCTGACAACTTAAAAGCCTTGCTTGCTGACCCACACGATGGGGCTCAACCGAAAAATGCACCAGCTAAATAATCTCACTGATTGATTATTTAAAAATATATTATTAAAAATTTGCCAAGCCTTCTAGGACAGAGGGTTAGGCAATTTTTGTATCATAAAGTGTGGATTTAAGGATAAGCCTATGAATTATCAGTGGAATTGGGGCGTACTGTTTCAATCAACAGGCATCGGTAATGAGGTTTACTGGCACTGGTTGCTAACAGGTTTTGGTTGGTTATTGTTTATTGGTAGTATTGGCTGGCTGATTGCCATGGTGGTTGGTACGGTGTTAGGGGTGATGCGAACCTTACCAAATAAAACCGCCCAAAATATCGCGATTGCTTATGTCAGTTTTTTTCGTAATATTCCGTTATTAATTCAACTATTTTTTTGGTTCTATGTTGTACCAACTTGGTTTACACCAGCATTACAACAATGGTGGTATCAAGATTTAAATCCAAATACAACAGCGGTCATTTCTGCAAGTATTGGTTTAGGTTTGTTTACTTCTGCCCGTATTATTGAACAAGTACGAACAGGTATTCAATCACTACCTAAAGGACAAAGTAATGCTGCTTATGCGTTGGGTTTTAATACGGCTCAAGTGTATCGTTATGTATTGTTACCACAATCTTTTCGAGTAATTTTACCGCCACTTAGCTCAGAATTAACCAACTGTTTTAAAAATGCTTCTGTTGCATCATTGGTTGGCGTGATGGAGTTAATCAGCCAAACTAAAACCATCAGCGAATATACGCAAAATAATTTTGAAGTTTATACTTATGCAACCATTATTTATTTATTATTTAATTTAACATTGATATTTTTAATGGGTCAGCTTGAAAAACGTTTGCGTATTCCAGGTCAAATTGATGGGGGTCAGGCATGAACATGATGGAATTACAAACGGCGTTGCCTGTTTTATGGGGTGGTTTATTAACGACTTTTAAAGTATTAATTTTAGCGGTCGTGGGCGGTCTAACATTAGGTACAATTTTGGCGTTATTACGATTGTCAGGAAAAAAATGGCTGTCTGTACCCGCTAAGTTATATGTAAACTATTTTCGTTCTGTACCTTTGTTATTAGTTTTATTGTGGTTTTATTTTGCTGTACCAATGATTTATAACTGGGTAACAGGCAGTTATTTAACCATGGATACAAAATTTACCTCTTGTATTTTGGCGTTTATGATGTTTGAAGCTGCTTACTTTTCTGAGGTAGTTCGGGCAGGTATTCAGTCAATTGGTAAAGGGCAAATCAATGCTGCCAAAGCTTTGGGCATGAATTATAGCCAAACCATGCGATTAGTCATTTTACCGCAGGCATTTCGTAAAATGTTACCGTTAGTGTTACAACAATCTATTATTTTATTCCAAGATACTACCCTTGTATTTGCAATTGGTTTAGTTGATTTCTTCCGTGCAGGTTATGTACGAGGTGAAATGATGGGTCTGTTAGAACATTATATTTTATTGGCAGGCTTGGTATATTTTATGATTAGCTTTCCAGCCTCACTCGCAGTTAGCAGATTACAAAAACGCTTAAAAATTTAAAGGATAGAATTATGGCAGTTGTAACCCGAATTGACGAAACAACATGGTTAAATGAATTTGGTGGCTTAGTCTCAGATAGCGGACACGCCAGCAAAGAAATTATGATAAATATCAATGATATTAGTAAATGGTATGGTGACTTTCAGGTCTTAAAAAACTGTACTGCTCATGTTCATAAAGGCGATGTGGTTGTTGTTTGTGGTCCATCAGGAAGTGGTAAATCAACCTTAATTAAAACTGTGAATGGATTAGAAGCCTTTCAAAAAGGTGAAATCATTGTTAATGGCACCTCTGTTGGCGATAGAAAAACTGACCTTGCAAAATTGCGTAGTCGTGTTGGTATGGTGTTTCAACACTTTGAATTATTTCCACATTTATCAATTACTGAAAATTTGACTATCGCTCAAATTAAAGTCTTAGGACGTAGCGAGGAAGAAGCGAAGAAAAAAGGGCTGGCATATCTTGACCGAGTTGGCTTATCTGCCCATGCAAAAAAATACCCTGCGGAACTGTCTGGTGGACAACAACAGCGGGTAGCGATTGCTCGTGCTTTAAGTATGGACCCAATTGCGATGTTATTTGATGAACCAACCTCCGCCCTTGACCCTGAAATGATACAGGAAGTACTAGAGGTTATGATAGACTTAGCCAAAGAAGGTATGACCATGATGTGCGTCACTCATGAAATGGGTTTTGCCCGTCAAGTTGCAAATCGTATTATTTTTATGGACGGTGGTAGTGTTGTTGAAAACTGTAGCCGTGAAGAATTTTTCCAAGGAGCAAAGAGCGACCGAGCTCAAGCGTTCTTATCGAAAATCTTAAATCATTAATCAGCAATCATTAATTATTAAGCATTTAGCAAAGATTTTTACTAAATGCTTATGTTTATTCATTATTATCTGCTTATTAATCTATAGCTCATCAGCTTTATGGCAAACACTCTCAATAAAATCAAACATATAATCTAAAATGTCATTATCTTGACAAATATCGATTAACTGCATACGAAATTCTTTTTGATTATGTTCAGATACCGCCGATAAAAATGCCTGTGGCATTACAAACGCATCTTTAACTAAATCAGCAATATCAAATACTAATCCACCACGTCTAGTCTTTCCATGTAAAATCGGCAACGCAAAACTAATCCCCAAACCATGTAATGTCACAGCCGAATAACCATAAGCAATATAATTGCCATGGTCAAGATAGCTATTGACAATATCCACTATATTATCATGGGAATTCTTACCTTCTTCTCGTACAAAGCTTATTTGTAACTTTTGAGCGATTTGTCGATATAATGATTTTGCCCAACGTCCTTCTGCTGTTAATAACTGTTCATGATTAGTTGCTTTATCAATATGCTGACGAAAACTCGCCAATGACTGTTCATCAATGTGTATACCTCGATGTAATAATCCAGCATTTTTTTGCCAATATTGACAAACAATATTAATGCGTTCATGTAACAAAAATTTTGCCATCATTAATCGTTTATTATCATCATACCAAACTTTAATCCATTTTTGCATATATTCCGTTGGACGATATTCACTTTGTGGTGCTAAAAATGTCAAATCCAATGCAGAAAATAATGGTGAACCCCCTGAGCCACAAAAACCAACTATAACATTAGCTTCCGCCAACCGCCGAACTGCTGAGTCGGTGATAGAACTGCCTTTGCCCAGTAATAAAAATGCCGTATTTTTTTCAGGAATATTATAAAAATGTTCCACAGGCTGAAAATTTTCCGTTAAATATACAATACGGTCATCTTTTAGTATCACTCGTACTCGCTCTAAATAAAACACGCAAGCTCGTTTAGAAAGCATCAAGGGACGGCTACGTTGCTGACGCAAACGATTATCACTCATTAACTTTTCCTAAAATACAGGTAAGGCAAACGGTTGAGTTTCTCTAGCAAAACCATAGCTATCTGGTGTCCCCTGTCCTGCACTATCACAAACTTTCATTTCAATAAATATCGAGAAATTATACCCTGTACTTTGGCTTCGTACTTGTAAATATGGCAATGCCTGCTGTTGAGCAAATTGACGGCGACGAATGTACAATGGCTGTTTATCAACCTTATTTTTTGGCACAATTTCCGCTTTTTGTGAAGGAATACGAAAACGCCGATAACTTAACCATGTGGTAATTTTTTCAGTTGGTACAGGCGTTGGCGAACCAACGACTGTATAATCACGAATTTTCCAATGACCCAAAATCGCATCAATCAAGGCTTGCAATGCCTCATACGTTTCAGCAAACACTCGAAAAATATCAAAGTTAAATTTTACTTCCTTGGCAAATTTTAATTGAATACTTTCCTGTTTAGCTTTCATTTTTTCTGAGGCAACTAACGCAACAGCATAATGATAATTCAGTTGTCGAAACGCCCCATGTAATACGTTATACACCTGATTACGAACACAAGAAAGCGTCATATCTGTATTATTATCATAATCAACGATACGAATATCTAAATAAAACTGGCTATTCATAATTGTTATTTACCTTTTTTGGCTTCTTTAGCTTTACCACCTTCAGAGAATACCCCACCACGAATGATACAAGCAATTAAAAACATACCTTTTTCACTGTTTGGGTCTAATTCGTCAATTTCTTTTAAAATATCAAACGCAGATAATTTTTCTGCACCAATACGATAAAAATCTTGAGCCTCTAAATTTGCTCCATTGGGTTCGACCGCAATAGGTTTACTATCATTTTCGATAAATTTTGGATACCATGTATCAATCGTGCGTAAGGCATTACCAATTTTCTGGTCTCGTAAACCTGCCTGCCCTAAAAATTGATTATTATCTGCTTGACGTTGTGGTTTGACAGGGTCAAGTTGATATAATGAACGAGAAAATCCTTTAGGCTTATCCTCTAAATAATTTTGTGAAGGGAAAACCTCGACCCCACCCATACCAAAATCAACAACTGCCTCAATGTGCAATCCTGCATTTACCGCATCACCTGTTAAACCTTGCAATAAGATATCTGCTAGTTGCTGTTCTTCATTACTTGGATTATTAAAATCTTTTAAATTGTAATCTAACGCATTAAACGTAAATAATTGTTTTTCATCATGATGAGGATTAACATGAATTATCACACTTTCAGCAACCATGCGATTACGCCATAACCAACGCCCATTCACAACATTACGAACATAACGGCGAACAACCTCTTTTAAGCCATCACTGGTTTTAGCTCGCTGAATAAATTCTTGAAATGCTTGGCGAAAATTATGCTCATTATCTTTGTTTTTGCCACTTTCTGAGCTACTCGCAAAGAAAATATAATCCAAATTAATAAAGCGTAAATCCCATTTTACTAATAACTTAGCGTTAGGTAACAATTTTGCAGACTCAGTTTGTTGAATATTGTTCACTTCTCGGGCAATGCTGTTACCTATACATGCTCCTTTTTCCTTATTTCCTGCAACATTTTGTGTACCACGAATGCCATGATACATCACTTGTAATGGTTTTTCTGTACCATCTGCCAATTGATGAAAAAATGCACCATCGCTAATGACTGTACCACGTTGTAATGCTAAAGTTGCTGGTAGTTTTTTAAAGTTTGCCATTGCATTTGTTCCCTGTTGTTAGATAATGAATAAAGTTTAATGAGTAAAATTTTGTTGCAATAGAAAAACATCTTCTTGCAACCAGTGATAACGCCAAATGAAATCTTCAAGCTCAAGGTCGTCATTTTCAAGTATCTTTCTTAACGATACATATTGCACCAAGCCAGTCAAAGGCTCTGCATAGGCATGAAAGGTGCTATCTTGTTGATTTGCCTGCCGAATACCCAATCGTTCATCGGTTGGCTGTTCTAATAACGCATAGCCAATTGTTGTCGCTGATAGCCAACTTATTGACTCATCAACAAAAATTTCTCTTAACTTATCTTGTTTCATGGCTAATAATTGAGTAAACGCCTGAACACGATTTGTTGAAGTTATTTGTTGATATTTTTTTAGTAAATCTTGCCTGTCAGCGATGATAAAACCTGATTTTATCTCTGTTAATGCTGAATATAAATCATCGGACTCATAAATGCTTACACCTAGCATATCCATAATTTGACCACCAGCAAAACGACTACGCAAAATTATCGTTTTCAGTTTTTCAATATGAATTTTCGATGCTGATAATTTAATCACCAAACTACAATTTAAATGTGCAGAAGCTGTTGGCTGTAATGATAAATTAATGGTTTTTTCCACATAATCATGATGATTAATAAACATCGCTCCACGGCGTTGAGCAGGCGTAAATTTGCCATCTGCTTGACCACCTAAATGATGAATATCATAATGAACATATATCACCCCTTCATCTTGACAATTCATTTCTCTGGCTAAATGATGAGCAAACATACTACTTGCCATCAGTGGTACACCACCTAATAACAAACTACTACTGTGCATATTAGCACTTTTAACATACATTTGTTTGATAACAAGATACAAACTCACGATAACTCCTCTAAAATATATCGTATCAATCTATAACGAGCATTATCATCTAAACTATGACTAACCAATTGATTATCATCAGATTGTATTTTTCCTATAATAATCCGTTGTGCCAAATTCTTTGCAAACTCATGTCGCCAGCTATCATCACGCAGTTTAGGTTCAATTAATCCTTGAGTAATATAATCAACCTCTGGCGATGACCAAAAACTTTGACGGGGCAACTCATCTAATGATGGTAAAATATCAACACATTTCATTAAATTTTGTCTATGAAAATCGCCTTGACGTAAAATAGATTTGACAATATTTTGTAGATAATTTTTTTCTTTAGCTCGAACTTTCATATCACTGCTTGGGGAATAAACAGTCTTTTCATGCCAATTTTTTATTGGATTTTTTGCCGTTTTGTCCAATTGAATATTAAGTAAATTTGCCCAATCTGTTAATAAATCTTTATTAATATAATAATGAAATCCTCGATAAAAAATCGCCAACGCTTGTCGGCTATGGTTATCAATTTTAGGTGCTGATAATACAATTGGACGTTGCATTTCTCTCACCAAACCACCAACATTTTGCGGATTTGAACCACCAATACCAAACACCGCCATTTGTAAATTATGAAAATCTGCATCTTTTTCTTTAATTTGCTGTTCTATATCATCAACTTCTTGATTGAATAAATAATTTACCCCTGCGCTGCTAATTGGACTAATTGATAAATATTTACCATTTTTAGGGATTAATAACTGTCGTACTCGTGGATTAATATACGATAAATTTTCTTGGTAAGGTTTATCAAATAATGTTGCTAACTCTGGCGTTAATTTAACCACTTGTTGTTGAAAATCTAGCTCTTGTTTACTGATATCTTCATTGAGCATCATGGCTTTGATAACTTTAAAAACTCGTGCTTTTTGTGCATTACCTTGATAATCTGTAGGTATCATTAAGCCTTCATTCAGCAATGTTCTAGCACTAATATAAGGTAAATCAAGTTCTTGTGATTTACTTAAACGAATTCCACCGCTTTCGGCATTAGAATTAATTGTTTTAATAGAAAAGTGTACGGATTTTTTTAATTCAATCTGATAAATATTTTCTTTGCTATCGTCCATAGTAACTCCTTGTTACAAAATTCATATTCGTTATAGCATGACTTGCTAAAAATAAAAAGCAAAAATCGACTTTTCAACTATTTTTTATGATGAAATAAATCAATGTGATTAACGATTAACAAGATAACCATGATTATATAAGAAAAAATCTTGCGTTCAGTAAAGTATAAGCTTATAAAACGCACCTATTTGAAATACAAAGATAAGTTTTTTATTTATCAATGATACAAAATTGAAGGTTTAAACTTCTAAAATAAAGTTAATCGGTCCGTCATTACAACTATTTACCTGCAGATTTGCCCCAAACTCCCCCGTTGCAATGGGCGAATATTGTGATTTTGCATAGACAACAATTTCAGCAAATAACGGCTTGGCAATCAATGGTGACATGGCAAGCTTAAAGTCGGGACGGCGACCCGAGTTGGTATTTGCCAACAGGGTAAATTGTGAAACAAGCAATATACCTCCTTGTATTTCTTGAACATTTTTATCTAGTTTGCCCGCCTGATTTTCAAATAATCGATAGGTTAATATTTTATCAATCATTTTTTTGCCTTTTTCTAAAGTGTCATCATGCCCAAGCCCCAGATAGACCAATACACCTTGTTGAATTTCGCCAACAATTTGTTCATTTACCATCACATTTGCAAATGTTACTCGTTGTATCACTGCTTTCATAAAATCACCTTATATCTATCACATAATCTACAAAGATTTTCTATTAGTTTTTGATTATAATAGCAAATCTGTATAAAACCCAGTAATTTACAACCATTCTTCAAGGCAAGTTATGACTTTATTTACAACATTACAAAATTTTGTACCACAACAAACTATTAGCGAGGTTGCAGGCAAACTTGCAACCAGTCAGCACCCTGTTGTCAAAAAAACCCTGATTAGAGCGTTTGCGACAGCTTATAAAATTAAACTTGATGAATATCAACGAGGTAGCTTGTCCCAATATGATAGTTTTAATGATTTTTTTACTCGAGAATTAAAAGAGGGAATGCGTCCAATTGATGACACTGAAAATGGGATTATTTGCCCTGCCGATGGCAAAATTTCACAAATTGGACAAATTGACCAACATCAGATTTTACAGGCAAAAGGGCGTTGTTATGATGTGGCTCAGTTGTTAGCAGATTATGAACTTGGTGATTATTTTGCTGATGGCAGTTTTGCAACGATTTATCTTGCCCCAACGAATTATCATCGAGTCCATATGCCATTTTCAGGGCGTTTAATCGAAACGATTTATGTACCAGGTCAGTTATTTTCTGTCAATAATGAAACAGCAGAAAATATTCCAGATTTATTTGCTCGTAATGAACGTTGTGTTTGCGTGTTTGAAACGGCATTTGGTAAAGCGTGTGTTGTGTTAGTGGGTGCAATGATTGTTGCAGGCATTGAAACAGTCGCCACAGGAAAAATTCAACGCAGTGACCATGTGCAACGTCAGTCGCATGATATGACTTTAGCCAAAGGTGACGAATTAGGGCGGTTTTATTTGGGTTCAACGGCAATTATCGTTTTACCAAAACAAGCCAAAATTGCTTGGCAAAAAGGCTTATATAATAGTGTACCTGTACAAATGGGTATGTTGCTAGGTAAAAATTAAGCAAATCATATCTTTAGTGCAATAGTTAAAATTTAACAATTAATGTCTAAATCACCCAAAAACATAATGACTACTAAAAATTATCAAGTAGTCGTTATAGTTTGACTGTTATCTAATCCAAATCTGTTTTTTTTCTGTCATGATGATGACGAAAATCCTGATAATGTTCATCATCATAATGGTAACTTGGTGATTTTAATAAAACAATTTTGCCATTATCCAAATCATCATACAGCCATTTTGCCTGTTGTATGATTTCTTGTAAATGCTGACCAGATAATGCCCAGTCTTTTTTTAAATTTCCTGTCAGATAATGTTCTGCATATAAGCCATAGCTTAACGCTAATTTTCTTAAAAAATAATAACCTTGACAATAAAAATCATAAATTTTTGCTAAGTGTTCTATATCATTTGGACTATTCATCAATATTAATAAACTATTTTTTAATGAATTATTATAATAATCAGTATAATTTAAATATGGCATGATAATTTTTTCAATATTTATCAAACTTTGCTTATTTTTAAAGTCCAAACTAATTAATGCCAAATAATCATCATTTTTTAAATAATTCTCTAAATTTTGCTGTTGGTACAGCCAATTTTCAAACTCATCAATGTTCCCTTGTTCAAGAATAATTTTAAAAAAGTGGCGTTGTAATTCAACAGGTAATTGATTGTGCATATGGCTACTTCCTCATCTGCTAGATGCTCTCTAAATTTCATTTAAGCATGATTATCAATTTATAAAACGGATATTTTTTTCTAAATCAAACTTTGTTATACTAAACATTTTAAACGCAAAATAATTTATTTGCATAAATATATAATCACGGGAAAATCAACAAGACAAACAATGTAAGTTTGATATGACTTGATATTTCCTCATTTTTCCAACATCTAGCGGTTACATGACCGATAGTTGCGGTCATCACTGCCAACGGAACAAAGGACATTTTTTATGGTAGCTATCACTTTACCAAATGGCGATATTAAACAATTTGACGGACAAACTACAGTTATGCAAATTGCCCAAAGTATTGGAGCAGGTTTAGCAAAAGCAACTGTCGCTGGCAGAGTTAATGGCAAACTGGTTGATGCGTGCGACCCAATTGATGAAGATGCGAACGTACAAATTATTACGCCAAAAGACCCAGAAGGTGTAGAAATTATTCGACATTCATGCGCTCACCTACTTGGTCATGCGGTAAAGCAATTATATCCTGATGTCAAAATGGTCATTGGACCTGTGATTGATGATGGTTTTTACTACGATATCTTTAGTGAAAAGCCATTTACCCTTGATGATATGGCAAAAATCGAAGCACGTATGATTGAGCTAATTAATCAAGATTATGATGTTATCAAAAAAATGACTCCTAGAGATGAAGTCATTGCTATTTTTAGTGAACGTGGCGAAGAATATAAACTACGTTTGGTCGCTGATATGCCAAATGAAACGCATATGGGTTTATATTATCACCAAGAATATATCGATATGTGTCGTGGTCCACATGTGCCTAATACTCGCTTTTTAAAGGCATTTAAACTGACCAAAATGAGTGGTGCATACTGGCGAGGCGATGCAAAAAATGAACAATTACAACGAATTTATGGTACAGCTTGGGCGGATAAGAAAGACCTAAAAGCCTACATTCAACGCATCGAAGAAGCTGAAAAACGTGACCATCGCAAAATTGGTAAAGCACTCAATCTGTTTCATATGCAAGAGCAAGCCCCTGGTATGGTGTTTTGGCACCCAAATGGCTGGACAATTTATCAAGTGCTTGAACAATATATGCGACAGGTTCAACGAGAAAATGGCTATAAAGAAATTAAAACCCCACAAATTGTTGATAGAAGTTTGTGGGAAAAATCAGGCCATTGGGCAAATTATGCCGACAATATGTTTACTACCAGTTCTGAAAATCGGGATTATGCCATTAAACCTATGAACTGTCCTTGTCATGTGCAAGTATTTAATCAAGGTCTAAAATCTTACCGTGATTTGCCATTACGTTTAGCAGAATTTGGTTCTTGCCATCGTAATGAACCCTCAGGCTCACTGCATGGATTAATGCGAGTGCGTGGTTTTACTCAAGATGATGCCCATATTTTTTGTAGCAATGAACAAATTCGTGATGAAGCTCAAGCCTTTATTAAATTAACACTTGATGTTTATAAAGATTTTGGCTTTGATGATGTTGCCATGAAGTTATCAACTCGCCCTGAAAAACGTGTGGGTGCTGATGAATTGTGGGATATGGCTGAAAAATCACTTGCTGATGCACTAGATACCGCAGGTTTAGCATGGGAAGTTCAAGAAGGTGAAGGGGCTTTTTATGGTCCAAAAATTGAATTTAGCTTAAAAGACTGTTTAGGTCGGGTTTGGCAATGTGGTACATTACAGCTAGATTTTAATTTACCAACCCGTTTAGATGCCTCTTTTATCAATGAACAGGGCGAACGTGATACCCCTGTCATGTTACATCGAGCAATTTTAGGTTCATTTGAACGTTTTATTGGTATGCTCATTGAACATTACGCAGGTTGGTTTCCAGTATGGCTTGCTCCACAACAAGTCGTGGTGATGAATATCACCGACAATCAGGCGAATGCTTGTGAAAATGTCGCTAAACAATTGACAAACGCAGGATTGCGAGTGATTACTGATTTGCGAAACGAAAAAATAGGTTTTAAAATTAGAGAACGTACATTAGAACGTATTCCGTATATGCTCGTATTGGGTGATAAAGAAGTCGAAGCCAATCAAGTCAATGTGCGGACTCGTGAAGGTGAAAACTTAGGCGTGATGAGCGTTGAAGAGTTTTTAACCCTTGTCGAACAAGCTGTTGCTCAAAAAGGGCGACTTATCAAAAAAACAACACAGGAGTAAGTGTTATTAAGAGTTCAAACCGTTTAAACATCAACGAAGACATTCGGACCAAAGAAGTTCGTTTAGTAAAAGCAGATGGTGAACAAGTTGGTGTTGTAGATATTAAAACGGCATTACAAAACGCCCGTGATGCTGAACTAGATTTGGTCGAAATAGTACCTGATGCCAAACCGCCAGTTTGTAAAATTATGGACTATAAAAAATATTTATATGACCAAAAACAAAAAGCCAAAGAAGCGAAGAAAAACCAAAAACAAACGCAGTTAAAAGAGATAAAATTACGCCCTGGTACAGAGGAAGCAGATTATCAAGTGAAACTGCGTAAAATTATCGAGTTTTTACAAGAACAAGATAAGGTTAAAGTCAGTATTCGGTTTCGTGGACGTGAAATGGCTCACCAACAAATCGGTTTACATCAATTAGAACGCATTATCGCTGATACCGCTGAATATGGAAATGTTGAACAAGCTCCAAAATTAGAAGGTCGTCAGATGGGTATGTTGTTAGGCCCAACAAAGAAAAAATAACCTGTAGTCACTGTGATAATAAAATTAAAAACCATGTTTTTATTCACATGGTTTTTTAATATTGCTTTATAATATTTTTTCCCAGATACCAATTTGCCCTTCATGCAATTTAGGTACGCCACCTAATACCCGCCAAGGCATTGTTATACCATGAAAATCGCTACCGACCGACACTAACAATCGATGTTCTTTGATACAACGGTCTATCATATGCCGAGTCGAAGGCGGTTCATTAGTCGCTGGTAGCTCAACTGCGTCCCCACCTGCTGTGGCAAAATCTGCGATTAATTTTCGAGTTTTATTGGCTGTTAAATTATAACGGGTTGCATGAGCTAATGAGGCAATCCCACCACAATCATGAATTAACTTAATACAATCTTTTAATGTTAAACCTTCTAATGCAACATAACAAGATTTATGGTCTGCCAAATAGCTAGAAAATGCTTTTTGTACATCATTGACTATCCCATGTTTGACCATCATTTTGGCAATATGCGTTCGACCTACTGCTTTAGCATTGCCTTTGGCTTCTTGTAGGACATCTTGCCAAATGTCATCTATGGATAGGCAAAAAATTTTAGCTACTTTTTCACACATCGCATAGCCTCTAGTTTCCCGTGATGTTTGAATAGCTAATAGTTTAGTATTCATTTTTTCGCTATCTTGAAACGCATAGCCTAATACATGAATGACTTTTTCCGCTTGGGCAGGCTTTTTGCTATAACCACCAATAACCCGATGCCGACAACTAATTTCTACCCCATTAATTAGCGTCATGTCTAATTCATTGGCAGTCTGACGCGCCTGTTCAATACCTGTAATTGTGTCATGGTCAGTCAATGATAATAATTTTACGCCTTTACTATGAGCAATTTTTACCACCTCTGTTGGAGAAAATGTGCCATCTGAACAGGTACTATGACAATGTAGGTCGATAGGTAATTGGGTATAAATGGGGCTTTGGTTGAATAAATGATTTTTCACGATAAACCTTAAAAACAAAACTTGCGATTTTAGGCTGACAGTGTAAACTAACTGTTATTATTTTTCATTGGGCTTTTTATGACGGCAATATTAGATTTTATTCCACTAATTGTTTTTTTTTATGTTGCTAATAAGTTTGGTATTCTTGCGGCAGCAGGTGCGTTATTAGTTGCTACTATTGTGATTTATATTGTGCATTTTGTGAAACAAAAAGGCAAACTCAATAAACAACAATGGGTTACATTAATTTTAACGGTAGTATTTTGTGGATTAAGTTTATTATTTAACGATGATAGCTTTTTAAAATGGAAATCAACAGTTATCAATGGTGTATTTGCGGTTGCATTATTGGTTAGCATGATGATTGGCAAGCCTTTATTACAACTTGCTATGCAAAGTATGTTTAATTTAACTAAATCAGGCTGGCAAAAATTAACGTTTGCGTGGGTGATTTATTTTATTATAATGGCAGTATTACAATATTACTTTGCTTTCCATACTTCCGAACAAACTTGGATTAATTTTAAAACTTATGGCTGGCTACCTGTGATGATAGTATTTATGATAGGACAGTTTATGTTTTTAAAAAATCATATTAACCCCAATATTCAACAACCGTTAAATAATAAGGAAAAATGATGCCACTTTATGTATTGATTGGGCATGATGTGCCAAATAGTAGCGAACAACGCCAAGCCACTCGCCCAGCTCATCTGGCACGACTACACGCATTGCAGGCAGAAGGTCGTCTAGTAATAGCAGGGCCAACGCCTGTTGCCCATGGTGAAACAACAATGACGGGTAGTGTGGTCATTGCTGAATTTGCAGATAATGAGGCTGTTGAGGCATGGGCAAGTGCTGAGCCATATTTACATGCTGGCGTTTATAGTCATGTAGATATTAAACCGTTCATTCAGGCATTGCCAACATCGAAATAATTTGCACGGATTGATTATGTTAGCGAAACAATTTTTTGTAAAAACCTTGTTAATCATGATGCTAGGCAGTATGGCAACTGTCGGCTATACTGCTCCTGAAGTGGTGGTGAATGACCCAAAAACAGGCAAACCACTTGCCAATCAACCAACTACCGATGAAAACCCTGCACCTGCTCCCAATCAACCAACCCTTGCCCAACTCACCGCCCCTAATCAACAACAATTGTCAAAAGCAAATGAAAAACTGTTAGCGAATAATGCGGAATTACAACGTCAAGTTGATAGTTTAACCACGCAAGTAAATGTTTTAGTAAATGAACGTAGTGGACAGTTGTTTATTTACGGAGCAATGACTGCCATTATTAGTATTATTTTAGGTTCATTTATTGGCTGGGCTATCGGTCGGCGGGCTCGTTGGTAAGTAAAAAATTATTAAATTAGTCAAGATAATGCACCAACAAAACCCCCATTGTATCAATACCGCTGATATTATTTGGCAAACAGACGATTTAGGGCAAGCTGTTCCTATTTCGTCAATGTTTGGCGATGTATATTTTTCCAAAACTGACGGCTTGGCAGAAAGTCGCTATGTATTTTTACAACATAATCAATTAGCACAACGTTTTAGCACATTGGCAGATTATGAAACTTTTACTATTGGTGAAATTGGTTTTGGTACGGGATTAAATATATTAGCAACTTGGCAACTTTGGCAACAAGTTCGCCCTGATAATCATAGCCGACTACATATTATCACTACTGAAAAATTTCCTTTGTGCCAGACCGATTTACAAAGGGCTTTAGATTGTTGGCAAGAATTAACCCCTCTTGCCAAACAACTATTAGCAAATTACCCACCACCATTGGCAGGTTGTCATCGATTAAATTTTTTTGCAGATAGGCTAACTTTGGATATTTGGTTAGGCGATGCAACTGATAGTCTAGCACAAATCACAGGTAATTCTCATATTAACGCTTGGTTTTTAGATGGATTTGCCCCTGCGTGTAATCATGAGCTGTGGGCAGAGCAACTTTTTCAACAACTTCAACGACTTTCTGGAGAAAATACTACATTATCAACGTTTAGTGTAGCAAGTGTGGTAAAACATGGTTTAACACATCATGGATTTTCTGTAAAAAAAGTTAAAGGTTTTGGTAAAAAACGTGAAATGCTAACAGCAGTTTTTTTAGCCAATATTCAAGAAAATCTACCGATTGAATTGAACAAAAAACCACAATATATCCATAAATACCCTCGAAAAACTAAAACAATTCAGCCAAGTTTTACCCTTCCTACTTTGTCAGATAATACAAAAAAATTATCTATCGCCATTGTAGGTGCTGGGGTGGCAGGGTTAAGCTGTGCTTACGCATTAGCAATGCGAGGGCATAAAATAACATTGATTGATAAAACGGCACCACTTGCCGAAGCCTCTGGCAACCCTCGAGCATTTCTTGCTCCAAAGCTGACCAGCTTGCAACGAATGACAACAAATTTACATGCTATTGGTTATTTGGCAGGCAGTCGTTTTTATCAAAATTTAGCCAAGCAATCGAACTTAGCAATTTTTCAGCAAACAGGTTGTTTAGATTTATTATCGCATAACCGCATTGAGTTATCCGAAGTCAATGATTTTCCTATGGCGTTTGCCCAGTTGCGTTCTGCAACACAGGCTGAAAATTTAGCAGGTGTGCCAACAGGCGAGGCAATTTTTTTAGAAAAGGCAGGGTTAATTCATACACAAAATTTTGCTAAAGCAGTTTTAACTGAAAAAAATATTCAATTTATTCAAGATGAATTATTGGATTTTTATCAACAAAATCACCATGTTATACTAAATTTCACCCATCAATCACATCAAGTGTTTGACCATGTAATTATTTGTACCGCATTGGATACTTGTCAGTTTTTACCAAACATTCGTCCATTTAATTACAGTCGTGGGCAAGTCAGTTGGTTTGCGATATCATCTAATCATCTTCTGCCAAAGTTACCATTAAAATATGGCGGTTATTGCACATGTTTTGATGAAAATAAACAGGCGTACTTTTTGATGGGGGCAAGTTTTGTTCGTGATACATTAGACACGACAGCAAAAGAGGCTGACCACTTGATGAATATTGAAACTTTAAAAGAAGCCGTGCCTGAGTTAGCAAATAATTTAAACGTTTCAACAAGTTGGCATGGACGGGCGGGCTTACGTTCGCAGACTGTGGATTATTTGCCGTTAGTTGGGCAGGTAGGTTCGGCAAATAGTCGAGTTTGGACGTTTTCGGCGTTGGGTTCAAAAGGATATGCGTATGCCCCGATTTGTAGTGAGTTGTTGGCTGGGTTGATTTGTGGTGAGATTTTACCATTAGGAAAAAATATGCTAGAGCGATTATACCCAAATCGAAAAAGTGTTACAAAAAAAATTTAGGTTGGTACAAATTCCAACCCATACTTTTATCAAATGTTTATTATTACAAATGTTAATTATTGCCAAGGTCGCAAATCCACAATTTTTATCACTTCCGCTGTTTGTTTATCAATTAACACCGTCATAGTTGGACACTTGGCAATTTTCCCAACCATTCGCCCGTTTAATTATCGTCGTGGGCAGATGGGTACTGTAGATAGTCGGATAGCGTAGTTATTACCAAATGACTAATAAATCATACAATGCATAATGACTATCTGCACTTATCAATGCTAAATCATTCGCCATTGCCTGAGCAATGAGCATTCTGTCAAACGGGTCTCTATGATGAAATGGCAAATTTTGTAAAATTGTCACTGCCTGCCATTTCATATCCAATAATATAACTTGTTTATCTACCAGCAAATTTTGATAAATAATTTGCCAATTATCAGCTAGAACTATTTTTCCCAGACTAGCTTTAATTGCAATTTCGTTCATGCTTAACAAGCTATAATATAGTTGATTATTTGGATTTTGAATAATATCTTGTACTTGTTTTGAGAGTTTATTTGGCTGACTTAATAACCAAATAATCACATGCGTATCAAGTAAATAACCTTTCGTCACATATAATCTCTAAAATCATCTAAAGGTTTATCAAAATCATCTGCGATATAAGTCACTAAACCTTCTGCACCGCCAAGCTGTCTTTGATTAACATGTGGGGTTTGCTGTTGAATAAACTTTTTAAACGCTTGTAAAATAGACTGTTCATCATATACGCCAACCGCTTTTGCCTGTGCCACAATATCATCAGGAATATTTAAAATAAATGTTGTCATATTGACTGCCTTTATATTAGTTTCTTTAATTTTAACAAATATCTGATAAAAAGCCTATGATTGATTACTTACATAATAAGTAGTATAAGTAAGATATATCACATCATACATAACATTTAACTAACATATTTTTTGATGGGGGCGGGTTTTGTGCGTAACACTTTAGATACTTCGCCTAAAGATGCTGACCACTTGATGAATATTGAAATTTTAAAAGAAGCCGTGCCTGAGTTAGCAAATAATTTAAACGTTTCAACAAGTTGGCAAGGTCAAGCTGGTTTACGTTCGCAGACGGTGGATTATTTGCCGTTAGTTGGGCAGGTGGGTTTGGCAGATAGTCGAGTTTGGACGTTTTCGGCGTTGGGTTCAAAAGGATATGCGTATGCCCCGATTTGTAGTGAGTTGTTGGCTGGGTTGATTTGTGGTGAGATGTTGCCATTGGCGAGACAGATGGTGGAACGGTTATCGCCAAATCGAAAAAGTGTTACAAAAAAAATTTAGGTTGGGGCAAATTCCAACCCATACTTTTATCAAATGTTAATTATTGCCAAGGTCGCAAATCCACAATTTTTATCACTTCCGCTGTTTGTTTATCAATTAACACGGTCATATCTTGGGCATTGGCTTTTAGTGGTAGAAAACCGTTTGCTGTCGGATATTTGGCTAAAATAGTTTTTACTTGCTCTGGTGGGTTGTATTGATTTAATTTTGCTAAATCCTGAGCCCGTTTTTGTATTGTTGCTTTTGACTGTTCAAGTGGTGCATATAATTCTGGACGCTGAGATGGAGCAATACCCGAACCAATTTCCTCAAACAGAATTTTTTGTTTAATTTCTAAATCATCAGGAATAACCGATGTAACATATTTTGCTCCTGTTAAATTCATTGTTTGATATTCAGGTTTTGCTTTATCTATTTGACGTAAATCGATTTCGTTCGCTCGTACTAGGTCAAACCTATCAATATTATAGACAATCCATACAGGACGACCTTCATATACGTTATACAAACCGTATACTAAAGCTCCAAATTGCAATAAACCAATGACTATCAAATCAAATTTGAGTGTTTTTTTTCCTTTTTTATACACAATCAATGTTAATAATGGACCTAAAACAATATCTATACCTAAAAGTAATAAAAAAATATGGGTAACGCCCGTTGCTTTATACAAAGGATTAGGGTTCCATACACCATATACGACTAAAACTGTTATCAATGCTATCACTAGGCTAATGGATAAATGTATCAAAAACGCTCTTATTTTATCTTTCATTTTATCTATATCTTTTTATTGTTAGCGACATTGGGCTGGGGCATACATATTTTTCAAAGGTTTTGTGGGTACAATCACCGTAATACCATCATCAGTAGCTGATAGATTACTATCAGAGGCACAGCCCCAGTCAATACTACCAGACACACCAGAAGAAATTGCCGTGTTTAAAGCTAATCCTTTTCCACCATTTGATTGACCATCTCTTACCCAAGGCGTTAAAGTTAATTCGTTATTTGTTGGTGCAATACCAACACTTGTAGGGTTAAAACTAATCGTAATTACGCCTGTTGTTTCATTCATTAAAACCGAGTTTACAAATTTAGAGTTTGCTCCTGTATTTGATGAGCGACTATTCCATATTTGTGCCGTTTGGCGTAAATCATCACGACTCACCACAGTTTCACCTATCAGCGATTTTGTATGTGCAGATAAGTTCAAACCTTCAATCACTCTCGCCCGAATGGTATAGTTTTGATAGGCAGGCAATGCAATAGCAGATAAAATCCCGACAATTGCAATGACTATCATCAGTTCAATTAATGTAAATCCTCGTTGATGTTGCATATTTTTATCCAAAGTTTATATGAAACAAACACATATTAAATCATTTATTGTTTATCACAAATAAATACAGATAAAACTACAAAAATTCCGACTTATCTGTTTTTTGACAAAAAAACCCTCGCCAATGGCAAGGGTTTTTGATTTTATACGTGGTTAGATTAACGGCATTGTGCTGGTGCATATTTTGGTAATAAAGAACCTTTAGTACTAATTGTAACGTTTTGGTCAGTAGCAGATACATGCGAAGAAGAAGCGCAACCCCAATCTAACGCACCTGATTCACCATCTGCTAATGCAGCAGCTAATGCTTTACCAGCTGCATTAACACGTACCCATGGTGTTAAAGTTAATGTTTCTTCGCCAGTCTTAACACCAACTGAATCAGGGATATATTTAATGGTAATAATACCTGTGGTATTCTCCATTTGTACACTCTCTACAAACTTAGAAGTTGCACCTTTACCACCCGCCTGAGCATTCCAAGTATCTGCTGTACGTTTTAAATCAGCCATAGAAGAAACTTCTGTAGAAACCATTGTTTTTGCTGGCTCTGCTAAACCTAAACCTTCTGTAACACGGGTACGCACTGTATAATCTTGATATGCTGGTAATGCAATCGCTGCCAAAATACCGATAATCGCGATAACAATCATTAATTCGATAAGAGTAAAACCTTTTTGAGCGTTCATAATGAACTCCTTTAATATAAAAAATCTAAAATTTGTTAGGTATCTGTGTATAGATAATCGAGTTAGGTGTTTAGGTTAGGTTAGGTGACCGATTATCTATTTAGCAATTTTCTTTCAGGATTTGGTGAACTTCGCTGTTGAGAACCTTGCTTTCTTGATATAATTATTGCATTCCCTATGCCAACTTTTTTTATGCAGATATTTTGATTTGGCTTTATAGTGTTTAAATTAAAGTTAAAGATAAACGGTTATTTACTCGGAATGAACGGTCAAAGCGTTTTGTCAGTGCTGACGGTTTTTGTCAGATGTGATTTTTCTGGGAAATACCAATGTTATTTTTTGACCATCATTGCTAAAATCTGCCTACTATAATTTGTCAGTTTGGTAAATTTTTTGAAGTTTGACAGTTTTTATTCAGAAAAAATCTATAAAATGGGGGAGTTTTGAGGGTTTTTATTAGAAGATTTAAATAATATCATTGATTTTATTTGAAAAAGTTACTCATGTTTGCATAAACAACCAAGAGTTTTATGTAATTTAATGGTGAAACTCCGCCTCTTTTCCGCACATCTTTTGATGATTGGTTAATCGACATTTTAGCCCTTGAGCATTTAACGTCAAATCACCATCGTTTTCCATCATTGTACCAATCTTGGGCTGGGCAGTGATTTGCCAGTCTTCAGATAATGGCGAGGGATTAATCGTTACATGATATAATGGCTGTTGCTTGGGATAGTCACCTATCATGGTCGTAACATCAATATGTTGATAACTACCTTTTATTAGTTTTTGATTTTCGATACTACTGGCGATATGGTGCATTTGTGCCATCATCGCAGTACGCTTAGTTTTTATGACATGACGTTGATAGCTAGGATAGGCAATACTTGCTAATACTGCAATCACCACAAGGGCAACTAATATTTCAACTAAACTAAATCCTTGATTTTTCATTTTTTACCATTGCTCCGATGTTGTTCCACAGTCATGACTTTGTTGGGTGACGCTACTATCATGCGTTTTGGCTTTGCATTGTGTGCCATTACTTATTAATAAAAATTTATGGGCATTGGCAAATTGGCTGTTTGGATTGGGTTCGGCAAACATTCGCCAGCCATTACCTTGAATGACTTGTTGTAAATTTTTTTCACCAGATAAACTATTTCCCATGCCATCATCAAGTATGATTTTATAATGATAATTTTGTTGATGACTATTTTCTGGTACATAAATCGTTTTATTATCGCTGTGGTCATAGCGATAGATGACTTGACCATCATTTGTGATTTGCTTTGGTGTAAAACCTTTATAAGTCAGGGCTGTCGCTCGCCAGTTATTGAGTTCAATTTCAAGCTGTTTCATACGACTTTGAACTTGGCTTTCGCTATTACGCAAAATATAGTAACGATAGGTGGGCAGGGCAACGCTGGCAAGTATAGTAATAATTAACACAACTGCCATTAACTCTATTAAAGTAAATCCTTTTTGTTTGATTTTTATCCTATCAATTATTTGCATGATAACTACTCAACTTCATACCATGCTTTTGGCTGAAAAATAAATCGTTCATTAAAAATCAGTTCAATCGCTGAGCCATCGCCACCTTGTTGTTGAATGTGTGGATTATGCAAATATTGAACATCATCGAGTAAACTGCGATTTTTGTTACCATCATGATGATAATTGACACGATTTTTACTTCTTTCTAATAAAGTTTGTGGATTAATTAACAACCGCTGATAAGGATTATTTTTATGACTAGCCCCAAACGCTAATTCTTGAATACCTTGCCCAGCTCGGATAAAACCGCCTGTGCCTGTTTCTGATGCCAAATGCTGACAAATACCATAAGGCATACAATATAGTTGCTGTTCTGAACCGCCAACGATTTTGGCACTACAAGGGTTTATATCATGGTAACGCATATCTGGATTATAAACTGTGGTGTATAAGACATGGTCGATTACTGCTGATTTTCCAACGCCTTTGCTAAATTTGACCTGTTGAAAACCATCAAATCGAGTGAGTGGATAATACCAACCTTGTTTACTTTTCACCATTTGTAAATCAATATTTTTATGAATTGCTGGTAATTTGACAAAATCTTTATCTTGTAAATTATTAACAGTTAAGGGAATTTTTTTATCATAAAATAAACTATCCGCTTTTGTAATATCATTATCAAAAATCGCATACAAGCGGTCGGCATATTGTGGATTATCACGCATTTTTGATAATGGCGAACTACGGTCTCCCGAAATCACATTGACAACAGCAAATAATTGTTGATTATCTGGATTGCGATAAAAACTAACTACAGGACGTTCATAAAATCGGTAGCTATATTGACTAGCTGTCTGATGGGCATTTTGTAAAATTTTATTCACTCTTATGGCTTGAAAAGCTTCTATCGTTTTACTTTCGGTATCAACGCTACCTGCATTGACAAAATCTGCCCGAAATACTTGCCCGCCTAAATCTGCAAAATAAATATGGTCTAATAAATTATCATTGTTGCGGTCAAGTACAGTCACGCCAGCAACAATGCTGTTTTTCATGTCTTGATGATTAATACTAGCAATTAATGACGCAGTATTATTTGCTGAAGACGCTGACCAAATTAATTGCCCAGTTTTAGCATTTATCATATAAATAGCATTACCTTGCGTTTGTGACCGTGACTTTACATGACATGCTTGCGACCAACGATAATCGATTGGAGCATTAACTGCAAAACTTTCATATTCATAACAATTATCATAACCACCCCCAAAAATTAACACATCAATGGGATTTTCTTTCGCATGTAGTTTGATTTTGCCTTTGCTTGGTTTTGCCCAAATTTTTCCAATTCGATGAAAGCCATGCGTTAAATGGTTAATATAAAATAGCATTTTTGGTTGATAATAGTTGCTCAAGTCCATCGCATATAACCCCTCGCCCCCCATTCGCAAGCCACCATACACAAATACGCCTTGATTATTGCCGACTTTGACCGTAACTTTTTTATTTGCCCAATCATATTGATAATCCATACTGGCTAGCCAAGGAGCATCGATACCAAATTTTGGCAAACCTATCGCACTATGTGTCGCCCCATGAACTAACGCATTTGGCTGATTTTGCAAAGTAGTTAATGGAATTATTGCTAACGTTTCTTTTCCTGAACGATTATTTAATAAATGCAGTACACCATCGGTTGAACCAAACAAAATATAGTCATCTCGTTGCTGGCTAATTCGTCCTATGTCATCTAATGTCGCTGAATAAGTAATCACTGTTGGCGTGGAATGAATAATCGACCCAAGTACTTTTATTTCATGGCTTGGTTGAGATAACTGCATATTTTCCACAGCTACAGCAGGCAAATTATCAAATCCTAAAAAATTTAATAATATGCGTTTTATCGTATCGGTATAAATAGGGTGTGTTAATTCTTTAAAACCAAAAGGTTTTCCGCTAGCATCAACCCCAATTTTTCTTAAAGTTGTATTCGTGGTATTTGCCGACAGACTATCCTCAACAAACACTGTCCGTCCAGAGCCAAGTTGTTGAAAAGGTGAAGTTAATTGAGCGTACATGCCACCTGACCAATCATCTATTGCCTCAGGATTTAATCGACCACTATCATCTAAAAAAACTTTTTGTTGATTATTGGCATACAGCGTTCCATTATTTAATTGATATTTTTGCAAATTCCCCGACCAAATCAGCAAATTTTCGCTAACTTTTGCCTCGACTGTCGGTAAAAAAGCAGTCGATTGTTGATAGCCTGCCTGATAAGGGTCATCAGCAATAGCAATCGTCCCCGATGGTGCAGATGGAATACTATGATTAAGCTCATGCGTAAACTGTACCATGCTATCAATTAAATCTTCTGTAGACTGAGCAGAAAAAAATCCACCTTCACCAAAACCACCAACATTGGGCAATTTTGGGTGAGATTTTGCCCCCCAATTACAGGCATTTTTTGCATCAATATTGTTTATCAGCTCGCAATTATAATAAGGTTTTTTTGTTGAGTTGTTATTATCACTTAAATAGCGAATGATTTTTTGTGCCTCTGGTTTTAAGTTATTTGTATGTTTATCAACATCAAACACTGAGCCAAATCCCACTACCGCAGTTTTAATTTCTCGTCCAATTGGATTTTTTTCAGGATTGCGTAAGGCTTTGGCAAATTCGCCAATTTCTGGCATGGCATGTCCCATCATTGAGCCATTTTTTAATGTATGTGTACTAATATTAAACTGTGATGCTTTTGAACCTAAAGCAGATTTCATGATAGATAACGGGTCAAATGCGTTGTTGGGTTCACCATCAGTTAAAAAATAGATACCTTGTCCATGACATTCACTGGCAACACTGGGTAACGGTGATTTGTATTTTATGCCCGATTTGGCTTCTTTGGTTGATTTTAAAAATCCTCTATCTACTTTATCTCCAACGTATAAACGCCCATCAAAACCATTAATTTTTTGGGATTGATAAGTTGGTAAAATACCCGAACGTATCATCGCAGAATTGGCAGGATACCAACCATACCATTTTTCACAATGATTATTTTGCCATTTCCCACAGATAACGTATTGATTATCAATAAAACGAAAAAAATAATTTTGAGCCTGTGAGCCATAATAGGTAGTTTCGCCCATCATATAGGCGGATACTTCAGCATAAGCGTTAGCCGTTGGTGTCGCTCCGATACCTTGAAGTTGAGCAACAGCAGTTTTGATGGCTAGACGTTGGGTTTGGTCAAGAGGGCGGGCAGGCACGACAATTTTTCCACTACGATGGTCGGCAAAAGTAAATATATTTTCACTATCGCTTTGTGATGGATATTGCCCAATTCCCATCACTATTTGACTATCTAATCTTGGGCTATCCATTAAGGTAAAAATCGCATCTTTCAATCGAGTTAAACGGTCATAATAACGTTTGCCATCACTACCTATACAATAATGTCTAGTATAATTTGGGATTGTATTAGAATTTTCACTTTTTCTATCAATAACTTGAATATTACTAGGCATATCGCCTGCATCTTGACAGCCTGCCACTAATGCTGACATACTGCCTGAAGTATCTAGCATCATCATCATTGTAATCGTACTTTGTTCGGCTGGTTGATAAATTTCTAAATCGCCAATTTGTTTACCCTTAACATCTGCCCAAACATTTACCCAAGCTATAAAGCCGATAGCAACAACAAATAATTGAATAACTTTTAAGAATACCACCGAATACAACATGATAGTTTCTCTGTCACACTTTTATATAATACTATGATTTTTTTAGACATTCAGGATTTAATGACTGATTTTCTGCTCCAAAATCCATACAAACTGTAGCTTGTGACTGATTGGACAGTTCAGCTTGTTGATATAACATTTTGCTGGGCGTGCCTGCCTCTTGTAAACAATTTAATAAAGGTGATTGACTTTTTACCAATATACTAGTTTGTTCAAGGCATTTTTTTGAGCCAAGTTTTGGTTCATGATAGGCAGGTAAAATTGACGTAATGCGAATGTCAAACGGGTAAATTGTACTTGTTAGCTGATGTGTGTCTTTGCCTGTGACCATATGATTAAATGCCTGTTGTTGTTGGCGTTGGCTGGTACTAATATTTACTTGCGTTATCAGTGTTTGTCTGGCACTGGTATAGCCTGCATCTTGTTGATAATCACAAAATCCATGATTTAACCCACTCCAAAAACCACCCGATGCCTCTTTAATACTTGTATTAGCAACTAAATATTTTTTATTACGAGGGTTAAAACAATATATGACTTCGTGTTTTTTATGGTTTTCTTCTAAAATAAAATGACCAAACACACCAGAAAAACTCATCACTTGTTGATACTCTTCACTATTGACATCACGATTTACCATCATTTCTAGTTTTTGATTAGCACTATCAGATGATAGTAACAATATGGTATTAATTTGGTCACTGGTAGCCGTTTTTAAATCGACATTACTCTGACGAACTGCCATCACACCAGCTAACATAATCAATACTAAAAACAACAGCACAACAACTAGAACAGCCCCCCGTTGATAGTAAACACCAGTGCCACGATGTAACCTTGCCATAACATATCCCTATTTTTATTGCTGATGAATGCTAATTAGTCGAGCATTTCTCAAAAATGTGGTTGCTTCGTAAACTGTGCGTAAATACTTAGGTGCTAATTGAGCCGATTTTAATTGTTGGGTTTTGCCTAATAATATAAATTTTTGTTCATGCTGATGATTGACCAATGGTGTATCGCCTCGCACAATCATACCCATTTTGATTGCGATAATCATTGGTTTTTCACTAACGGCGTTATTGAATTTTTCTAAATAATCTTTACTTGGTATATAACTAATTGTCGATGATGGTTGCCCAAGATACTGAACACCTAATAACACTTTAAATTGCTCTATCCCTGTAATAAACTCTTGTCCTGCCTGTCCAAAATTACGCTGGTCAGTACCAGCAAATACTTGTAGCGTATTTTTACCCACTTTACCAATGGCTAATCGTCCTGCATCACAGGCTAATACCAAATCTTTTACAACAGCTTTACTACGACCACCTGTTACCTCTCGCAAAAAATAGCGTTCAATCACAATATCATTAATTTCAATATCATTACCTTCACAATCAGTCATGACATTTTCCGTAATGTTTTGATATTGAATAGTCAGCTGGTCACTGGGAATATCCGTATTAGAAATACCTGTCCAGCCCCGTTCCCCCATCATCACATCGCCAGCACTACGCGATAAATAACCAACTTGAGCAAAACTATCCAGCTTTTCGCCTGTATCATTGAAAGTAAATATACCTAAATTTGTACCTGTCAAGACAATGCCTCCTTGCACCGTATCACTGGTAATGTGAGAAATTGGATTACCAAGATTAGCAAGGCGTATATGATTTTCTAATTGCTGAATACCAAAAATACTCGCCTGCTGTAACTCACTAGCTGTTTTTTGTAAAGTCGTGGTTTTGACACTCATTAAATAAATTTGTATCACCACTGCCGAAATTAATAATCCCAATATAAGAGCAATCATTATTTCAATCAGTGTAAAACCTGATTGAGATTGCAACAAAAACCAACGCTTCAACATGGGTACAAACTAATATGCCTCCATGATAAAACATTGAGCTTGAGGATAATAATGACCATTAGATTTTTTGGCACAAGGCTGACTGGCAGGCTCATCACTAAACACAGGCTTGGTTTTACCCCAGCTTGCAATCAAACATTGACGAGGTTGGGCAGTTTCTGTTTCTGGACAAATATCAATACCAAGCTGAATATTATTTGCCTCAGCAGATTGTTTTAAACTTAAAGCTTCTCGTATTGCTAATTGCTCTGAATTACAAAATTCTGGTTCACCTGAGGAAGTACAGCTTAATAGATTAATTGACTGATAATTTGAAGAATTTAACGTATTTTTAAATGTTTCAACGCCTGCGATATTAACCCGCATCATCTCTGCCCCATTGCGTAAAATAGTTAAGGCTTTTGTACGAGTCATACTTTCATCGGTTGCTTTAACAGCCGTCATTTGCATACTGGTAAATCCTAAAATCGCTATTGCCAGTAGTAATAATGAAACCATCACTTCGACTAAACCGATGCCTTGTTGGGTAGTTATCATGACAATACACGAGTAAAATAAAACTAACTCTTTGATTGTAATAGGGTTTTTTATGACAAACAAGATAGAAAATCGGTGATTTTGTAGTATTTTGTATATTAAAAAATTTATATTAAATTTAATATTATACAATATTAAAAATTGTTTTTATAAATCAATAATTTAATCAAAATCTACTGACAATTTTTATCACAAATTATACCACAAAGCAAAAAAACTGACCCACTAGTCATTTGACTTTAATCCTATTTGCCCTAAAAATAACCTAAACTAATCTACAATCTGATAACCCAACTTTCATCATAAACTCAAGGAGTTACATTTTATGATATATCAAGGAAACAGCATCAGCGTATCTGTGTTAGACGATGGAATTGTGAATTTTCACTATAATAATCAAACACAAAGCGTCAATAAATTTGACCAACCAACTTTAAAAGAATTTTCTGAAGCTGTTGCTATTTTAGAAAATAATCCAGAAGTGAAAGGCTTAATTGTCACTTCAGGCAAAAAAGTATTTATTGCAGGGGCGGATATTACAGAGTTTGTTGGACATTTTAAACGTGATGAAGCCGACATTCGTAGCTGGATTTTAGATATTAATCAAATATTTAATCGTTTTGAAGATTTGCCATTTCCCAAAGTTGCATTAATTAATGGTGCTGCATTAGGTGGTGGCTGTGAAATGACTTTAGTTTGTGATTATCGCATCATGGGCGAAAAAGCGGTCATTGGCTTACCTGAAGTGAAATTAGGCATTATTCCAGGCTGGGGCGGTACGGTGCGAACACCTCGTGTTATTGGTGTTGATAATGCGTTAGAACTTATTGCAACAGGTGCGACCAAAAAACCTGCGGAGGCTTTAAAATTAGGTTTAGTTGATGCAGTGGTTGCTGATGATAATTTAATTGCTTCAGGAATAAATTTAGTTAAAAAATGTGTTGCTGGTGAGTTAGATTGGCAAGCTCGCCGTCAGGAAAAAATTAATCCAATTAAACTCAATCAGTTAGAACAAGCCATGGCATTTAACAGTGCTAAAGGTGTACTATTTGCTAAAGCAAACCCTGCTCAATATCCTGCCCCAAAAATTGCACTTGAAGCAATTGAAAAACATGCTAATTTATCACGAGATAAAGCATTAGAAATTGAAGCATCAAGTTTTGCCAAAGTCGCCAAAACTCCTCAAGCAGAAAGCCTTGTCGGTGTGTTTTTAAATGACCAAGCTGTAAAAAAACTGGTAAAAACCCACAGTACTAAAGCTCACGACATTAAAGAATTAGCGGTACTTGGTGCAGGCATTATGGGCGGTGGCATTGCTTTTCAATCCGCTAGTAAGGGTTTGCCAATTATCATGAAAGATATTAAGTCGTCACAACTTGAATTAGGCATGAGCGAGGCAAGCAAATTATTAGCCAAACAAGTGGAACGCAACAAAATGACCCCTACCAAAATGGGTGAAACATTAAGTCGTATCCGTCCAACCTTAAATTACGGTGATTTTAGCGAAACAGATATTGTGATTGAAGCAGTCGTTGAAAATCCAAATATCAAACTTGCTGTATTAAAAGAAGTAGAAAGCCTTGTTAAAGAAGATTGTATTTTAGCATCAAATACTTCTACAATTTCAATTAGTTATTTAGCATCAGCATTACAACGCCCAGAAAATTTTGTTGGTATGCACTTTTTTAATCCTGTGCATCGTATGCCATTGGTTGAAGTTATTCGTGGTGAAAAATCTTCAGAACAAGCAGTTGCTACAACTGTCGCTTTGGCAGAAAAAATGGGTAAAGTGCCTGTTGTCGTGAATGACTGCCCAGGCTTTTTAGTCAATCGTGTCTTATTCCCATATTTTGGGGCTTTTGATTTATTATTAAAAGAAGGGGCTGATTTTGTTCATATTGACAAAGTCATGACAAAATTTGGCTGGCCAATGGGTCCTGCCTATTTAATGGACGTTGTTGGTTTAGATACAGGCATACATGGTGCAGAAGTTATGGCAGAAGGTTTCCCTGACCGTATGAAACCTGATTTTAAAGGCAGTATTCAAACATTATTTGAGGCAAATCGTCTAGGTCAAAAAAATGGAGCTGGTTTTTATCAATATGTGGCAGATAAAAAAGGTAAACCACAAAAAAATCCTGACCCAGTCACTTATGAAATTATTCAATCAGTTGTGACAGATAATAAACAATTTGATGACCAAGAAATCATCGACCGCATGATGTTAGCGTTATGTAATGAAACAGTACGTTGTTTAGAAGATAATATTGTCGCAACACCTGCAGAGGCAGATATGGCAATGTTAATGGGCATTGGTTTCCCGCCGTTCCGTGGTGGTGTTTTCCGCTACATTGACCAAATAGGATTAACAAAATATTTAGAGCTTTGCGATAAATATGCCTATTTAGGTAAAGCGTATGAAGCTCCACAAATGGTGCGTAATATGGTCGCAAATAATCAGACATTTTATCCATCAGTTTAATTAATAATTCATGAATATTTAAGGAAAATAATATGACTGTATTAAGTCCAAAAGATGTTGTCATCATTGATGGTGTGCGTACCGCTATGGGAAAATCAAAAAATGGTATGTTTCGTCATGTGCGTGCTGATAATATGTCAGCACAGTTGGTGCGTGCCTTATTAAACCGCCATGATTTTGACCCAAGCTTAATTGAAGATGTCATTTGGGGCTGTGTTAATCAAACCCTAGAACAGGGCTGGAATATTGCTCGTAATTTAGTTTTATTGGCTGATTTACCAAAATCTGTGACAGGGCAAACCATTAATCGTTTATGTGGGTCATCAATGCAAGCCCTACATACTGCCGCCGCTCAAATTATGACCAATCAAGGTGATGTGTTTGTGATTGGTGGTGTTGAGCATATGGGGCATGTTAGCATGATGCACGGTATTGATATTAATCCAACCGCTTCAAAACATTATGCGAAAGCTTCAAATATGATGGGCTTAACTGCTGAAATGCTTGGACGTATTAATAACATTAGTCGTCAAGAACAAGATGATTTTGGCGTACAATCTCATAAACGAGCTTGGCAAGCTACCCAAGAGGGACGTTTTGCCAATGAAATCGTTGGTATTGAAGGACATGATGCTGACGGTAATTTACAATTATGTACCGTTGATGAAGTCATTCGCCCAGATGCCAATTTAGAAGCATTTGCTAATTTAAAACCTGTGTTTGACCCAAAAAATGGCACTGTGACCGCTGGTACATCATCAGCATTATCTGATGGTGCCTCTACAATGCTTATCATGTCTGCCCAAAAAGCCAAAGATTTAGGTTTAACCCCTCGTGCCAGAATTCGTTCAATGGCTGTTGCAGGCTGTGACGCAGCGATTATGGGTTATGGACCTGTACCTGCCACCAAAAAAGCGTTAAAACGGGCAGGATTAACTTTAGAAGATATTCAAACCATTGAATTAAACGAAGCTTTTGCTGCTCAAGGATTAGCCGTCATGAAAGGGCTAAACATTCTTGATAAACAAGACATTATCAATGTCAATGGTGGAGCGATTGCTTTAGGACACCCACTTGGTTGTTCTGGTGCGAGAATTACTACAACCTTGTTAAATGTGATGGAACAAAAAGATACTCAATTTGGTTTGGCGACCATGTGTATTGGTTTAGGACAAGGGATTGCCACTATTATTGAACGTGTTTAATACCAATTGACTAAAAAAAGCCTTTAACGATGTTAAGGGCTTTTTTACTCGCACTATTTCTAATGCTATTATTTACAAATCCATATATAATAATTTAATCATTATCACTTCAAGGAAAAAAATGATGACAACTCAAACGATTACCCTAACTATCGAAGGCATGACTTGCGGAGGCTGTGCTAAAAGTGTTAATCAAGCATTACAACAACTAGCTGGTGTCAATGAAGCTAATGCCAATTTTGAACAAAAAAATGCTACGATTATCTTTGATAATGAACAAATTTCAATTAATCAGCTTATCGAAGCAATTGAAGATGCTGGTTTTGATGTTGTGCAATAATAAAAATTATTGCTAAATTAGGTAGTATATGCAAACACAGTCTTCAAAAAAAATAATAGATGATTTAAATAAAAGTGAAATTACTTTAGCCATTGAAGGCATGACCTGTCAGGCATGTGCTACTCGTATTGAAAAAGTATTAAATAAAAAACCTGCCATCTATCAAGCTGATGTCAATTTTGCCAATGAAACTGCCCATATTAGTTTTGATAAACAACAAGTTGATGAACAGCAAATTTTAGACTGGGTAAAAAAAACAGGTTTTACGGCAAATATTCAACAAACCGCTGATTTATTTCAAGTCACTGATGAACAGCAAAGGCAATCTATGCCTTATCGTTTAATCGTGATTTGGCTATGTTTATTACCATTTTTGTTTGGTATGATGGGTATGCTGATTGGACGGCACGACTTAATGCCTCCTGTATGGTTACAGTTTGTTTTAGCAACGATTGTGCAGTTTTGGTTAGCAATACCTTTTTATCAAAGTGCTTGGGCATCAATTAAAGGTAAACTTGCTAACATGGACGTGTTAGTGGTGTTAGGCACGCTAACCATTTGGCTATATTCAACTTATATGTGGCTGTTTTCCTCACATGCTGAACATGCTGTATATTTTGAAGCAGGTGTTATGGTCATTGCTTTTGTACGCTTAGGTAAATATTTAGAAGAACGCACCAAAAAGCAAAGTTTAAACAGTATCAATATGTTACTTGCCTTAACACCACAACAAGTTACGGTAAAAACACCAGCTGGTGACTGGCAAGAAATGTCACTTTCACAGGTAAAAATTGGGCAAATTTTATTAGCAAAGGCAGGTTCTCGCATTGCCTGTGATGGCATGGTGGTAGCTGGTAATGGCTGGTGCGATGAAAGTCACTTGACAGGTGAGTCAGTCCCATTACAAAAAAACATTGGTAGCTCTGTGCTTGCTGGTGCGATGGTAGATAATGGTAGTTTTGAATATCGTTCAACAGCTTTGGGCAGTCAAACTCAACTAGGCGATATGATACAGGCATTAAGTGAAGCTCAAGGCAGTAAAGCAAATATCGCACGCATTGCTGATAAAGTATCGGCAGTATTTGTACCAACTGTAGTAATATTATCCATTTTAACATTTATTGTTAATTATTTTTTACAAATTCCACTAGATGACGCATTAATGCGAGCGGTATCAGTATTAGTGATTGCTTGTCCATGTGCATTAGGACTAGCAACGCCTGCAGGTATCATGGCAGGCATGGGCGTTTCTGCTCGGCATGGTGTTTGGTTTAAAGATGCTCAAGCCCTTGAAGCGACTGGCTCAATAGATACCATCGTTTTGGATAAAACAGGTACATTAACTGAGGGCAAACCACAAATCGTTGATACCGCCATCATTGATAACAGTTTTAATGAAAACGAAATTTTAGCAATAGTTGCCAGCATTGAAAATCATGCTAATCACCCATTGGCAAAAGCATTCATTGATAAAGCAAACCAACAAAACCTGAAATTTTTATCAGTTAATCAGGTTGAACATATCACAGGTCAGGGTATACAAGCGATAATTAATAATGTAGGTTTAGTCAAGGTTGGCAGTCTGGATTTTGTGAATTTTAATTTATTAGAAAATTTAGCAAATCAACATGTTTGGCAAATTGCTAGCATTGTCGCTGTGAGTATTAATCATAAACCTTGTGCCATATTTGCATTGGCAGATGCTTTAAAAGCTGACAGCCAGCAAGTTGTTAAACAATTACAACAAGATGGCTTAGATGTCATTATCATGAGTGGCGATAAAACAAGTGTTGTCAATTATATTGCCCAACAAGTTGGTATTCAACAGGCTTTTGCCCAATTATCACCACGAGATAAAGCCGAAAAAATCCAACAATTACAATCCACTGGTAAAAAAATTGCGATGGTTGGTGATGGCGTCAATGATGCCCCTGCGATGGCAATTGCCCAAGCAAGTTTTGCTGTATACCAAGGTACGGACGTAGCTCAACACAGTGCATCTGCCCGTTTAATGGGGAATTCTTTAATTCATGTTGATTATGCTCAAAAAATCGCTAAACAAACCTTAAAAAATATCAAACAAAATTTATTTTTTGCGTTTATTTATAATTGTTTAGGTATTCCCTTAGCCATGATGGGTTTATTAAACCCTATGATTGCCAGTATTGCTATGACAATGAGTTCAATTTCAGTATTATTTAATGCGTTACGACTACGTTATTATTCTACCAAACATGAATAATTCACTGATTGATACTGTAACCAATTTGCTAATACTTCTGAAAGTTCATCAACGCCTTGTTTATTCTGTGCAGAAAATAATTGAATACTAAAGGGTAAGTTTAGTTTATTTAATTGGCTTTTCGTTTGTTGTAATGTTGTTTTACTTGCTCCATATTTTAATTTATCTGATTTTGTTAATAAAATATGTACAGGTAATTGACCATCTTTTGCCCAATGTAACATTTGTTCATCAAAATACTTCAATGGGTGACGAATATCCATTAATAACACTAATCCAACTAAACTTTGTCGTGAAATCAAATACTTTTCTAATTCTTTTTGCCATTCTTTTTTCATTGCTTCAGGCACTGCCGCATAGCCATAGCCTGGCAAATCTACCAAACGTTGCTGGTCATTACCCATCGAAAAAAAGTTAATCATTTGGGTGCGTCCAGGTGTTTTTGAAGAGCGAGCAAGCTGGCGTTGATTAGTTAATGTATTGATACAAGAGGATTTTCCTGCGTTTGACCGTCCTGCAAATGCCACTTCTAACCCTATATCAGCAGGGCATAATTTAAATGTGGGTGCAGATAATAAAAACTGCGTTTGGGCAAGCCAACTTTTAATTTGCAAAATATCAAGTGGGTTATTTTGTTCGATGGTAGGTTGTTGTTGCATTGGCACAGTCAAATATCCATTAATTATGTATGCTATATGATAGCAAATACTATACACATTGTCATCGCACCATCTATATCTGTGTTAAAGTGAGCTGTTTACAGTGGATTTAAAATATCATTTTATTCAAAAAATATCTGCCAATCTGGTTTTGTCTATTTTCTAAGCTTTACCTAAATAACCTTTTTGACAATATACCTTACACAATAATAATGATATGGTTTACCTAAGTAGTAAATTTGTGGCATAATTGTCATTAATATCAATTATTGGATTAGGGTTTTTGAGGGCTATTCCAAATTGGTCACAACTGTTTGCCAATTATATGGATATTTGATAATTAGGTCATGTCTATTAATAAATCGGTATAACCAGATAATTATGGCAGGCAAAAACTGCAAACTCTTGCTATAATAGCAATCATCTATCAGATAACATGGTATGGTTTGGACTTGCAATCTTCAGTAAGCAATACAGTTACTTACCATCGAGTTTTAGTAGGAAATATCGCCAATGAAAAAAATAATCACTGCCGCAAGCCTTATTATTGCCAGCACAAGCGGTTATGCTGTTACTAATGTCCCAAAACATGACGTTGTTGCTGGACAAAAAATCGCAGAAACAGTTTGTGCGGCTTGTCATGGTTTAAATGGTGTAAGTGTTGTCCCTTCTCAGCCAAATCTTGGCGGACAAAATATTAAGTATTTATACAAACAAATGATAGATTTTAAATCAGGTTTTCGTCAAAATCCTATCATGTCATCACAAGTTGCTAATTTAACTGACCAAGACATGGCGAATGTTTCAGCTTACTATGCAAGCCAAAAGCCATGGGGTGTCAGTTACGCAAATCCTGAAACAGCTCAAGTCGCTCAAAAATTATATTATGGTGGTGATGGTAAACGTGGCGTAATTCCTTGTGCTGGCTGTCATGGTGGTAAAGGCAATGGTAATGAATGGGCGGCGTTTCCTCGTATCGGAGGACAACATTCAGCATACATCACTGTTCAATTAAAACTATTCCGTGCTGCAGGACGTGAAGACGAAATCGCCTCTGAAGACCAACAACGTGTCAATGATGCCGCCAAAAAAGGTGAAAAAGGCATGATGCAAATGGTTTCTGCAAGATTATCAGATAAAGATATTAAAATTTTATCTGACTATATCGCAGCATTACACTAAGTCTTATATTATACTAAATTCTTAATTATATCATCAATTGTCATTATTGGGTTTGTCTGAGAAGTTCTCAACAAACCCAATTTTCATGGACTAAATAAATCAAGGCTATATCAATCATGAATTGGGCAGAAATGGATATGCGAGTTTCTCGCACTGAATTAAAAAAATCACACGAGCGGTTGCAGTTATTAGCTGAACCTTTAGCAAAATTATCCAAAAAACAAATGCAACACTTGCCAGCCAGTGAATTTTTTGTTGATGATTTATTAAAATTAGCAGATATCACCAGCCATGAAGCACGCAAACGCCATATCAAACGTTTAGGCAAGCTTTTAGCAGAAGAAAATGCCCACGACATTGTTAATTATTTATTTTGTTGTGTATTTAGTCCAGAACAACAGGCAAAAATCGAAGCATGGCAAACACGGCTAAATTTAGATGATGACAATACAATTAAACAATTTGTGAAACAGTTTTGGGTATCAGAATTAAACACAACTCGCCAGTTATTGATTTGGGTTGCTTATGCAAAATATCAACAAGATGATGAATTATTGAATGAAAGCCTTAACGATTTACATACTTATATTCGTCAAGTAGCAATTTTATCAAAAGACAAATAATTATCTTTCAAATTAATCAGTATATAAATCATTGTATAAATAATAATAAAGTCAAACAAACTAATATTGTTTGTTTGACTTTTAATAGGACTATGAAAATAGCTTGTTAGCCTTTTTTCACAATTGCAATCAAGTTATCTACCACTTCTGGCTCGGCTAATGTTGAAATATCGCCTAAACCTTCAAATTCGCCCGAAGCAAGTTTACGCAAGATACGACGCATAATTTTACCTGAACGAGTTTTTGGCAATGCTTCCGTAATGTATAACGCATCAAGGTTAGCAATTGGACCAATTTCTGCACGCACATGACGATTAATTTCTGCTTTTAATACCTCACTGGCTTCCTCGCCTGAACGTAGAATAACATAGGCACAAACGCCCTGACCTTTTAAGTCATGAGGCATACCGACAATCGCTGCCTCTGCAACGGCTGGGTGTGAAACCAATGCACTTTCTATTTCTGCAGTACCCAAACGATGTCCTGATACGTTTAACACATCATCAACACGCCCTGTAATCCAGTAATGCCCATCTTCATCACGCAATGCCCCATCACCTGTAAAATACGCCCCTGCATAGGTGCTAAAATATGTTTCTAAGAAACGTTTATGGTCGCCCCAAATTGTCCGCATTTGACCAGGCCAGCCTGATGTAATTACTAAATTACCTTCAGATGCTCCTTCTAAGAAATTACCCTCTGCATCTACAATCGCAGGCTGTATACCATATAATGGGTTCATCGCCGACCCAGGTTTCATATCAACAGTATTTGGTAATGGTGCCATTAAAATACCACCTGTTTCGGTTTGCCACCAAGTATCCACAATTGGGCAACGACCTTCACCAATGACATTATAATACCAATCCCATGCTTCTGGATTAATTGGCTCACCCACTGAACCCAACAAACGTAAACTAGAACGATTTGAACGGCGAACAAATTCATCACCTTCTTTCATCATTGCACGAATAGCCGTTGGTGCTGTGTATAAAATGGTTACATCATGTTTATCAATAATATGCCCAACCCTTGCCCAATCAGGATATTGAGGCACACCTTCAAACATTAACGTAGTTGAACCATTGGCAAGCGGACCATATACAACATAGCTATGTCCTGTAATCCAGCCAACATCTGCCGAACACCAAAACACATCATTTTCTTTAATATCAAACACATCACGATAAGTTGATAATGCGTACGTTAAATAACCACCTGTGGTATGTAACACACCTTTTGGCTTACCTGTTGAGCCTGATGTGTATAACAAAAATAATGGGTCTTCGGCGTTCATTGGCTCTGGTGGGCAATCATCATTTGAGTTGTCAATTAAATTATGATACCAAATATCACGCTTACCACTCATTGGGATAGATACCCCAGTACGATAAACAACAATGACCGTTTGCACACACTGTGTACCATCATGGTCTAATGCTCTATCAACATTTTGTTTTAATGGTGTATGTTTACCACCACGCACTGACTCATCAGCAGTAATCACCACTTTTGATTGACTGTCAATAATACGGCTAGCCAAACTTTCAGAAGAAAAACCGCCAAATACCAACGAATGCACCGCCCCAATTCTAGCACACGCCAACATTGCCACCGCAGCTTCTGGTATCATTGGTAAATAAATCGTTACACGGTCGCCTTTTTTTACCCCTTTACGGCGTAATGCGTTTCCTAAACGACAAACTTCTGAATATAGTTCTTTATAAGAAATAATTTTATGTAATGATGGGTGGTCACCTTCCCAAATAATCGCTGGTTTATAAGGATTTTCAGCGACATGGCGGTCTAAACAGTTTGCCGATACATTCAGCTCGCCATCTTCAAACCATTTGATACTAAAATTATCAAGGTCATAGTTTACATTTTTAATCTTGGTTGGCTTTTTTATCCAATCAACCAGCTCTGCTCGCTTTTCCCAAAATTTTTCATTATTATCAATCGACTTTTGATAAGTTTCGGCGTATTTTTCTGGATTAGTGTTGGCTTTAGCAGAAAATTCTGCACTGCTAGGATAGGTTTTCATCATTTCACTCCTTGAATGTGAAGGGCTGGATTACCATTGTTGTTGCATACCATGCTAAAATAATATGCTATTATTTTTTGCTTGGTTATTTGATGTTAATTCCATGCAATTTCAATTAAATTCGCTAGATAGTTTTACAAAATTTGATGGGGTTTGCAAATAAAAAATTGTTATTTTTGCAATTATTTTTTTTACTCACCTAAGTGTTTTTTAAATATTTGATTTTTATGAAAAAATTACCAAATCAAGTAACATCTTGTCATACTAATTCTGCAATACTAACCACTGATGTGTTAATTATTGGAGCTGGAGCCTCTGGATTATTTTGTGCTATTACGGCTGGCAAACGTGGGCGAAAAGTTATTGTTATTGACCATGCAAATAAAGCAGGTAAAAAAATTTTAATGAGTGGCGGTGGTCGTTGTAATTTTACCAATTATGATATTCAACCTAGTCATTATTTAGGAAAAAATCAACACTTTTGTAAATCAGCGTTATCTCGTTTTTTAAATTGGGATTTTATTCATCTAGTACATCAACATGGTATTTCGTACCAAGAACGAGAACATGGACAATTATTTTGTGAAAATTCCGCAAGCGACATCTTACAAATGTTATTAACTGAATGTGAAAATGCTCATGTGGCTATTCAATTAAAAACCAACATCGAAAAAATTACCCCTTTAGATAATAACTTAGGATTTTTAGTTAGCATATCGCAACATAATCAAATAAAAATTTATCAATGCCAGTCGTTAGTTGTAGCAACAGGTGGTTTATCCATTCCAACCATGGGAGCAAGTGGCTTTGGTTATCAAATAGCAACCCAGTTTGGACATGAAATTGTGGCAACTTCAGCAGGACTAGTACCATTTATCTTTACAGATAAGTTGGGCGACTTATTCAAGTCATTATCAGGAACTAGTATAGACGTTATTGCTTTTAATGATAAGATATCATTTAAATTACCAATGTTATTTACACATCGTGGTCTATCAGGGCCTGCGATATTACAATTATCAAATTATTGGCGGTTAGGTGAGTCAATTTGTTTAAATTTATTTCCAGATATAGATATTGCCAATTTTTTACGCCAACAAAAACAACTTTATCCTAAACAACTTTTACGCACTGTATTTAATGAAAATTTACCTTGTAAAGCTTTACCAAAAAAAGTAATCATCGCTTTACAAAATTTTTTATGGCAAGATATAGCTGAAACAAGTTTAGCAAATATTAAAGATGAACAGTTGCTAAATATTGGGCAATTGTTAAATCATTGGCAAATTACGCCAGCTGGTACAGAAGGTTATCGCACAGCAGAAGTAACGTTAGGCGGTGTTGCAACGGATAAAATTTCATCAAAAACTTTACAAAGTCAATTACAACCTAATTTATATTTTATTGGCGAGGTATTAGACGTGACGGGCTGGCTTGGTGGCTATAATTTTCAATGGGCTTGGGCGAGTGGTTTTGTCGCAGGGCAAGTGGTTTAGAGGTTTTCAATAGATATTTAATTAATATCTAGCATAAAACTTTGCAGTTTAGAGCATAGTTTACACAATTTAAGGAACAAAAGATGAATATGAAAAATATAACAGAAGATTTAAACAATTCTTATCAATTAAACGCAACTTATCAAGCTGATGTGATTGTCGTTGGGGGTGGGCCTGCTGGTTTAAGCTTTGCCAAAGCTATCGCCTCAACAGGTTTAAATATTATGGTAATTGAAAAAAATAGTGAAGATAACCTTGCAAATCCTGCGTATGATGGACGAGAAATTGCTTTAACTCACGCATCAAAACGACTGATGGAACGACTGGGCATGTGGCAATTAGTCAATCCAGAAGAAATTTATTTGTTAAAAGAGGCTTGTGTCACCAATGGCAACTCACCTTATCAATTGTATTTTGCCAAACCTCGCCAAGTATTTGGACAAACCGTTGAAGGCTTGGGCTATTTAATTTCTAATCATAATATTCGTAAATCGGCATATGATAGCGTAAAGTTACAAAAAAATATTCAGCTTTTATGTGGTAAAGGTGTCAAACAGGTAGCAACATTTGATGATTTTGCTAATGTTGAATTAGAAGATGGCACACTATTACGTTCAAAATTATTAGTTGTAGCGGACAGTCGTTTTTCTAATAGTAGACGACAGTTAGGAATTTCTGCTGATAGTCATGATTTTGGACGGACAATGATTGTTTGTCGTATGACAAATACTATTTCTAATCAACAACGAGCGACTGAACATTTTTATTATGGAATTACGGTTGCCTTATTACCATTGAACGAATACACCACAAATTGCGTTATCACAGCGACTAATGCCGAAGTGCAACAATTATTAACATTATCGCCAACTGATTTCGCCCGTCAAGTTGAGAATTTTATTGATATGCAATTGGGCGATATGCAATTAGTCAGTACACAACATACTTATCCTTTGGTTGCCGTTCATGCTAATCGTTTTTATACAAAACGTTGTGCTTTAATTGGTGATAGTGCTGTTGGTATGCACCCTGTCACTGCTCACGGCTTTAATTTAGGTTTACACAGTGTAGAAATTTTAGCAAAATATATTGAAAAAGCAGTAAAAGTCGATGGGGATATTGGCTCAGAAAATTTACTTGCTAAATATCAGCGAGAACATATGTTGATTACTCGTCCAATGTATCATGGTACAAATACCATTGCAAAATTATTTACGACTGAAACACCAACAGCAAAAGCTTTACGTTCATTGGTATTAAGAGTTAGTAATAATTTACCACCATTAAAAATGTTAATTACCAAACAGCTGACTGGCTGATATTATTTACCATGATTATCAATTACTTATTTTCATTGAATATTATCAGTTTACAAATAGTGTTATCATTGAACATTTGAGTATATTTTGCTAAACTATTAGAAATATTTAAGTCTTGCAAAGCAATGCTTGTATCATGCTGTCGTCTAGTAATAAGAGCTTTCTTATTTTAGCTTTTCTAAATAATATTCACTGAACTTCTGGGGTCTTGTATGGCATCATTAAGATTTGAGCATGTGTCTATTGAAAAACTTGCAACTGTATATTATGAAGGGCGTAGCTTTAGTCGCTCAGTTTTTTTTGCAAATGGGCAACTTAAAATTCTAGGCATTTTGCTACCTTGTGATGAAAAAGTACCAGAATATGTATTTGCAACGGAAGCTTCTGAACGTATCGAAATTTTATCTGGTGAATGTGAAGTAAAAGTCGCAGGCAGTGAAAATTTTACTTATTATGTCGCAGGTCAAAGCTTTGTCGTTGCAGGGCATAGTAACTATATTATACGTAATAGTAAATTATTACAATATATTTGCCATTCAGATGGTTAATTGATTAAAGTTTTAAGGAAATATTAATGGCAAAATCTGCCTACTTTTATGGCATTCATGCAGTTCAGGCAATTTTAACTGAACGAGGCATTGATGGATTGGCATTATTTATTCAAGATGGCAGAGAAACTGACCCTGCCATGATAACATTACAACAACTTGCAAAGCAAAACGGCATTAGTATTCAATTATCAGCTAAAGATAAATTAACAAAACTTACCAATAGTACTCAACATCAAGGGGTTGTTTTACAGGCACGTTATCCAATATTGCAACATGAGCAAGATTTGGTAAATTTAATCCAACAAAAATCTGACATATTATTGCTTATTCTTGACCAAATTACTGACCCAAATAATCTTGGAGCTTGTCTGCGAACAGCAGTTGCAATGGGCGTTGATGCCGTGATTGTACCTAAACATCATACATCAAGCATTACGCCTGCCGTTGCTAAAGTTGCCGTTGGAGCAACTGAGTTTATTCCATTTATTCAAGTAACAAACTTAGCAAGAACATTAAAAGATATTAAACAATTAGGTGTTTTTGTATATGGCACAGCTCTTGATGCTACTGCATTGGCATTACAACAGTGTGATTTAACAGGTAAAATAGCGATTATTATGGGTTCAGAAGGTGATGGTATTCGCCGATTAACCGCTGAGATGTGTGATAAACTGATTTATATTCCAATGTCAGGAAATCAACATGGTACAATTCAAAGTCTAAATGTTAGTGTAGCAACGGGTATGGTGTTGTACGAGGCTAATCGCCAACGTCAGCAACAAGTTTCATCAAATTAAATAAAAGAGCTTGACACATACAGGGCTATTGTCTATAATGTGCATTCTAAATTGATGCGGGGTGGAGCAGTCTGGTAGCTCGTCGGGCTCATAACCCGAAGGTCGTTGGTTCAAATCCAGCCCCCGCTACCACTTTTTAGTTTTCTTGATGGCCCACCAACTAGATTTGTGGGTTTTTTTGTATCTGTTAGTTTCTAAAAGACATTTTTTGATAAAAATAAACAAATGATGTCGATTGTAATATTAATTTTTATACTAAGGAAACCATGAAACTATCAACTAAAGTTGCTGAGCTGACCAAAATCATTGAGCCAGCAGTGACTGCCTGTGATGTTAGCCTATGGGGCATTGAGTTTTTACCACAAGGAAGACGCTCCTTGTTACGCATTTACATCGAGGCATTGCCTGAAGATAAACTGCAAGGTAAGCAAGTAACTATCGAAGATTGTGCATCTGTGACGCATCAAGTAGGTGGCGTACTTGATGTACATGACCCAATTGCAGGCGAATATTTGTTAGAAGTGTCTTCTCCTGGATTAGACCGCTCTTTTTTCTCAGCACAACAACTACATGATTATATCAATGAAGTCATTAGTTTAAGATTAATTCACCCAATTGGGGAAGGAACGCAAAAACGGCGAAAACTTACAGGAAAACTATTGAAAATTGATGACTATCAGCTAATTCTTGAGTTAGATAATCAAGAACAAGTCGCTGTCATTTTAGATAATATTGATAAAGCCAATCTTATCTATAATTTTTAAATGATAAATGAAATTTAACTTATCAGTTTTTAATGGTAAGCCTTTCTAAACTGTCCATTTCGCTTATGGACATAGCAAAACTATAGGTGAATACATGAATAAAGAGATTTTAACGGTTGTAGAAACCGTTAGTAATGAAAAAGGCTTAAACCCTGAAGATGTTTTTGAAGCCATTGAACAAGCGTTGGTCGTATCTACCAAAAAGAAAGTGTATAGTGAACAGCCTGAAGTTGCAATTCGAGTCAAAATTGACCGCAAAACAGGTGATTATGATACATATCGTTATTGGACGGTGGTCGCTGATGAAGACCACGAAATGCCTGCTTGCCAATTAGCCATTAGTGATTTAGATGAAACACAATGGAAAATTGGCGATATTAAAGAAGAACAAATCGAATCAATTGAGTTTGGACGCATTGCTGCAACACAAGCCAAACAAGTGATTATTCAAAAAATTCGTGAAGCTGAACGTTCATTAATTGCCGATGCGTATGAACCTCGAGTTGGTGAAATGCTAATGGGCGAAGTTAAAAAGCAGGCTAAAGACGGGTATATTATTGACTTAGGCGAAAATGTTGAAGCATTTTTAGCTCGGGAAAATATGTTGCCTCGTGAACAATTACGAGTAAAAAGCCGTGTTAATGCCATTTTATTAGAAGTCAAACGTGACAATCGAGGTTCACAGTTGGTACTTTCTCGCTCAGCTCCACAGATGTTGGTGGCTTTGATGCAAAAAGAAATCCCAGAAATTGCCGAACAAATTATCGAAATTCGTGATGTGGCTCGTCACCCTGGTGTTCGTTCAAAAGTATCTGTCAAAACCAATGACCATCGTATTGACCCTGTTGGGGCGTGTATTGGTATGCGTGGTACACGAATTCAAGCAGTACAACAAGAGCTCGATGGTGAACGGGTTGATGTCATTGTATGGTCAGACGACCCTGTACAATATATCATTAGTGCCTTAGAGCCAGCTGATGTAAATCGTATTATTTTAGATGAAGATACCAAAACTGCAGATATTATTTTTGCAACGAATGACCAATTAGCGAGAGCAATTGGCTCACATGGACAAAATGTGCGTTTGGCTTCTGAATTAACAGGCTACAAACTTAGCATGATGCTAGAAGATGAATATAATGCTCAACAAGAATCTGAAGTAAAAGCATATATTGATTTATTTTATCATCGTTTAGAAGTTGATAACGATTTAGCTCAAGCTCTTGTTGATATTGGTTTTACAAGCTTAGAAGAAGTTGCTTATGTTCCTGTTGAAACGTTTTACGACATTGAAGGGCTAGACGATGAGGCAATTATTGCAATTCAAGAACGAGCTAAAGAAGCGATTATCGCTGATGAGTTGCAAAAAACTATGAAGCAACCTAGCGAAGCATTATTACATATGGAAGGTATGACTCAAGAATGGGCATACAAACTGGCTGAACATGATATTATGACCTTAGATGACCTTGCAGAACAAGCTATCTTTGAATTAGTTGATATCCTTAAAGATATTGATGAAAAAACTGCAGGCTCACTTATCATGAAAGCCCGTGAATCTTGGTTTAACGAATAAAAAAGGTGAATGAATGGCAGATAAAACCGTCAAAGAACTTGCAGAAAAGACCAGAAAGTCAGTTGAAGTCATTAAAAAACAACTGGTAAGTGCAGGTCTATCTGCCAGAGGGGACAATGACATCGTCACCGAGCAAGAGCAAGAAAAGCTGGTGGCATTTTTAAAGAAAAATCAAGGGCAAAAGGATAAACCCCGTATCAGCATTAAAAGCAAAACCACCTCAACGGCGAAAGTGACAGGCACTTCAGGTAAAGCTAAAAGCGTTAATGTTGAAGTTCGTAAAAAAATGGTTTTTAACAAACCTGACCCAGATAAACTTGCTCAAGAAGTGGCTGCTCGTGAAAAAGCAGTCAAAGAAGCTCAAGAACGACAAGAACAAATCGCTCGTGAAAAGGCAGATAAAGAAAAAGCTCTGGCAAAAGCCAAACAAGAAGCCGAAAAACGTCAGCAAGCTACCTTGGACGCTATGCGAGCAAACTTTGGTGACAACAAAAAAACCTCGTCAGAACCTGTCAGTGTTGTTGTTAAAAAAGGTAGTTCAGAGCCTGTCGCCAATAGTGTTGTCACAAATGCAACCGTAGTAAAAGCGACTGTAGAAAAAGCCAATAAAAAAGCTGATATTAAAAAACCTGTAAACAAAAAAGCAGACAGTAAAAAAGAAAGTCATATTGAACGCAAAGCCCGTGAAGCAGAAGAAGAACGCCTGCGTAAAATAGAAATCGAAAATCGCCGTAAAGCTGCTGAAGAGGCTCAAAAACGCACATTAGAACAAATGCGTCAAATGGCGAGTAAATATGCTGACAAAGATACTGAAACTGCGGTTATCCGTAAAGATGAGCCACTTGCACAAGGTCTAGTAGGACAAGCGTTAGAAGAGTCTTTTGAGCAAGAACGCCGTGAAATTAAACGAGGCACTGCAAACGCCAACACCAAAGGTCGCCGTCGTCGCCGTGAAGATGAAGAAGAAAGAGAAATTAAAAATCGTTCTCGTGGCTTAAAATCTTCACATGCAAACAAACATAAATTTGAAAAACCTGTTGAAAAAATCGTACACAATGTAGAGATTGGCGAAACGATAATTGTTTCAGACCTTGCTCAAAAAATGGCGATTAAAGCCCGTGAAGTCGTCAAAATGTTGATGAAAATGGGTGAATTGGTGCGTGAAAATGAAAGTATCGACCAAGAAACGGCTGCACTATTAGTTGAAGAAATGGGGCATAACCCTGTTTTAGTGAGTGATACTCATGTTGAAGATGCCCTGCGTGAATCTGTTGGCGAAAAAAGTAGTAATGTACAAACACGACCACCTGTGGTCACAATTATGGGTCATGTTGACCATGGTAAAACTTCATTACTTGATAAAATTCGTGCGACAAAAGTTGCATCAGGCGAGGCTGGCGGTATTACCCAACATATTGGGGCATATCACGTAGAAACTGAGCAAGGGGTTATCACCTTTTTAGACACACCTGGACATGCGGCCTTTACTGCAATGCGTTCTCGTGGTGCTAAAGCGACTGATATTGTCGTGTTAGTTGTCGCTGCTGATGATGGTATGATGCCACAAACTGCCGAAGCCATTGACCATGCTAGAGCAGCAGGTACACCAATTATTGTCGCAATTAATAAAATTGACAAAGACACTGCCGACCCAGACCGTGTATTAAATGATTTAACCACTAAAGAAGTCATTGCTGAAGAATGGGGCGGTGATACCCCTGTTGTTAAAGTATCAGCATTAACAGGTCAAGGCATTGATGAGCTACTAGAAGTTATTCATTTACAAGCAGAAATGATGGAACTTGAAGTCGCAACTGACGGTGCCGCTCAAGGAGTTGTCATTGAGTCACGTCTAGAAAAAGGACGTGGGGCAGTTGTTAGTTTGCTAGTAAAACAAGGTACATTAAATCAAGGCGACCTAGTTTTAGCTGGTGAATATTATGGTAAAGTACGAGCCATGACTGATGAAAATGGCAAAAAAATCAAAACCGCAGGTCCTTCAATTCCTGTTGAGATTTTAGGTTTACCAGATACCCCAGCCGCAGGTAGCGAATTTATGGTGGTTGATGACGAGAAAAAAGCTCGTGAAGTCGCCGAATATCGTATGGTGCGTGAACGTGAACGAATTTTAGAACGTCAAGCAAAAACTCGTTTAGAAAATTTATTTGACCAAATGAGCGATGCCAAATTACCAACGGTAAATTTAATTTTAAAAACTGATGTACGAGGCTCGCTTGAAGCATTATTAACAGCTTTAGATGAACTCTCTACCGATGAAGTCAAAGTTAAAGTCATCAGCTCAGGGGTTGGGCCTATTTCTGAATCAGATGTGGTATTAGCTGAGTCAAGCGAAGCCGTATTACTTGGCTTTAATGTGCGAGCTGACAATACTGCAAAACGTAAAGCAGATGATGCAGGCTTAGATATTCGTTATTATAGTGTGATTTATGGGCTGATTGATGATGTTAAGTCTGCAATGAGTGGATTGTTAGCCCCAGAACATCGTGAACAAATTTTAGGTATTGCTGAAGTGCGTGAAGTCTTCCATTCTAGCCGATTTGGAGCGGCAGCTGGCTGTATGGTGATAGAAGGTAATATCTTGCGTAATAAACCTATTCGTGTCTTGCGTAATAACCAAGTGATTTTCACAGGTCAATTACAATCATTACGCCGTTTTAAAGATGACGTTAATGAAGTACGGGCAGGCATGGAATGTGGTCTTGCAGTCAAAGGCTATGATGTTGCTGTCGGCGATAAAATCGAAGTCTTTGAAATTCATGAAATTAAACGTAGCTTATAAATAGTTTTTTGATTATTTATTACATCAGGTCTAATGAACAATACTTTTGTTTAGTTAGACCTTTTTATTATTAAAATTTTATAAATAAGGAAAAATACATGAACCAACGCTTACAACGTTTGGCAGACCAAATTCAACGTGAACTTGCCGTGTTAATTCGTGATGAAATTAATGACCCACGTTTAACAGGTTTTGTCACTATTTCTGGGGTAAAAATTAGTGCTGATTTAGGCTATGCTGATATTTATGTAACGATTATGGAACCTTCCATGAATGATGTCATGCAAAAAGATAATCATGAACAAAGCTTACAAGTTTTGAATAATGCGTCAGGGTTTTTACGCACACAATTAAGCCATATTTTAAAAACTCGTACCACACCTCGTTTACGTTTTCATTATGATGAAGTCACTGCAAATGCTAATTATATGATGAATTTAATCTCAAAAGCCGTACAAAGTAGCGATAAACATACCAGTGATAACAATGACTAAACGCATTATTTCTGGGGTCTTACTGATGGATAAACCTCAAGGTATGACCTCGCAACAACTTGTATCAAAAGTCAAATATCTGTTTAAATCTGAGCATCATGATAGTAAAAAGGCAGGACATACAGGAACGCTTGACCCGATGGCGACAGGTTTATTACCCATTTGTTTGGGCGAAGCCACAAAATTTAGTCATTATCAACTAGATGCTGACAAATCTTATCAAGCGATTATCCAGTTAGGACAAAGAACCGATACAGGTGATGCTGATGGGCAAGTTATTGAAAATTCAGAAATTTTACCTATCAATGATAAGCAACTTCGTCAAATAGAACAACAATTTTTAGGCAAACAATTACAAACACCACCTATGTATTCTGCCTTAAAAAAAGATGGTAAAAAATTATACGAGCTGGCAAGAGCTGGCATTGAAATTGAACGAAAAACCCGTGAAATTGAGATTTTTTCTTTACAACTTAATGTATTAGCTGATGATAAATTAAAATTAAATGTATGTTGTTCAAAAGGCACTTATGTACGAGTGTTAGCGGAAGACATTGCTAAATCGTTGCATATGCTAGGACATTTAGTGTCACTTCGGCGAACAGCAACGGGAAATTTTGATATTTCTCAATCAGTGACATTAGCCCATTTTGAACAATTATCATTAGAAAAACGTTTAGAGTTATTGTTGCCTGTGGATAGTTGTATTGATTTTTTAGCTAAATTAATATTAGACAATGAAAAAAGCCAACGAATTTTACAAGGGCAACGATTAAACATCAAACACCTAGCCAATAGCCAACATATTTTAATAAATAAAACTCAAGAAATTCGATTATTTAATGAAAATCATCAGTTTTTAGGATTGGCAAGTTTAGAACCATCTGGAAGATTACAACCAATTAAATTAGTAAAGATTTAAAAACTGGCTTTTATTTTAGGATTTTTTTTGTTAGAATAGCCGACTTATTCTAGTTTTATCAATGAATAATGATTAACTACGGAGAAGCGTGGTTAATGGCTATTCTAAAAATTTAGCTTCTCATGGAGAAATCTCATGCTAACTAATACAGACCGTGCGGATATTATCGCAAAATTTCAACGTAGCGACAATGACACTGGTTCACCAGAAGTACAAATCGCTTTATTAACAGCTCGTATCAATGATTTACAGCCACATTTTAAAGAGCATAAAGCTGACCATCATAGTCGCCGTGGTTTAATTCGTATGGTAAATCAACGCCGTAAGTTGCTTGACTACTTAAAAGGTAAAGATAGCGAGCGTTATGCAAAGCTTATCACTGAATTAGATTTACGCCGTTAATCTTAATTTGGGAAAAGTTTTTATCAGAAAAAGAACGACTGTCATCATGATAGTCGTTTTTTGTTATGGTGATTTTAGCAAAATACGAGTACAATAGAATGTTGTGTTGTTTTAAAAAATAAAGCAAGATAACTATCAACCAATTAACATTTTTTATCCAGTATATCGCTTCTAAGATTTATTTTTTTGTGAGTGGTAAAAAAAGAAAATAAACCTTAGGGGCTAGACTGGATAAATTTTTTAGTTTTTATTATATATTAGGATAAATATGTTTAATATTATCACCAAAGAATTCCAATATGGTAATCAACAAGTAACGCTAGAAACTGGACGCATTGCACGCCAAGCAAATTCTGTCGTTGTGCATATGGGCGGTGTCAGTGTATTAGTTGCAGTTGTGGTCAAAGATGAAGCCGTTGCAGGTCAAGATTTTTTCCCATTAACTGTTAATTATCAAGAAAAAATGTATGCTTCTGGTAAAATCCCTGGTGGCTATGGCAAACGTGAGGGACGAGCTAGCGAACTTGAAACTTTAACCTCTCGTTTAATTGACCGTCCAATCCGTCCATTATTTCCAGAAGGTTATTACAACGAAATTCAAATTACTGCCACTGTTATTTCTTCAGATAAAAAACAAGAAGCGGATATTGCTGCCATGATTGGTGCGTCTGCTGCTTTGGCTATTTCACCAGCACCATTTAATGGCCCAATCGGTGCAAGCCGAGTTGGTTTTATTGATGGTGAATATGTCTTAAACCCAAATTTTGAAGAGCTGAAAAAAAGCGATTTAGATTTAGTAGTAGCAGGTACACAGTCAGCGGTATTAATGGTTGAATCTGAAGCAAAAGAGTTATCAGAAGACCAAATGTTAGGTGCCGTATTATATGGTCATCAACAGCAACAAGTAGTGATTGAGGCAATTAACGCATTTGCCCAAGAAGTTGGCGTACAAAAACAACAATTTGTTGCCCCTGAAATTGATGTTGCGTTAAAAGACCAATTGCAACAACAATTTACTAGCCAAATTTCTGAAGCTTATACCATTCGTGAAAAACAAAGTCGTTATGCTCGCTTAGATGAAATTAAACAACAAGCAATTGACGCTTTGGCAGGTGATGTTGATAGTGAAGATTATCCTGAAAAATCTGCTAAAATCGTGAATTTATTTGAAGATTTAAAATATCGCACAGTTCGTGATAATATCTTATCAGGTAAACCTCGTATTGATGGGCGAGATTTACAAACTGTGCGTGCGTTAGATATTCAAGTAGGTGTTTTACCTTATACACACGGTTCAGCGTTATTTACTCGTGGTGAAACGCAAGCCCTTGTGACAACGACTTTGGGTAATAGTCGTGATGTAAATTTAGTTGATAGTTTGGCTGGCACTCGACAAGAACATTTTATGTTACACTACAATTTCCCAAGTTATTCTGTTGGAGAAACTGGACGTGATAGTGGACCAAAACGCCGTGAAATTGGGCATGGGCGTTTAGCTCGCCGTGGTGTACAAGCCATGTTACCTGACCCAGAACGTTTTCCATATGTTATTCGTGTCGTATCTGACATTACTGAGTCAAATGGTTCATCATCAATGGCTTCAGTTTGCGGAGCGAGTCTTGCATTAATGGACGCTGGCGTGCCATTAAAAGCACCTGTTGCTGGGATTGCTATGGGCTTAGTAAAAGAAGGTGAGCGTTTTGCGGTATTGTCGGACATTTTGGGTGATGAAGACCATTTAGGCGACATGGATTTTAAAGTCGCAGGTTCTGCCAATGGTGTGACAGCGTTACAAATGGATATCAAAATTGAAGGTATCACTGCTGATATTATGGAATTAGCATTACATCAAGCCCATGCTGGCCGTATTCATATCTTAAATGCGATGAATGAAGTTATTTCTAGCAGTCGTAAAGAAATCAATGCCCACGCTCCAAACTTTGCAGTAATTGACATTGACCCTGAAAAAATCCGTGATGTGATTGGTAAAGGTGGGGCAACTATTCGTCAATTGACCGAAGAAACAGGGGCTGTGATTGATATTGATGACAATGGAACAATCCGTATTTTTGGTGAAAATAAAGCTTCCACTCGTGCAGCAATTGCAAAAATTGAGGCGATTACCGCAGAGGTAGAAGTTGGTAAAGTTTATATGGGTAAAGTCGCTCGTTTAACTGATTTTGGAGCCTTTGTCACCGTATTACCAAACACTGACGGTTTGGTTCATGTATCACAAATCGCCGATTCTCGTGTAGAAAAAGTATCTGATGTATTAAAAGAAGGGCAAACTGTTAATGTTTTAGTACAAGATATTGATAATCGTGGACGTATTAAATTATCAATGAAAGGCATTGCTCAACCTGAATAATCATCTAAATTAACAACTGTTTGGCATAATTTTCGCTATGCCAAACAATATGTATTATTTTTAAAACCAGTCAATGAGTTCATTCACTGGTTTTATTTTCTACCTATAATCTTTAATGTTCATGATAAAGCGATTTCTGCAAAGGCTTGTTCTGCCATTGCCAACGTTGTATCTAAATCCGCTTGACTGTGTTCACTGCTGACAAAACCCGCCTCAAATGCTGATGGAGCAAGATATACACCACGAGCTAACATTGCATGGAAAAATTCGGCAAACTTTTGAGCATCACATTGACTCACTTCAGCAAAATTCTTTGGTAAATCATTTTCTGTAAAATAGACACCAAACATACCACCCAAACGTGTTGTTTTAAATCCAATTCCTGCCTGTTTTGCTAATCTTTCTAAACCATCTGTTAAATAAGCCGTTTTTGCAGATAATTCATCATAAAACCCTGTTTTAGTTAATAAATCAAACATTGCCAGACCCGCTCGCATCGCCAGTGGATTACCTGATAACGTGCCTGCCTGATACACCCCACCTAATGGAGCAATACACGACATAATTTCTTTTTTGCCACCAAACGCCCCAACAGGTAAACCCGCCCCAATAATCTTACCAAATGTAGTTAAATCTGGCGTAATACCAAAATGAGCTTGAGCCCCACCAAGTCCAACTCGAAAACCTGTCATCACTTCATCAAAAATCAATACTGCCCCATGTTCTGTGCATTGCTCACGCAAAGTTTGATGAAAATTTTGACTAGGAATAACCATATTCATATTACCTGCGATAGGCTCTACAATAACCCCCGCAATTTCATTACCAAATTTAGCAAAACAATCTTTTATTGCTTGTTCATCATTGTAAGGCAAAGTAATTGTGTGTTTAGCAAAGTCAGCAGGCACACCTTTTGAAGTCGGTTCGCCAATATCTAACATACCAGAGCCAGCTTTGACTAATAAACTATCACTATGCCCATGATAACAACCCTCAAACTTTACGATTTTATCTCGTCCTGTGTAACCACGAGCCAAACGAATGGCACTCATTGTTGCTTCTGTACCTGAACTAGTCATTCGCATCATGTCGATACTTGGCACAATTTCACAAATTTTATCAGCAATCGTGGTTTCAAATGGGGTCGGTGCTCCAAAGCTTAAACCATCATCAGCCGCTTTTTTCACAGCGTCAATAATATGCGGATTGGCATGACCTAAAATCATTGGTCCCCAAGAGCCAACATAATCAATATATTCATTGCCTTCAGTATCATACATTTTACTCCCACGAGCACGGCTGATAAATACAGGTGTCCCTCCCACACCTGCAAAGGCACGCACTGGCGAATTTACCCCACCTGCAATATGAACTTTTGCTTGTTTAAATAATAGCTGATTAGTTTGTAATCCTTTTTGTTGCATGATAAATGCCTCATAACTGATGTGAAAATTTTTTCATTATAACGATTTTGTCAAATTTTACAAAACCATAAAAAAAGACGGATTTGGACAACCCGTCTATTTATCTATAAATAAATAAAATTAATTTTTAGGTGCTTTAAAGATTGGCTCACTAGGTACTGCAAGGTCAGCATTTTCACCAAGTTCATACAAAGCCCCAGCACGTCCCACAATTAATGGGTCTACTGAACCAACGACCTTATGGTCTTTTTGCTCATATGGTAATTTATTTAATACATAACGCATGGCATTTAAACGAGCCCGCTTTTTACAATCAGATTTAATCACAATCCAAGGTGACTCAGCACTGTCGGTATTAAAGAACATGGCTTCTTTTGCTAAAGTGTAATCGTCCCATTTATCTAATGATGCTTTATCAATTGGTGATAGTTTCCATTGTTTTAATGGGTGAGCTTCACGCTGAGCGAAACGGCGACGTTGTTCCTCACGGCTTACCGAAAACCAAAGCTTGACTAAATGAATGCCTGATGTGATTAAATGTTTTTCAAATTCAGGTACTTGACGCATAAAATCAGCATATTGCTCTTCGGTACAAAAACCCATCACACGCTCAACGCCAGCTCGATTATACCAAGAACGGTCAAATAATACGATTTCGCCTTTGGTTGGTAAGTGTTGGATATAACGTTGAAAATACCATTGTCCAGCTTCTTGTTCTGTTGGTTTTTCCAAAGCAATAACTTTTGCACCACGAGGGTTTAAATGTTCCATAAAGCGTTTAATTGTACCACCTTTACCCGCAGCATCACGACCTTCAAACAGGATAACAACTTTTTGTCCAGTTTCTTTAACCCATTTTTGTAGTTTTAACAACTCAACTTGTAATTCATATTTTTGAGCTTCATAATTTTTACGAGATAGGCGATTTTTATATGGATACGCTCCTTCTCGCCAATTTTCTGCTAATTCGTCATCTTTTTTAATTGCGATTTTTGCACCAATTGCATGACGAGCAAAAATATTTTTTAATTCGTTCAATTCATCAGGTGATGCGTCATGAATTAAAGCTTGTAAATGTTTAGTCACATTTTCAAGATTACCCGCTTTTAAATCTTCGACAATCACACTGTCTATTGCTTGTTTAGTTGTGGTTGCTTTATTTGCTGCACCAGACTCTTGAGCTTCTTCAATCATATGTTCTGGTTGCACATCATAAGGCTGGTCGATACTTTCGGTTTTTGTGGCTTTTTTTACCATGTTATGCTCCTATCATAAAAAAAAATATAGAATATATAGCTTAAGAATATAGACTATTTGTTACAAAATTACAATAGTTTATCGTGACTTTACAGACGAAAAGCGAATAGTTTGGGTTAAAATTCATACTCTTAAAAATTTTCCAATTTAATCACATCATAGGCTGGTGTTTCGTATGGGTGAGCCTGTTTTAATGCCTGTATCACTGCCTGAATTTTTTCTTTAGAAACAACCATTTCCACTCGCCATTCGGCAACAGTTTCTAATTGATTGGTTGAACCAATAAACGCCTGATTACCCGCCAATGGCATAAACTGTCCTTGTCCTAAAACTTGCCAACAACAATGCGAGTAATTACCAATATGACCAGCCCCTGCTTGAAATAATGCTTGTTTTACGACTTCTAAATAATCAGTTGGGATATATACGCTAAGTTTATACATAGTTTTTCCTATCACTTAATTTACTGTTTAATCCAATGAATTAATCGTTCTTCGATTTCATCTTCAGAAAAGCTTGTTTCCGAAACACATCGGCGAGCAATGCTAATGCCTTTTTTCTGCATAATTTGCTGACTTAACGCTTTATCTTGAGTAATAAGATGATGCCAATTGGGTAAAGATTTTCCCAAATATAGACGTTTATAGGCACAAGTTTTGGGCAGCCAGTGCATTTTTTTTAGACTGTCAAGGGTAAGCGTAATGCAATCTGGTACATATTGCTGACGTTGTGGATAGTGACGACAGCTTGCCGTTTGGCAGTCAAGTAATTGACAAGCAACATCTGTATAAACCACTTGCTGTGTGTCATCATCTTCAAATTTGATTAAACAACATACGCCACAGCCATCGCAAAGGGCTTCCCATTCATCAGGGGTAAGTTCATTGAGTGAATAGGTTTGCCAAAATTTGGGGCGAAGTGATACGGCTGTCGTCATGAAAGTAACAAATTAAAAAAACTTTATATGATTGTAGCAGTTTTTGCAGGGATTTTGTTATATGGTGTGTATCACATTTACACAAAAGCAATTTTTAATGAAAAAACAAACAATTAATTTTAATAAATAATCGTAAAATAATAGTAAGCTGATATAATCTTCAGCTTACTATTTATCACTAAATCAATGCTTTATTTACAACTTATTCATTATCTGTGCTAGATACAATTTGTTGATGCTTTTTTTCTAATGCTTTTAATTTTTTCTTACCCAATCCGCCCAATACTTGAATGGCATGACGTAACCGTTGCAATGTCATATCCGCTCCAATCAAATACATCGAATTCATCACAGGCGTTGAAGATTTACTACCTGCAATGGCAATAAAAAACGGCGAAATGAAGTCACGGAATTTTAAACCTAATTCATTAGCTAATGTTGTTAAAACCGTATGAATATTGCTTTCTGTCCACTCTGATAAACTTTCTAACTGCCATTGAGCAAGCTGTAAGATTTCAAGAGTTTGTTCCGTAGATAATATTTTATGGTCAAAATCCGCCTCTTGAATGTTTGGTAAATTTTGAAAATAAAACGCTGACCAATTTACGGCATCAGATAATAAATTAATGCGTGGCTGAATAGCCTGAGCAATGGCGGTTAATTTGTCACTATTGTTTGCCCAGTCAAGAATTTTTTGTTTTAACTGTTCAGGAGTCAAAGCCCGTAACCATTCAGCATTTAGCCAAGTTAATTTTTCTACATCAAAAATCGGTCCACCCAGCGACACTCGCTGAATATCAAAACTGGCAATCATCTCATCAAGGCTAAATTTTTCTGCTTCATTTGGTAATGAGTAGCCCATACGTCCTAAATAGTTTAACAACGCTTCAGGTAACACACCAGCATCACGGTAATAAGTAATTGATGTTGGGTTTTTACGTTTAGAAAGCTTTGATTTATCTGGATTTCTTAATAATGGCATATGACATAAAGTCGGCATTTCCCAACCAAAATATTTATACAATAACTGATGTTTTGGAGCAGAGCTAATCCATTCTTCCCCACGAATAACATGCGTAATTTGCATTAAATGGTCATCAACGACATTCGCTAAATGATAAGTTGGTAAACCATCAGTTTTTAATAAAACTTGCATATCTACTTGTGACCAAGGAATTTCTAACCGACCACGCAACATATCATCAAATTCGCAAATACCTTCGCTAGGTACTTTCATGCGAATAACAAATGGTTTACCTTCAGCAACTAATTTATCTGATGCTTCTTTAGATAAGTTAGCATAACGTCCATCATATTTAGGCATTTCCCCACGAGCAATTTGTTCTGCACGCATTTGTTCCAATTCTTCAGGCGTACAAAAACAACGAAACGCATGACCCTTATTCAGTAATTCTTCAGCATATTGTTGATAAATCGCTTTACGTTCACTTTGACGATAGGGGGCATGCTGACCGCCAACATCTGGACCTTCTGACCATTCCAAACCTATCCAACGTAACGCATCTAAAATCATTTGTTCTGATTGAGCTGTTGAGCGAGTTTGGTCTGTATCTTCAATGCGTAAAATAAATTCACCGCCATTTGCTTTGGCAAACGCCATATTAAACAAAGCAATATATGCGGTGCCAACATGTGGAAAACCTGTTGGTGATGGGGCAATACGGGTACGAACGAGTTTTTGTTGTGTCATGTACTATCACTTTTTTTACCAATAATGAATGACGATATAGTGTAATAACAAAGTTTTAACAAAACAAGCAAAGATTAAGAAATATCATTGCAAAAACTTTCTACATAATAATAACCAAAAATTAGCATATTTTACTTGACGATAGACAACAGTCGGCGATAATAGTAAATTACTAATTTTTCGGCAGAATATTTCTTTTAAAACAATTAACTTAAGTGGTGACATTTATGGGTCAAACCCAATCATTAACTGATTTTACTCACGAAACGGTATTATTAACACAGACCGTTGATTGTGTATTGGGTCACGACCAGTCAGCAACAGGGATATTTGTCGATGCCACTTTTGGTAGAGGTGGTCATAGTCGATTACTTTTAAACAAAATCAGTAAAGATAGTCGATTAATTGTCTTTGACAAAGACCCAGAGGCCATCACTGTTGCTAAACAAATGGCACAACATGACCAACGTATTACGGTTGTCCATGATAGTTTTGCCAACCTATCCCACAATTTACATCAGCTAGGTATCAATGTTGTGCATGGCATTATGGCGGATTTAGGCGTTTCATCACCACAGCTTGATGATGGTCGGCGTGGTTTTAGCTTTATGAAAGATGGCGTGGTAGATATGCGTATGGATACCACTCAAGGACAATCTGTTGCCGAATGGCTTACTGTAGTTGATGAAGATACCTTAGCCAATGTATTATTTGAATATGGCGAAGAACGTTATAGTCGGCGAATTGCTAAAGCCATCAAACAAATGGATAATTATCATTCAACGTTAGCCTTAGCAGAAACAATTAAACAAGCTCACCCAAATTGGAAAAAAGGGAAACACCCAGCGACTCAAAGTTTTCAAGCAATGCGAATTTTTATCAACAATGAACTTGGCGATATTGATAAATTTTTACAACAAAGTTTACAAGTATTAGCACCACATGGGCGATTAGCAATTATTAGTTTTCATTCGCTTGAAGACAGACGAATTAAACAGTTTCTGCAAAAGCATAGTAAAGGGCATTATCCAGAAGATGAGCATTTACCGATACCACCTGCCCGCCCAAAATATTTGACCAAGCCTGAGCGTATCGCCCCCAGTGCTGATGAAATCTCTGCTAATCCTCGAGCCAGAAGTGCTTGGTTACGTTGTAGTAGCCGTACAGAATTACCTTTTGCATCTTAATTTAACCCTAATTTTTTGAAATATTGATTTATGCCAAACGCTAACTCATCTATCGTGAAAAAACGTAAACCATCTCAATCATCACGGGCAAAACAGCCAACACTGACAAGTTCAGATATATTAGAACAGCTAGTTAAAGAACATGGTGGGGTGAGTTTGTATGGTATTATTATGATAATGTTAGGATTAATTGTTCTATGGAGTGGTACACGTTTAGTCACTCAAGTTCATACTACCCGAGAACATTATCAAGAGTTACAGCAACTAAAAAGTGAATTTAGAAATTTACAAATTGAACATCAACGGCTATTAGCCGAACAACAAACTTTTAGTACTACGCCAAAAACAGCTTATCGAGCAGTAGTAGAATTGAATATGTATTACCCACAATTATCAGAACGAATTATTCTACAACCTCAATCTTCTAACAAAGAAACAACGACTGACAATTCACAACAAGCAACAGCAAATGAGGCGGTGCAATGACGAGCAAACAACCGAAAAAAAAACTCAATAATTTGCTTTCGACTGTTAAAAATACAGTAAAAACTACCAAATTCCATAAACCTGCCACACCAAAATCAAAACAGGGGGCATCTGTATTAGCCAGTGTAGAGACTGATGGTATTCGTTTTAAATTAATGTGGTTTTTGATGGTGATTGGATTTGTCATATTGGTGGCTAGGGCATTTTGGGTGCAAGTCATTGATAGACAATATTTTATGGAAAAAGCAGAAGAGGAAAATTTTCTGACAAAAACCGCTTCAATTGAGTCTTATCGAGGCATGATATTAGACAGAAATAACAAACCACTTGCTATCTCTGCTCCTTTAATTACGGTAATATTTAATCCTAGAGATTATGCCAGCGAGTTTTATCGACTAAAAAAAGTTGAAATTGAACTAAAAGCCAAAGAAACAACCGAAGCAAATTTGAAAGAATTAACAGTCGTTCGTGAAAAACTAGAAAAACTAAAAACTGACTTGAGTAAAATTTCTCAATTATCAGGGGTTAGTATTGCTGAGTTAGAAAAAGCGGTTAGTATTAATGAAGATATAGATTTTCTTGATAAAGATGAAGTAAAAAAGGCGTTACCTTCTGGCAGAGGCTCTCAATACTTCCCATTAATGAGAAATGTTACCCCAGAAATGGCAAAACCGCTCATTACTGATGAAAAATTTTTTGCAATAACATCAGAAACATTCTATCAACGCTATTATCCACAATCTGAACAAAATGCGTTATTAATTGGTTATATGCAGTTTGGCGAACCCTTACGAGGGGAAAAGATGGTGGGTCTAGAGTTAAGATATACCAATAAAATCTTAACCACTAAATCTGTCTATCAAGGAAAAACTGGTTTAGAAAAACAATATAATTTCTTTTTAGCAGGGCAAACGGGAAGTGCTTTAGTATTGCGTAATGGCAAAAATCAAAAACTTACTGAAATTAAAAAAATCACAGCAGAAATACCAGGACATGATATTATTTTAACGATTGATGAACGTTTACAGTATTTTTTATATACAGAACTGGCAAATGTTGTACAAGAACAAAAAGCTCAATGGGCATCTGGTATCATCGTTGATGTAAATAATGGCGAAGTATTGGCTTTATCGACTTGGTCTGCATTTAATCCAAACAATTTAGAAACCTTAACGATTAATGGACTAAAAGCGAACCAAACAAACTTTGTATTTAGTCAGTTTGAACCAGGGTCAGTCATGAAGCCATTTACAGTGGCGACCGCCTTAAAATCTAATAAATACACTACAAACTCTTTAATTAACACGGGAAATGGCACGATGACGTTGGGTAATCGTACCATTCGTGATTCTAGTAGTTTAGGGCAAGTATCTTTACGCAAATTACTACAAAAATCTAGTAATATTGCCTCCGCTAAAATTGCTTTAAGCCTACCTACCAATACATTAAGTGAAGACCAAAAATTATTTGGATTTGGTCAAGTCACTAATTTAAACTTTCCAAATGAAGCCAAAGGTAAAGTGCCTATCTTTCGTGGCAAAACAGATACTGCAAGACAAGCAACAATGGCGTATGGCTATGGTATGAGTGCTACCCTTGCCCAACTTGCTCAAGGTTATGCCATGTTAGGTTCGGGCGGTATTTTACACCCATTAAAACTCGTAAAAACTATTCGAGAAAGCGACTCTAATCAACCTATTAGTCAAGGAAAAGAAAAACCGTTACCTGAGCCAGAAGCCAAACGAGTCTTAGAAGAAAAACACGCAAAAGCAGTCGTAGACATGATGGTTAGCGTAACTGAACCTGGTGGAACTGCCACACTTGCTAGCATTGATGGCTATCAAGTGGCAGGCAAGACAGGTACTGCTCGCCGTACAAAGCCTACAGGTGAATATTATACTGACCGTTATCGTAATGTCTTTATTGGTATTGCTCCTGCATCAAAACCTCGATTTGTCGTTGCCATCATGGTCGAAGACCCACAAGTGCAAATGTACGCAGGTCAGGTAGTTGGTCCTGTATTTCGTAATGTCATGAAAGAAACGTTACGTTTATATAATGTTCCTTATGATAAACCATTGACTGGTAAAGAGTAATTTTTATCAAAAGTAAAACTTCATTCATTCGTGAAAAGGATATAAAGATGATAACGTTACAGCAACTATTCACCCAATTAAATCAGCATGAACTTACCCAAAATGCAGAGTTATTCAATGTAAAAGATTTACCATTTGAAAAATTTTGTGTAGATAGTCGTCAAATACAAGATAACGATGTATTTATATTGTTAAAAAGTCAAAATCCAAATCAAACGCTTGATATTGAAAAAATTGCCAGTTATGTCCATCAAGTCGCTGATAAAGCTGTATTTATTTTATCAGAAATTGACCCAAAACAACTGCATGACAAAATTCCTCAAACAATTTGCATTTGTTATTTTGCTAATATTCGCAATTATTTAGGCTCACTCATTCAGGCAAGTTTACAAACTAACAAACCTGCCTCATTACCAACCGTCATTGCAGTAACAGGCACAAATGGCAAAACCACCATTAGCCAGCTTATCTCTCAGCTTATCAGTAATACAGGTAAAAAAACTGCAGTGATGGGAACGGCAGGTAATGGTATTTTACCTAATTTACAACCTGCCAGCCATACTACACTTGAGGCTTTTCATTTACATCATTATTTATATCAGATGGCGTTGCAACATGTTGATGTGTTATCAATCGAAGCAAGTTCACATGGATTACATCAACAGCGTTTACAAGGCATTCCTGTTAAAGTTGCCGTTTACACCAATTTAAGTCGTGACCATTTAGATTATCATCAAGACATGGACGATTATGCTCTTGCAAAATCTCGTTTATTTGACCGTCAGTTATTTCCAAGTCTAACCCATGCCATTATTAACATTGATGATGACTATGGACAATTTATGCAACAAGTCGCCGAAAAGTCAGGATTAATCGTTTGGCGTTATAGTTTAAATCACCCAAAAACACATACAAATGCTCAGGTAGAATTTTTTACTAAACACATTGAACCAAGTTTAACAGGTGTTGATTTGGTTATCCAAACGCCCACAGGTGAAATGACACTGACCAGCCCATTATTAGGCAGATTTAATGTGGCAAATTTATTGGCTGGTATTGCCACCGCAATGGCATTAGGCGTTAGTCAGTCACATATCATTGAGGCAGTCACACATTTACAAGGGGCGACAGGACGTATGCAACGCATTGCTTCACAGGCAGGCTGTTTTATTGTCGATTATGCCCATACACCTGATGCACTTAGTCAAGTTTTACACAGTTTAAAAGCTCATTGTCATGGTGAGTTATGGGCAGTATTTGGCTGTGGTGGCGACCGTGATAAGGGTAAACGCCCATTAATGACACAGTCGGCACTAGCTATTGCAGATAAAGTAGTTTTAACGGCTGATAATCCTCGCTCAGAAGACCCTTTAGCTATTTTAAATGATATGCAAGTAGGCATGAGCTGTAAACAACACTATAAAACACATATCGAAGCTAATCGTAAAACTGCCATCGAATATGCTGTACAACATTCTGCTGATAATGACATTGTAGTCATCGCAGGTAAAGGACATGAAACCTATCAAGAAATTCAAGGCATTCGTCATGATTTTGATGATAGACAGATTGTTGCCCTTGCTATCGAAAAATTTCAAAAATAATCTATCGTAATAGGACAATCCAAATGACGACTTCTAACATGCCAATGAATTCTAACCAGCTTTATCATTGGCACGCTGATAATTTATTAACCGCTACACAGTCAATCAACAGCCAATGGCATGGTAAAACTGATGATATTCAACGAATTAACGCAACACATATCACCACAGATACCCGAAAAATTCAAGCAGGTGATATTTTTTTAGCATTAAAGGGCGAAAACTTTGATGGTCATGACTATGTTACAGTTGCCGTAGAAAAAGGGGCAGTAGCAGTCGTTGTGAGCCAGTTACAAGCTGTTGATGTACCTCAATTATTAGTCTCTGATACCCGTTTGGCATTAGGACAGTTAGGCGCATATCGCCGAAACCAACACCCGAATTTAAAAGTTATCGCCATTACAGGCTCAAGCGGAAAAACCACCTGTAAAGAAATGTTAGGTAGTATTTTTAATCGTATTGCACCTACATTAATGACTCGAGGCAACCTAAATAATGATTTAGGTGTGCCAATGATGCTATTAGAATTACAAGATAATCAACAATTTGCTATTTTAGAACTTGGAGCAAATCATGTTGGTGAGATTGCTTATACAACTCAACTGGTTCGACCTGATGTGGCATGTATTTTGAATATTGGTACTGCACATTTAGGTGAATTTGGTAGTCGTGACAATATTTGTCTAACAAAAGCTGAAATTTATCAAGGATTAACAAGTACACAAACTGCCATTATTCCCAAAAATGATGATTATGCCGATAAACTTTATGCCATTGCTAAACAATATACTAAACAAATTATTTGTTTTGGGGCAAATATTCAAGACGAAGTCAATCTAACTATTTCTGCCGAAGATGTGACTGTTGAAGCAGAATATAGTAAATTTACCCTTGTGATTGACAAAAAACGTGTTGCAATAACCTTGCCATTTGCAGGTGAACATAATATTAGTAATGCTCTAGCCAGTGCAAGCTGTGCTGTAGCATTAGGTGTATCAATTGAAGATATTGCTATTGGACTATCAACAGCCATTCCTCCCAAAGGACGACTCAACATTCAGGCATTTGGGCAACATCGATTGATTGATGACACTTATAACGCCAACCCTCATGCAGTTCGGGCAGGCGTGCAAGTATTAAAAAAACAACAAGGTAAAACCATGTTAGTACTCGGTGATATCGCAGAACTTGGAGAAGCAACAACCGCTGAACATTACCAATTAGGACAAGATATTGCCAAAATGGGTATTGATACGCTGTATTGTGTTGGTGAATTTACCAAAAACACGGTTGCAGGAGCAGATGCGATTGGTGGTTTACATGCAGAGCATTTTGCAGATAAAACCAGCTTATTTGAAAGTTTGCGACAACAACTGTCACAAGGTCAAACACAAACATGGAATGTGTTATTTAAAGGCTCGCGCACCATGCAAATGGAAAGTTTAATTAAAGACTTATTGGCTGAAATTTAAAGAATAAAACGTAATGATTGTTTAGGGAATGTGAATAATGTTAAACAAACCCTGTATAAATTAAAGGAGAAAATTTCGTGTTATTGTGGTTATTTCAGTGGCTAGGACAGTTTTATTCGCCATTTTCAGCAGTATCATCATTAACTTTGCGAACGCTGTTAGCTGTTGTTACAGCATTAGGGCTGAGCATGGTTTTTGGTAAATATGTCATAAAAATTTTGCGTGAATTGAAATTTGGGCAAGCAATACGTACCGATGGCCCACAGGCACACTTAGCAAAAAATGGTACGCCAACAATGGGTGGAATTTTAATATTAGGTAGTATCTTAATTACAACTTTACTTTGGGCAAATTTAGCAAATCCTTATATTTGGATTTTATTAGTTGTATTGGTAATTTTTGGAGCGGTTGGCTGGGCTGACGATTGGCTAAAAATTAAATACAAAAACCCACAGGGGCTAATTGCTCGTAAAAAATATTTTTGGTTATCTGTTGGTGCATTATTTGTTGGTATATCCTTATATGTGATTGCTCGCCAGCAACCACATATTGAAACTACCAATGCGATGCAAGATTTGCTCATTCCATTATTTAAAAATTGGGAAATTCCATTTTCTGCTATTCCTTTTGGCATTGGATTTATTATTTTTACTTATTTTGTCATCAATGGTACATCAAATGCAGTAAATTTAACTGATGGTTTAGACGGTTTAGCGATTTTCCCTGTGGTCTTAGTGTCAGCTGGTTTAGGCGTTTTTGCATATGTTTCTGGTGACATTCGTTTTGCTCAATATCTACATGTTCCTTATATTGCCTATAATAGTGAAGTGACTGTTGTTTGTGCTAGTATGATTGGAGCAGGTTTAGGCTTTTTATGGTTTAATGCTTACCCTGCTCAAGTATTTATGGGGGACGTTGGTGCATTAGCATTAGGTGGTATGTTAGGCACTATTGCCGTCATGACTCGCCAAGAAATTGCCCTATTTATCATGGGTGGTTTATTCGTAGCAGAAGCCGTATCAGTCATGTTACAAGTAGGGTCATTTAAAATGCGTAAAAAACGAATTTTCCGTATGGCACCCTTACATCATCATTTTGAAGAAGGAGGCGTTCCTGAAACACAAGTTGTTGCTCGCTTTTGGATTGTGACCATTATTTTAGTAATTTTAGGACTAATGACATTAAAGTTACGCTAAATTTCTGCTTTAATAAAAATAACCTAACAAAAAGTATGTCTCATCACTGTGACATACTTTTTTTTATTCAATCAAAAGCTTTTACCATGAGCCACCGAACACGCATACACTTGATAACGATTGTGTGAATTACTCAATAAATTTTCAGCCAGTGCCTGTAAAGTCGCCCCTGTTGTCACCACATCATCAAACAATATCACATTTTTTACAGGGGGAAACTGCGTAAAATAAAACGCCTTACTTACATTTTCTAAACGTTCAGCTCGGCTAAGTCCTTGTTGATGTTGGCGTTCCTCTCGCTCAATATGCCGAAATAGCGGAATTTGCCAATGAAAGCTCAAATATTGAGATAAAAAAGTAACAGGGTCAAACCCTCGTTGTTTTAATCGATTTAACGTAGTTGGCACTGCCACAATGACGCTATTTTGTGAATGACAACCTGTCGGTATGTCTAATTGACGAATTGCATGAACAAGTGGTAATAATGCTGATAATTGATGATAATTTTTAAACTGGCGAATAATTTGCTGATAGGGGTAATCATAATAAACGCTTGATTTTCCTGAGATAATTTTCGCTTGATTAACACAATCCACATGAAATGAAAACTGACTTGCCTGCCAATCAATCCGTTGATGACAAGCATGACAAACAAACTGTAACCGATTAAACCAATGGTCATGGCAACGTTTTGGCAGTTGCTCATCAGCATGAATATCACACAGACCTACACCACACACCTGACATCGCCGAAACCAAACCGTATTTAAACACATCGCCATCGCAAATGGCAATTGCCACCAATGTGGTATTGACTCAGCTTTTCCAATTTTCATGCTTAAAATATATTAATTAAATCAAAATTTTGTAGATTTATAACCCTAAAAAATCATTAAACATCACACCAACACCAATATTAGTACTTAAATGATTATAATCTTGGATATTTTCTCCATAACCATGAAATAACTGAATATACGCTTTCATACCGCCAGTAATTGGTTGTGTATAATCTATTTGAATTGCTCCTTTATTTTCAAATGGATTATAACGAAGCATACCACCAACCGTATTTCTTTCACCTAAATTATACAACCAACGAATATCACCATATCCCATATAATCTTCAATATCAGGATTATCAGACTCTTTTTCAATTTCAGGAAAAATCGCCCAAAGTCGAGGCATGATGGTCAATTTACCCCATTCTGCCCCAGCCATAATATATGCTCTATTCCATGAACGTGATAACGGGTCAGATTGTCCATTGGACTGATGAACTAAACCTGCTCCTAAGACCCGTAACGAGCCTTTAAAAGGTAGTTGAGCTTTGACAGGTTGCGTCACAAAAATTTCAGGCTGGTAATCGGAACTACGAAACGGGCGAGATTCTCGAGTATTATAAACTTGCCAATAGGATTGTTGAGTATAACCAAACCAAACGTCAGCATTGGTATCAAATACATCTTGCAACAATTTCGTTTTAAATGAAAACTGCATTTTTGCATCAAGATTTTCTAACTCTGCTCGAGTATATGTTTTTGTTTCTTGAGTTGGTGAAGAAATTTCATAGTTTGGTGTAGCACTATACCACACAGGCATAATATACGTCGGTAAATGCGGACGTAATGTTAAAATCCCTGTATTATTCGTATCCAAATCAAACAATGTGCTTAATGGCGTATACTGTTGTAAATCCTCTTGATTAACCCCAACTGCCTTTAACACTTCTTCATCTTGTTTGCTAGCATTCGTCATATCTTTGGTAACAACCGATAAATCATCAGAATTTTCTTCACCATTTTTGACCAAAATAGGCGTTGCTCGTTTTTCTTGTAAACTTGCCGTCACTGTTCTGGCAAGGTCTAACGGTTCTTTTTTCTGTTGAGTCGGTGAACCTTTTGACACTTTATCAAAACACGCTAAACGAGCCATGTTGTCAGTAACTTTAGCACATTGAATAAAATTATTAACATCACTGGTTTTAACGATACTATATTCATCAGCTATCGTAATTGTGGGCGAAGATAATTCTTGCTCATGAAAAATAAGCTCTGCATGACTTGATATTGACAAGCTCCATATTGAAAAACTCAACATCGTCATTGCAAATAACGGATAACCAAAAAATCGCTTCGCTTGTATTGTCATTATTTATATATCCCAAAAATTTGAGGTGTTATTATAATAGCTGAGAGTTATTATTCTTGCAATGCTTATGCCCAACCTTATCAAAACCATCATCTATCATTATTTATCAAAATAAAATAGACAACGCATTAATAATATGTTTAAACTAATTAATTATAGTCTTGAGGGATTTTATATGAAAGCTCACCATAAAAACTTTTTTTACCCGTTAATTTTAACTGCCTGTATTCCATTATTACAGCTTACTGCCTGTAGTCGTCCAGCTGATTATGCTGACAATGCTCAAGTAGAAAGTGCTGAACCTGCCTATTCTAGCGAAGCAAGTGTAGAAGCTCAACAAGACGACTCACACACTGCCTTACAAAGCCAAATTACTGAACAAGAAAAAACCAGCACTGCTTTAATTGGTAAGCAATTAGTCATTTCTGCCAGTGCAAATTTTCAAGTTGAAAACGTACTATCCACAGTACAACAAGTTGAAAAATTAACCATTGAACAAGGTGGCTATATTGCAAATTCACAAGTTAATAATCATAGCTTAACTCGTCAATCGTACAGTATTGGCAATAATCGACAAAAAATCCTAACAAGCTATATTAGACAAGCTAAAATGACTGTGCGAGTTCCTAAAGCCAATGTTAGCCAATTTTTACAAAAACTACAATCACATATTACCTTTTTAAATAATAGCGAATTTTCCGCCCAAGACATTACGCTTGATATACAAAAAGCAGAAATTGAAGCCAAAATTCAGTCGTTAAAATCACAAGCCTTACAAAATCAAACCCTAAACAATCAAAATGAAAACACCCAATCAGGTAATGTAGACATCATCAATCAAAAAGCCATTGCTCAACAACAGCAACGCTATGCTGAACTACAAAAACAAGCCTTGCTTGACCAAATGCAACTTAGCACTATTCATTTAGAGTTTAGCCAGCCTGAAAAGCTCACCTATGAAATTAGTGATGATATTATTGCTGTGACAAATAATGAACAAACTTCTAATTTTATCCCTCGTCTACTCGATAATTTACGTCAAGGCTGGTATTATTTTATTGAATTTATTTTATGGTTAAGCCAACTTTGGGCATTCATTATCGCTTTACCTATCGTAATTTGGGGTATTAAGCGTTTAATCCACAAATGGAAAAATTACCGTCAGAAAAAGTAATAAATTTAAATATATTATATATTGATTTGTAACATTTATAGTGATATCATTAAATTGAATAATATATATCATTATAAATAATAGTAGTAAAAGGGGAAAGTATTATGTTAAAAGTAGCATTAATAGCAACATTAGTGGGTGTGTCAAGTATGGCAATGGCTGATAGTTTTTGGAACCATAATGGCTCCGTCATGCGATTATCCGCTGATGGAAATGACAGAACATTAACTTATGAAAAACCATCAAAAACTATGCGAAATGCAGGTGTAACTAGTGGTACAGTATTATTTGATGGTCAGCGTAATGGTAATCGTTATTCAGGGACTGCTCGGGTTTTTTCAAAATATTGCGAATTACCTTTAGAATATCGTGTTAGTGGCACTGTCAAAAATGAAAAAACTATCGTAATGACTGGTAAACGTGAGGTTTTTGCCAAAGGCTGTAAAGCAACTGGGCGTTATACTACTGATAAATTAACTTTTACTTATATACGTTCTGAATAATTTTTAATTAAACAACATTTATAATAACTATTAAAAAAATCATAAATTATTTCAATCAGACGGCTAGTTATAATGGGTCGCAAAGATTTCCCCATCATAACCGCTAGGTTTGATGGGGGAGGAGTAGGTCAAATTAAAAGTAAGTTATCAAATTAATAACTTACTTTTATGAAGCATTTTATTTATTTTTTCTTAAATTTCTTTTGTCGCCGTTGATGTAATTCTGCTAAAGTTCGATGTATTTCATCATCAGTCAATTGGGAAATTTGTTGCAAAACGTGCATGGTTTCTAAGTTCAGCACATAATGGGCATTTTTCGCCATTTTATCAATACGTTGGTCAAAACAGATTAAATGATTATTTAAGTGAATATAACCTAATCTTTCTAACGCATCAAGGAAACTGCGGAATAATGCAGGTTCAAAAAAGTCTGGCATATCTGCTTCATACAATACAGCCAATCGCTGACCTAATAAATGACATAAATCAACCACTTGCTCTTTACTCAGCTTTTCTGACCCTTGCTGACTCAGCAATGATAATACCATAAAATATCGTTCAAGACTTTGTTCAACAGAGTTTGCTAAAACTTTAAGCTGTTGATAATTACGAGTATTCGGCTCTGGCGTGCCTAAAATTCGTTCACCTTGTTTGTTTGGCTCTTTTTCAATGATGATTTGCTCTTCAACCAATGTATCAATATATGTCGTGATGGTTTCATCAAGGGTACGAATTGGGTATTTTAAAAACAATTCTGATTGCAAAAATGGATACATGATACCCACCAAACGTTTTAAACGTTCTAATGGCATTTTGCCATTACGTTGAATTAGGCTCACCAATAATGATGGTAAAATATAAATATGTAAAATGTTATTACGGAAATAGCTTAATAATGGAGCTTGCCCTTGGGCAACTCGTATCATATCTCCTAAAACGTGTGGTCGGCGTTCTATTAATTTTAGTTTAATACCATAATTAATGATTGATTGAGCTGACGCATCAGTGATTGACACATCTTCATCATATGGTAATTTTTGGGCAATTCGTTGATATAATGCTAATTGGTCAGAGCAACTTTGTTCATCAAGTGATGCCTGTGGCGTAGATAATAAAACTAACGATAATAAAGATACAGGAGTAATCACTGCTGAACGGTTAATCCGTTGCATAATTTTCACGCTTAAGTTATCAATTAGTTGCGTGACATTTTCGGGCATTTCAGTATCATTACGGTCAGCAGGTAGACAGTTTGGCTGTACGTTAAATTTTTCCATAAAATTAGATAAATAAAGTGGCTGCCCAAAACTGACATGCACTGTGCCAAAAATCCGTTCGATTTTTCGTGTTGTTTTTAATAAACCCAATAATGATTCTGTTTCTTTTGGCTTGCCTTGCATTTCACCAATGTAGGTGCCACCTTCCATCACTCGTTCATAACCGATATAAGTTGGAATAAATACAATTGGCTTGCCTGCCTGCCGTAAATGACTTTGTACTGTCATCGCCAACATGCCTTTTTTTGGTGGTAACAATCGCCCAGAACGAGAGCGACCGCCTTCAACAAAATATTCCATTGGCGTGTTGCGTTGAATAATACTGTGTAAATATTCACGAAACACAGAGGCATATAAAGGATTACCTTTAAAACTACGACGCATAAAAAACGCCCCACCATTTCGCAACATTTGTCCTAAAACTGGAATGTTCAAATTGTTACCTGCTGCTACGTTTGGTACTCTTAATCCTTGCTTATAAATCACATAAGATAATAGTAAGTAATCCATATGACTACGATGACATGGCACATAAACGATTTCATAATCACTTGCCAATGCTCGAACTCGCTCAAAATAGCGGACTTCAACACCATCATATAATTGTGTCCAAAGCCATGTTAAAAAGCGGTCAAAAAATCGTATCATCGCATATGAATAATCACTTGTAATTTCATTCAGATATTCACGAGCTAACCGCCGACTTTCATGAATGGTACGATTATTTTCTGTACTATCAACATTAATAGCATGTTGAATTGCTGGTGCGTATAAAATTTTATCAACGACATTTCGGCGGTCTGATAAATCAGGGCCTAAAATAGTTTCTTGTTGTTTATCTAAATAGCCTTGCAAGCGTTTTTGCACTTGGCTAACTATGTTATTTAGATGTTCTTTATTATTTAAAAATTCGCTTTGTTGTAAATCATGTGGAATTTCTGGATTATTTTTTGCAATTTCTTCTTGTAATAATGTGCGTAAATCTTTAGGGGCATGAAATTGAACATAAGTATCTCGCCCTTTAAATCCAATATTAAAAAGCTGTTTACTCAAACCCGGAACTTGCCAGCCATCAGCTGTTAATAAATTTAATAAAGAATCTTCTTTTTCAGGAGCTCTTCCCCATAAAATAGTGACAGGAATGAGCTGTACAGTCAAATTTCGATAAGCAGTAACAGCTTGTATCAGTCGTAACAGTCGAGGCGAAAAGCTAGGTTGATTAGAATTTTGATAAGTTTTATGATGATGTAAAAAAATCATCGCTGTTCTTTCATTAATTGCATACGCCTCATCTGTAACCCGTGCAAGGGCTGGTGGCAGTTGATGAGCCTGAGTTTCAAGGTCAATTAAAATACTATTACTACGAGAATACTCTTTTAATACATAAAATGTTAAAGTCACCTGATTATCACCATCATGAGTAATAATTTCAGGTACTTGTCCTATTAATTGCGATTTGACCGCCAGTCCTAGAAAATTTCCAGAAAGCTGGCGATATAAATTTTTTAACATCGGTTTTTTGCTATTTGTGTCTTTTTTTGACATCATCTTTCAAATCCAATTGTGGTATCATGAACTATTTTGGGTTATCATGCCATAAAATCGCTATTTTCTAAACCTTAGCATGAAAAAATTCTAAGAATTTTTGCTAAAACCGCCATTTTTGACGAATGAGGAAAACATATGCCGAACTTTACTCAAATCGAAAGCCATCAGGCGTTAGTTGCTCAATTATTAGAAACTTTAACCTTAGTACCTTGTGGGGAAGATGTTTTTGAGGGGCAAAGTCATGATTATGTCGGTTCGAGAATTTTTGGCGGGCAGGTATTGGGACAGGCATTGATGTCTGCAAGTCATACAGTAGATGTCGATAAACCTTGCCATTCATTACATGGTTATTTTTTACGAGGCGGGGACATTCAAAAACCTGTGTTCTATCAAGTTGAACGATTGCGTGATGGTCGCAGTTTGTCAGCTCGGCGAGTGACTGCCAGACAATATGATAATAATCAACAATTAGTAATTATTTTCACGATGGTGGCATCTTTTTCACCAATGGAAGCAGGTTTAGAGTATCAAGAAACCATGCCAAGTTATGCTCAACCTGAAGATTTATTAACTGAACAACAATTAAAAGACCAAGTTGTCGGCAAAATTCCTGATGCGTTAAAAGCTCGTTTTATGCGAAAGCGTCATATCGAAATTAAGCCTGTGTATCCTCGTGACCCTATTCACCCTGAGCCAATGCCTCCACGTCAAGCAAATTGGCTACACATTCCAGAGTTAGGCAAGCAATCAATTGCTGTGCAACAGGCATTGTTAGCATTTGCTTCAGATTTTTACTTAGTTGGTACAGGATTAATGTCACATGGTATTAGTTTTATGACCAAAGGTTTACAGGCAGCAAGTATCGACCATAGTATGCACTTTCACCGCCCTTTTGATATGAATGATTGGTTATTATATGATATGTGGAGCGATACTACTTCAAATGCTAAAGGCTTAAATCATGGACAATTTTGGCAACAAGGTAAACTAGTCGCAACTGTACAACAAGAAGGTTTGATGCGATTACGTCAGCTATAGTTTAAATATATTAACTCACAGTTTCACGATTATGGTTCACGATACATTATTCACAACGCCACTTGATAAAGCCTCTCGTTTTTCTTTTGATGAACAAGTAGTCGCCTGCTTTCCTGATATGATACGCCGTAGCGTCCCAGGCTATGGACAAATGTTATCTATGTTACCAATTTTTGCCCGCCGTCATTGTCAATTTCGCCAAACATTAGATAATGGCAAAAAAGTTAGCAGAATTTATGATTTAGGCTGTTCACTTGGGGCAGTCAGTATGGCATTGCTTGATGAACGAGGTGGATTTACAGCTGGCGATTTACAAATTAAAGCAGTTGATATTTCACCTGCAATGACTGAAAAAGCTATCAGTTTGTTAAATCAACATTTTCCACAACATGATATTGAGGTCATCACTGCTGATGTATGTCTGCTAGATTTACAACCTTGTGATATGATTGTATTAAATTTAACTTTACAATTTTTACCTGTTAGCCAGCGAGAAAAGTTATTAAAAAATTGTTTTGATGCGTTGGCTGATGGCGGTATTTTAATTTTAACAGAAAAAATTCATACTTTAGATGAGCAGGATAACGCATGGCTCGTTGAACGTTATTATGATTTTAAGCGAGCAAATGGTTATTCAGAATTAGAAATCAGTGGGAAACGTAATGCTTTAGAAAATGTACTCATTACAGATACATTAGAACAACACGCCCAACGCCTCCATCATGTTGGTTTTTCCCGTTGCATCACATGGTTTCAGTTTTTAAATTTTGCCTCGATGATAGCTTTTAAATAGACGAAAGTTTTTCATCGAAACGAATGATTTAAATTTTCTACCACAAATGCCACCATTTCTGCTGACTGTTCACTAGCAGTTTCTCGCATCAATTTTGAAGGTGCATGAGTTAAAGTTTGGGTCAATTTTCGAGAAAACTCTGTCATTACTTTTTCAGGTGATTGCCCTTCTGCCAACTGTTGTAATGAATTTTGTAATAATTTATCAGCTTTAATTTGTGCCTGTTCTCGATACTGATGAATACTTTGCCCAACCTGTTGTACCAAAAATCGCCGTTCAATACCCACAACCAATTGACTTACTAACAATTCTGCTTCTACTGCAGCCTGACGGCGTTGCTCTAAATTGCCTGCGATGACATGCTGTAAATCATCAATTGAATACAAATATACATCATCAAGCTCGCCCACACTTGGTTCAATATCTCGGGGTACGGCTAAATCTACCATTAACATTGGTTGATAACGGCGTTGCTTTAACGCCTGTTTTACCATATTTTTATCAATCAATGTATGTAAACTGCCACTACAACTCGTAACAATATCCGCCTGAGGCAATACCTTTGCCAATTCTGTCAAAGGAACGATTTCAATAGTGCGTCCCACCTGTGCTAATTCATCTGCAAGATTTTTTGCCCGTTCTAAGGTACGGTTACAAATAATCACTTTTGAAATGCCAAGCCCAATAATATTTGTCGCAACTAAACGGTTCATCTCGCCAGCTGCCACCACAAGTAATGTATTATCAGTCGGTTTTTGAAAAATTTGCGTAACCAATTTAGCAGCAGCAAAACCCAATGAAACCGCTTGCGAACCAACTTGCGTTTCATTGCGTACTTGTTTTGCTGAAGAAAATATCTGTTGAATTATCCAGCTTAATTTACTACTAACACATTGATAACGCTCAGCGGTAACAACTGCCTGTTTAATTTGCCCCAAAATTTGTGGCTCACCCAAAATCATCGAGTCCAATCCTGACGCAACCCGTAACCAATGCGTTAAAGCATGATTATTTTCATAAATATACAAATGATGATAAACATTATTTACCAAAATTTGTTTAAAATTTGCCAGCCATTGTACCAAACGTTGTGTAAAATCTGACAATAATTCATCATCGCCAGCCAATACATAAAGTTCTGTTCGATTACAAGTTGATAAAATCATCGCACCTTCCGCTTGGCGTTGTAACTGTGCTAACGCTATTGGTAAGTCTTCCACCCCAAATGCCAATTGCTCCCGCAAAGCAACAGGGGCAGTTTTATGATTTAATCCAATCACCAGAAGTTGCATAGACTGTAATCACCCTTTACCCATGATGGTATCAAAAATATAGCATTATAACACTAGTTTTGTCACGGTGAAATTATAGTTTCACAGATAACTAACTAACTTTTGTTTTATAATGAAGATTTATTAACAGTAATGATATATGTTTCATCTTGTAACATCGCTATAATGAAATCTTAACACATATTTTTTATGAATTTTATAACATTTTGCCATGATAAAAATACCAGTAACTTCCCATGATACTTTAGCAAAATTATCAGTATTTTCGGCTGATATAGATACCTATGTCGTAAAAAATCTTAAAAATGCTATCCAAGATTTATTTATGACTTCTTCAAGCTACTCATTAATTAATTCAAAAATATTTCTTAGAAAAATTTCAAAATATTGCAGTTTCATTATCCTATCAACATCATCAAGTTTTTGTTATGCTCAAACTTTTCCTAGCTTATATCAAGTTTTAATGGCAGAGTTTGCACTCGATAGAAATGATATTCCAAAAGCAGTCGAGGTGTATAAACGTCAATCTTTTTTTGACAACTCATCACCTGTGTTTGAACGAGCATTAAGTTTATCCCTCGTGTATGATAATCTACAATCATCACTTGCATTTGCAAACACTTGGCAACAGCAACACTCTGAGCATATTCCTGCTTTATTTTATACCACACATTTGGCGTTAAAATCACAAAATTATACGATGGCAGGGAAAAAACTAAACCAAATTTTAGAATATGACCAAAACGCTGATTTAAGTCAAATTTTAATGGGTATCTATCCAGATAATCGCCAAGACCAACAACAATTGCTCAATGTTTTACAGTCTATGGACGTGAAAGATAATCCATCATTATTAGTGTTATTTGCAGGTTTATTATTACAATTCAACGAACCACAAACAGCCTTGATTAAAATTGATAAAGCCTTAAAAAAACAACCAAACACGCCAGCATTTTTAATTTTAAAAGCAGATATTTTACAAAAACTAGAAAAGCCAGAAAAAGTTATTGATTTTATTGAAAAAGCCCGACAAGCCATACCTGATAATAAAGGTTTATTTATGTATCAAGTCCGTTATTTAGTAAAACTAGGTAAAGGATTAGAAGCTTGGGAATTATTAGCAAACGTTAATAATCAAAAATTTTTGGCTGATGATGAAATTCGTTTACTTGCGTCATTAATTGGCATTGATATTGAAGTTTATCAACAAGCAGATAATTTATTAAAACCATTATTAAATAGCTCAAGCCATCGAGACCAAGCTTACTATTATTTAGCAGTGAGTGCCGAACGTCAATCCCATGTTGTACAAGCTATTGAATATTATGGTAAAGTCATGGAGCCAAATCTGGTTTTAGAAGCTCGCCAAAAACAAATTCATTTATTAACTCAACGTTATCAATTTGATGAAGCTATTGCTAGTGCAGTAAAACTACGACAAGATTTTGATGATTTTTTACCAGAAAGTTATATTATACAAGCAAAACTGTTAAATAAAATTAAACAAAATAAACAAGCTATTGAACTATTAGATACTGCCGAAAAACAGCTACCTGATAATACAGATATTCTTTTTACTAAAGCCTCTTTATTGCCTGATAATGAGTTTGCCAAAAAAAACTCTTTAATGAAACAACTGATAGAAAAAGTACCCGATAATGTTGAATACAAACTGGAGTATGCTCGATTTTTAGTCAGTCAAAAACAAGAAAGTGACACCGTCACTGAGTTATTATCACCATTACAAAATGATACTGCCGTTGGACTAAAAGCACGACAAATTTTGTCACAACAGGCATTATATCAAAAAAACTATCAACAAATTTTATCATTACTATCTGATAATTTTGATATTTTTCCCGATGTGATTAGTGGTTTGTTATTACGGCAAGCAAACCTTGCGTTAGGTTATACCCAAGAAGCAAAACGTATTAGTCATATTTTAAAAACTGAATTAAATTATGAATTGTAACAAGAGGTCTGTTATGCAGTTTCGTCAAACGTTTTTAGTTCCCATATCGCTAGTCGTGGCTGGGTTGTTATTAACTGGTTGTCAATCTAATCAAGTTAGTAAAACCCAACAAAATACAGTAAATTTGGTTTCTCAAGATACCGTTAAAAAATTTTCAATTCATGGCAAAATTGGTGTTACCACGCCAGAGCAAACCAGCAGTGCATTTTATAGTTGGTCGCAAGAGGATAAACGTTTTGGAATTGATTTATCAGGAGCTTTAGGTATTGGACGAACTATCATTGAATATAATGGCCAAACGGCAACTTTAGTTAGTGAAAAAACAGGCACAATCACCGCAGACAATCCCGAAGAGTTATTGTTTAAAGCGACAAAATGGCAAGCCCCTATTTCGCAGTTACCTTATTGGATTTTAGGGCAGTCTGCTCCAAGTGATGAGCTGAACGAAAAAGATGAACAAAATCGGTTGAGTTCAGCAAATAATGCTGGTTGGACTGCTGTATTTCATTATGCCAATAATCAAGACAACTTACCGAATAAAATCGTAATGCGTCATCAAGCTGGCTATCGAGTCATTTTAACGATTAATCATTTTTCTTAAGTAAGTTACCATGACTAAACTTTTAATAGCTGAGAAAAAATTCATCTCAGCTTCTGTTTATTACATTTCCCCCAAAAATCCTCCGCTTTGTCTTTGCCATAATTTTGCGTAAACGCCATTTTTTGCTAATAACTCATCATGACTGCCTTGCTCAATAATTTGACCTTTATCCATCACGACCAATCTATCTAATGATGCAATGGTTGATAATCGATGGGCAATCGCAATCACCGTTTTACCCTGCATCATTTCGTCCAGACTTTCGGTAATAGCATGTTCAACTTCACTATCTAAAGCACTGGTTGCCTCATCAAGTAGTAAAATTGGAGCATTTTTTAACATGACACGAGCAATTGCAATTCGCTGACGTTGTCCACCTGACAATTTAACACCTCGTTCACCCACTTGGGTATCTAAGGCAGAATTTCCATAACTATCTTGTAATTGTTCAATAAATTCCCACGCATGGGCTTTTTGGCTAGCTTGGATAATTTCATTTTCGCTGGCACTTGGACGACCATAATTAATATTTTCTCGAACAGTACGATGTAGTAATGAGGTATCTTGTGTTACCATGCCAATTTGTCGGCGTAAGGACTCTTGACTGACGGCATCGATTGATTGCCCATCAATTAAAATTTTACCGCTATCCACGTCATAAAAACGTAATAATAAATTAACAAGTGTTGATTTTCCAGTTCCTGAACGCCCGACTAAACCAATTTTCTCACCAGCTTTAATATGTAAATTAAAATTATCTAGTAATTTTTGCTGATGATTATCTTTATCATAACTAAAATTAACCTGTTGAAATTCAATATCGCCATGTGTGACTTGTAATTCTATAGCGTTTTCTTTATCAATAATTGTATGTGGTTTTGATAAAGTTTTCATACCATCTTGTACTGTGCCAATATTTTCAAACAGCATTGCTGTTTGCCACATAATCCAATGCGTTAGACCATTTAAGCGTAAAGCCATTGCCGTTGCCGCCGCAATTGCCCCTGCACTTAACTCTTGATATAACCACAGATACAAACCTATCGCCACCGTTGAGCCAACCAATAATACATTAATGGTATGATTAACAACTTCTAATCGAGAAACCCATCGCATTTGGTCATGCACTGTCACCATGAATTGTTGCATCGCATCTTTAGCATAGTGTAATTCACGTTTAGAATGGCTAAATAATTTTACTGTCATAATATTGGCATAAGCATCTGTTATTCGTCCTGTCATCAAGGCTCGAGCGTCCGCTTGCCTGCCTGCCGAGCTTTTTAATTTTGGAATAAAATACATCAATGACAATACAAATAAAATTACCCAAGCCACAAATGGTATAAGTAACCAACTATCAAGATTAAATAAGATTACCCCGCTACTAATAAAATATACGCCAACAAATACCAACATATCCGTAAACGTTAGTACAGTATCTCTCACGGCTAACGCCGTTTGCATGACTTTTGCCGAAACTCTTCCCGAAAACTCATCTTGATAAAATTGCATAGATTGTCCAAGCATTTGTTTATGAAATCGCCAACGCATTTGCATTGGAAATACACCTTGCAATACTTGAAATTTTACTAATGAATTCATCGCAACCACAAATGGACTCAGCAATAATACACCAGCCATTGCAATTAACATATTGCCTTTTTCTAACCACAAAGTTTGAGGAGTATATTTAGCTAACCAATCTACCACATCGCCAATCCATGCAAATAACAACGCTTCATAGATACCAATTAGCCCTGATAAAAACATCAATGAAAATAACCAGAAACGTAAACCTTTGGTACATGCCCATAAAAACTTTAATAAACTATCTTTAGGTAATGGAATATGATTATCAGGATAAGGATTTAGACGCTTTTCAAAAAACTGAAAAATAGACATAGATAAACTACACAAGACATATAAAGAAGGAAAAATTGTTATTCATTAAAACGATGCAAACTTATTATAAAAGATAAGCGAAAAAAGCAACAGTCAATTTTAGTAAATCTAAAGTTTATGACAAATCCATGAATAACCTTGCCCAACCTAGCTGACAATGCGATAATAAGACTATTTTTGAAAAATAACAATTGGTTAATCTTGAACACAGGAATGACATGGCTCAATATATTTACACCATGAACAAGGTGTCAAAAATTGTTCCCCCAAAACGTGAAATTTTAAAAGACATCAGTCTGTCCTTTTTCCCTGGTGCAAAAATCGGCGTACTTGGCTTAAATGGTGCAGGTAAGTCCACCTTGCTACGCATTATGGCAGGCGTGGACAAAGATTTTAATGGTGAAGCTCGTGCCCAAACTGGCATCAAAATTGGCTACCTTCCCCAAGAACCCCAACTAGACCCCGCCAAAGACGTACGAGGCAATGTAGAAGATGGCGTGCGT
>JBHAEG010000017.1:0-57642 GCA_041855445.1 Moraxellaceae bacterium
ATGAGAAATACACGACACAAACTTGCTCGTGGTGCGGTCAAATTGACAGCAATAGTCCGAAAGGTAGAGCAGGTCTTGGAATAAGAGAATGGACTTGTGCAAAGTGTGGCACACAGCATGATAGAGATATCAATGCCAGTAAGAACATTCTTGCGGTCGGGCTTGACCGTCTTGCAGAAGAAATCCCCTCGTTTTAGGGAGGGGAGGAAGTCAAGGAACCGATTAAACCTTTTGCCATGATGGTGGTTACTTTTTTGACTGGCTTATGGCCTTTTACCATCTTATTTTTTATAATTTTTGTTTTTTGTGTTATTAGTAACATTTCAAACATTTTTAATAGTAACCGTAATTAGTAATTGTATATAGTAAAACAATAGGGTAAAATAGTATACCACTTTTGTAGTGATGGTTTTGAACGTTTGAGATTAAGGCTATCTCATTGAGTTTTGAACGGTAAAGTTGGTTATTTTTTCATCAACTTTTTTGAGATGATTTATGTGGTATTTGAGTTATTTCAACGTATTGATTTTTAACTTTAAAAAATCAATATGGCAGTTCAAAACCTACCCCGATTTTTAGGGGATTAAGACCATCTACCAGTAGTTCAACAATCATGCTCATAGAGGTTCAAAACCTACCCCGATTTTTAGGGGATTAAGACAGAAAAACAACGGAGCATAAGCATCACGATCCTGTTCAAAACCTACCCCGATTTTTAGGGGATTAAGACTGTTCAATAGAACCGATGATGTTGCTAACAACACGTTCAAAACCTACCCCGATTTTTAGGGGTGAGAGCGAAAGTAGCAAAGCACTGCTTTGACCGCTCGCAAGAGAAAAATCTGTGATTTTTCTGTGGAATATCAAAACAAACACTAAACATTTTCGGAATGGTTCAAAACCTACCCCGATTTCTAGGGGTGAGAGCGGAAATAGCAAAGCACTGCTTTGACCGCTCGCAAGAGAAAAATCTGTGATTTTTCTGTGGAATATCAAAACAAACACTGAACATTTTCGGAATGGTTCAAAACCTACCCCGATTTCTAGGGGTGAGAGCGGAAATAGCAAAGCATCGCTTTGACCGCTCGCAAGAGAAAAATCTGTGATTTTTCTGTGGAATATCAAAACAAACACTAAACATTTTAGAAATGGTTCAAAACCTACCCCGATTTCTAGGGGTGAGAGCGGAAGTAGCAAAGCACCGCTTTGACCGCTCGCAAGAGAAAAATCTGTGATTTTTCTGTGGAATATCAAAACAAACACCAAACATTTTAGGAATGGTTTAAAACTTACCCGATTTCAAGAGGCTTCTAATTTCTTAAAATTTTATCCAATCCGCTGTAAAACTCCGCACTTTAGGGCGGAGATATAAGGCGGTCGATATTCAAATATAACTTAAAATATGCTACCATAAAGGCAAACTAGCCAAATCGGTTTACGATGCAGGTTGGTTTGAACTCAAACGACAACTGGAATATAAATGCAAGAAAGCAGGTTGTCGTTTTGAAATCGTGAATGAGAAATACACGACACAAACTTGCTCTTGTTGCGGTCAAATTGACAGCAATAGTCCGAAAGGTAGAGCAGGTCTTGGAATAAGAGAATGGACTTGTGCTAAGTGTGGCACACAGCATGATAGAGATATCAATGCCAGTAAGAACATTCTTGCGGTCGGGCTTGACCGTCTTGTAGAAGAAATCCCCGAACGATAGGGAGGGGAGGAAGTCAACTAAATGCCACACAATCCATACTCAATTTGCGTGGCATAATTTCAAAAATTACCAGTTAATTTTGTCTTTCAGTAAAAACTCCATTAAAGCTTTTTGAGCGTGTAAACGATTTTCCGCCTCGTCCCAAACCACTGCTCGAGGGTCATCTAACATATCATAGGATATTTCTTCACCACGATGGGCAGGTAAACAGTGCATAAATAATACATTAGGGTCTGCTTTATCTAATAATGATGGTGATACTTGATATTGAGCAAAACGTCTGGCTCGGGTATTTTGTTCGCTTTCTTGCCCCATGCTTGCCCAAACATCAGTTGCGATTAAATGTGAGCCTTTGACCGCTTCGTTTACATCTTCAATCAAAGAAACACAGTGCGAATATTTTTTAATCACATCAAGACTAGGTTCAAAACCATATGGGGCAGTCACTCGCAATTCAAAGCCAAACTGATGAGCTGCATGAATAAACGATGAACACATATTATTCCCATCACCAACCCAAGTTACAATTTTGTTTTCAATACTGCCCCGATGCTCAAAAAATGTCTGCATATCAGCAAGTAGTTGGCAAGGGTGAAACTCGTCCGTTAAAGCATTAATCACAGGCACAGAAGAATATTTAGCAAATTTCTCAACAATACTATGTTCAAAAGTGCGTATCATGACAATATCAACCATACGAGAAATCACACGGGCAGAATCCTCTATAGGCTCACCACGTCCAAGCTGAGTATCTCGAGGCGATAGAAAAATCGCATGACCGCCAAACTGCCCCATACCTGTTTCAAACGAAATGCGTGTTCGAGTTGACGACTTTTCAAAAATCATTCCAAGCGTCCGCCCAACAAATGGTTGATAAACTTCGCCAGCGTGTTGCATTTTTCGTAATTCACTGGCTCTATGAATAATTTGTAATAACTCATCTTTACTCAAATCTAATAACGTTAAAAAATGACGGGTACTCATTGCCTGTCCTTAGTAGTTTATACATTTAATTTATTAAAAAAATCAGTATAACGAAAATAATAGGATTGTCTAGTCATCAATGGAGTTTTTGTGAAGAAATTTAGCAGTCTAGTTATTACCATGTTTTATTTTATCTAATCCAATCTAAAACTTAGTAAAAATACAAAAAGATACAATATTTGAAAGCATATCAAAATATGCTATCATTTTTAGCATTCATTATTTTCTTTGATGATTTTTTTAGGCAACTTGTAATCTTTCAATGAACCACACCCAACAATTACGCAAAAATTTACGCAAACAACGGCTAAAACTCAGTAAACAGCAACGACAACTTGCCAGCCACCATGCCTCACGGCATTTGTATCGCTTACCAATTCGCCATAAAAAACAAACAAAGATTGGGGTATTTGTTGATGCGTTTGGTGAGCTACCAACGCAACCAATTATTGATTGGGCATTGAAGCATCATTATCAAATTTTTTTACCTGTTGTTATTCATCAACAAAGCCCTTTAAAATTTTGTCGGTTACATACAAAAAAACTACTAAACACCCGACTTATTCGCCATTCACTAGGAATGAAACAGCCTGCTTTTGGTCATTTTATTTCAGTAGAACAATTAGATATATTAATCATGCCTCTGGTGGCACTGGATAAACATGGAAAACGTTTAGGCATGGGTGGGGGCTTTTATGATAAAACACTGGCAAAATGTAAAGATAAACCGCTAAAAATTGGCTGGGCATATGATTTTCAACTGGTGAAAACACTTCATCGTCAAACGTGGGATATTGATTTAGATATGGCAATATTACCAAACAATTTATTTATTTTTAATAGGTATATGAATAATGCTAAATAGTGATGAATTATCTGATGAACAAATCGCTCAAGTCATGAACCCTGAGCGATTAAACAATTTATTACAACAAGCTGATAATTTTTGCTTCATCAACTCTGATGAATTTGATGATTATTTAGAAAATTCAACAAATTATAATACCATTGCTGCTATCCAACCAAATACTAACAACGGTAAATTATAATGTAAAAATGTTGGCACCACTGTATCCCAAATATGGTCATGTTGCCCATCAACATTTAATCCTGAAGTTGGTCCTAAGGTCGAATCTGATGCTGGCGACCCTGCATCACCTAAAGCCCCTGCTGTGGCAATCAGCGACACTGTTGCTAATGGTGAAAATCCCATCGTCATACACAATGGCACATAAATCGCGGCAATAATTGGCACCGTAGAAAATGACGAACCAATACCCATGGTAACCACCAAACCAATAAACAACATCACAAATGCAGCAATACCTTTTGAACCTGCAAATAACTGACTACTCGCATCAACTAATGGCTTAATTTGCTCTGTGGCTTTCATCACTTCTGCAAATCCTTGTGCAGTAATCATGACAAACCCAATCATTGCCATTAATTTAATACCTTGGTCAAAAACACTATCTGCCTCTTTCCATTTAACAACCCCCGTTGCCATGAATACGCCAAAACCAAACAATGCACCTAAAATCAATGACCCTGTATAAAGCTGTACCGCAAATGCTATCACTACGGCTAATAATGCTATCACACTTTGATAGCCCTGTTTTGATGATGGATTCTTATCTAAATTGTGTAGATTGTCTTGTGAAAAGCTTTGACTATTTGTAAAATTTTGATAAATTCTTGGTTTTCGATAACTGACAAAGATAGCAATTAATAACCCTGTTAGCATACCTAAGGCAGGAATTGCCATTGCTTTCATAACTGAGATACCTTCAGTATTTAATCCTCCCTCGCTGATATTTTTCAAAATAATTTTATTTAAATAAATATCCCCAAATCCATATGGTAAAAACATATAAGTATTGACTAAACCAAACGTGATAATACACGCAATTAATCGGCGGTCAATTTGCATACGATTAAACACTAACAACAATGGCGGAATGACCAATGGAATAAATGCAATATGAATTGGAATTAAATTTTGACTAAAACAGCTCATCAAAATCAAACCAGCAAACAATAACCACTTTACCCGCATACCTTGAACATCACTGTCAAGCATTTTAATAAATTTATCTGCTAAAACTTTGGGTAATCCTGATGACGAAATTGCAACTGCAAATGCTCCTAATAACGCATATGACAAGGCGATTTCAGCACCATTAGATAAACCTTTTTGAAAGTGAGTTAATACACCTGTGGTTAAAACTTCACCGCCAGCATCTTTAATATCAGTTAAGGGTAGACCACTTAACAGCCCACCAACTAATGCACCTATCATTAAACTTAACACAACGTGTACCCTAGCTAATGATAGACTTAACATGACTATCACCGCCCATAATACAGGATTTGTTAGCATATTTTTTACCTTTATTTAACACCCAAAAAAATCATTGTTATCTTGTTACAATATGATAACATGAAAGAATTAATAAGGTATCATCTAGCAACAAAAATGGATTTTCTTCTTTCTATTGCAATTTAATGCTATCATCACCATTTAGGTGAATAGTATAAATATTGTTTTAGGAATAGATGACAATGACTGATATCAATACAGCCAATCCAGAAGATAACCAGCCTATCGAACAGCATTTACCTTTGCTTGCGTTGCGTGATGTTATCGTGTACCCACATATGCAAATAGCGTTATTCGTTGGGCGAGAGCAATCTATTCAGGCAATAGAGCTGTCTCGCAAAGAATATAACGACCGTGTATTTGTCGTTGCCCAAAAAAATTCACTTGATGAAAACATTGATGCTGATAATCTTTATCAATATGGTACGGTTTGTCGTATTATTAGCACCATGCCTCACGAAAAAGATGATAAAAGTATCAAAGTGCTTATCGAAGGGTTATATCGTGCTAAATTAGATAGACTACAAAATCACAATGTTGTTTTGATGGCAGACTTCACCGCTGAACCAATGGATATGCCATTATCAATAGAAGAACAAAACACCGCCAAAGAAGCTCTTGTCACCTTATTTAGTGGCTACACTGAGGCACGACTACGCAATTCTCGGGAGTTAAACCGTGTTGCTGAACGTATTAAAGATTTACAAGAGTTAGTTTATTTTATCGCAACCCGTATTTCTCTGAATATGGAAACTAAACAATCTGTATTAGAAATCAACGATTTAAATAAACATATTAACACGATTACCGATTATCTTATTCAACAAAGTGCCGAACAAAATATTGAGCAAGAGTTGCAAGATGCCGTTCGCCGTCAAATGGAAAATAATCAACGTGAATACTTTTTAAATGAAAAGATGAAAGCCATTCAAAGTGAGCTATCAGATTTGCATGAAGAGCGTGGTGAAAATTTTGACGATGAGAATGGCGAGCTTGAAAGACGCTTAAAAGAAGCAGACTTACCAAAAGAAGTCAGAAAAAAAGCAGAAAACGAGTTTAGAAAACTAAAAATGATGCCTCCTGCATCATCAGAATCAGCTGTTGTGCGTAACTACATTGAATGGATTTTAGATACGCCATGGAATAAAGCCAGTCGCGTATCTATCAAACTTGACAAAGCCCATGAAGTATTAGATGAAGACCATTACGGTTTACAAGATGTCAAAGACCGTATTTTAGAATATCTAGCGGTACAATCTCGGGTTAAAAAATTAAAAGGACCAATTTTATGTTTAGTAGGGCCTCCTGGTGTTGGTAAAACATCATTAGGTGAGTCGATTGCTCGAGCCACTGGACGCAAATTTGTACGCATGGCATTAGGTGGTGTGCGTGATGAAGCGGAAATTCGAGGTCATCGCCGTACTTATATTGGAGCGATGCCCGGTAAAATCGTACAATCTTTAACTAAAGTTGGGGTCAAAAACCCACTATTTTTACTTGATGAAATCGATAAAATGGCACAAGATTTTCGTGGTGACCCAGCTTCAGCTTTACTTGAAGTGCTAGACCCATCACAAAATCATAGCTTTAACGACCATTATTTAGATATGGATTTAGATTTATCACAAGTGATGTTTATTTGTACTGCAAATAGTATGGATATTCCACCTGCATTACTTGACCGTATGGAAGTTATTCGTTTATCGGGCTATACCGAAGATGAAAAAGTGAATATTGCCCAAAAATATCTTGTACCAAAAGCAATTAAACAAAATGGTTTAAAAGAAAATGAAGCCAATATTCAAGAAGAAGCGGTAAGAACTATCGTTCAACGCTATACCCGTGAGGCAGGCGTGCGTAATCTTGAAAGAGAAATTAATAAAATTTGCCGAAAAATTGTAAAACAAAATGTTGAACAAGGCAAAAACAAAAGCAAAACTGTCAATACCATTACTATCAATGATAGTAATATCACTGATTATTTAGGTGTATATCCATTTGATTATGGACTGGCAGAAAAAGAGCCTGAAATTGGACGAATTACAGGACTGGCATGGACACAAGTTGGCGGCGAACTGCTTACCATTGAAACAGCGACCATGCAAGGTAAAGGCGAATTGCATTTTACAGGGTCATTGGGCGATGTGATGAAAGAGTCTATCAAAGCTGCTATGACTGTGGTAAAAGCTCGTAGTGAAAGTTTAGGTATTAGTCAAGAAACACTAAAAAACACAGATATTCATGTACATATGCCAGAAGGTGCAACACCAAAAGACGGACCTTCTGCAGGTATTGCTTTAACGACAGCATTAGTTTCGGCAATGACAGGCATTGCAATTCGTCCTGATATTGCAATGACAGGTGAGGTGACTTTGCGTGGTAAAGTGTTACGAATTGGCGGTTTAAAAGAAAAGCTATTAGCGGCACACCGTGGCGGTATCAAACATGTTCTCATTCCAAAATCAAACGAGCGAGATTTGATTGATATTCCTGATAATGTGAAGCAAGGGCTAAAAATTCAGGCGGTAGAAACAATTGATGAAGTGTTAAAAGAAGCATTAGTTAGTCCGCCTGTGGCTTTAAAACCGCATCGTATGCCATTGGATACCACAAAAACTGAGCAAACTTTAAAGAGCTGATAGCTCGTTAGTCATTAAAATAGCCTCTAAATTTCAACACATAGTGAAGTTTAGAGGCTTTAATGATATTTCTTATAAATGACAGGAAAAATATGACAACTATTACGATTTACGGTATTAAAAACTGTAGTACCATGAAAAAAGCGTTTACAAAACTTGATGAGATGGGTAAAACTTATCAATTTTTTGACTATAAAAAACAACCCATTGATAAAGAAAATTTAATATATTGGATAGAAAAATTAGGTATTGATACCGTATTAAACAAAAAAGGTACGACTTGGCGAAACCTTACAGAGGAACAAAAACAACAGGCTAACGCTAACTTAGCAGATGCTATTGCTTTGATGATGGCTTATCCAAGTATGATTAAGCGTCCAATTATCGTAAAAGACTCTCATGTCATCGCTGGATTTGATGAAGAAAAATTTGAGTTATTATTAACCTAAATTCACAAAAAAAGGGTATAAAAAAAATATACCCCATTTACGATATTGAATTTTAATGTGATTATGCGTGCGGTGCAATCGCTGGCATTAAATCATGAAATGTACGCCCTGACGCAGTTTCACCAATTGCGTGCATTTTCCATTCACCATTATGACGATAAACTTTTGCTAAAATCAATGCTGTGTGACTGCCTTGTGCAGATAAATTATAACGGGCAACTTCTTGATTATTTGTTGCATTAATAATACGACAAAACGCATTTGATACTTTTTCAAAAGTTTGTCCTGTAAAACTGTTTACCGTAAACACCAATGATGATACGTGACTTGGAATGCGAGATAAATCAACATTAATCACTTCATCATCACCATCACCCGCTCCCGTACGATTATCACCCGTGTGAGTTATGCTACCATCTTTTGATTGTAACTGACCAAACCAAATAGCATCAACAGGCTGTTTATTCATGTCAAACATAATACAAGACGCATCAAGGTCAATGCTGTCATTGCTTCCACTACTAAACAATCCCCCTAAAAATCCACCAGATTTTGCAACGTCCCAACCTAATCCCATATAAACACGAGAAAGCGTTGTACCTGCTTCTTTATCTAAAGAAATTTTTTGACCCTTTTGTAAATTAACTGCCATTATCTAATCCTATCATTTATTTAAAATAAGCCACCGCTACTACCACGACCACCTGAATTTGTACCTAAAATACTATTTAGCCAACCTTGATAAGTATTACGGTTGCGTGAACATAAAACAACAGTACCACTGCCTGAAAATTTTAATACCATGCCTTCACCACTCGTGACTGCATTTATCATATTACTTAAAAAACCACTACGCTGACTGGTCGAAGCAGATAAGCCATAGGTTAAATTTGTATCCCAACATACCACATGACCATTATCAATGATAACATCTTTCTCTGGTGTCACTTCAATTTCAAATAGCGAGCCAAAACCTGAAACAACCAGTTGTCCCGTACCTTGGGTTTGCATCACCATAAAACCGCCAGTGTCACCAAACAAAGCCCCACCAATATTACTTTGAACTTTTGCTCGGACATCAACATTGCTTGAGGCTGCCACAAACGCCCCATCACTTAAGGTATATTGACGCTCACCAACATTTAAAATTTGCATATCACCGTCAAGAGTTGGAGCAAGTAAGCAATCTCCTTCGCCATGTACCGCTTCGATATATTGTTGAAACAGTGATTCATCATTGGCAAAGCGACGCATTAATGACTGCATCAAGCCACCTTGTAGTTTACCTTTTAACTCAAGATTACTTTCCATCATCACCATTGCGTTAGCTTCACAATAGATAGAATCTCCTTGCTTTAGGTTACAATGTAAAAATGGTTCAACTGTACCAAGTAAACTAAATGTTACTGCCATATTTTTCCAATCAAAATTATACTTTTGTATTGATGATAGAGAAACATCAAATCTTCTCTATCACCCTTGCAGTTAAAAATTATACTGCAACACCGTATGAGCTAGCTAAAGGCCCTAAACCACCTGCAAAACCTTGTCCAACTGCACGGAATTTCCATTCACCATTATGTTTATACAATTCACCAAAAATCATCGCTGTTTCTGTGCTACTATCTTCTGATAAATCATAACGGGCAATTTCAACATTACCATTGTCATTAACAATACGAATGTAAGCATTTGCAACTTGTCCAAAATTTTGATTACGAGCTTGACCATCATAAATCACTGCACAAATAGCAATCTTAGTGACATCAGCAGGTACTAAAGGCAAGGTTACTTTGATAGTTTCATCATCGCCGTCACCTTCACCCGTACGGTTATCACCTTTATGTTCAACAGAGCCATCAGTTGATTTTAAATTATTAAAGAAAATAAAATCTTGGTCATGACGAACACGTCCTGCCTCATTTAATAAAAAGGCAACTGCATCTAGGTCAAATGCTTGACCATCAGTTGCACGAGGGTTCCAACCCAAGCCAACTGTTAAATGGGTTAAATTTGGGGCTTCTTTTGATAAATTAACATTGCCACCTTTGGTTAAGCTAATAGCCATAAAATCAATATCCTTGTGTTAAAAAAAAAATATAAAATTCATTTATTAAAATAATGAGCGAGCCTTGACTCATCATTACTATACTAAACGAAATTCATTTCGTCTATCAAATACTGTTGTAAAAATGTGTCAAAGCCTGTCTATCATTTAAACCAATTATTTATTTTGCAACGCTTCACGTTTACGATGCTGAATTGACTCAATGACTGCCCAAATAATAAAGGTAATACCAATTAGACCTGTAACAATTTCTGGTACATGGAATTTCATCGATAACAACATAATAATTGCTAACGCCCCAATTGCATAATGAGCTCCATGCTCAAGATATATAAACTCATCAAGTGTGCCTTTTTCTACCAAGAAGATAGTCATCGAACGTACAAACATTGCACCAACTGCCAAGCCTAACATGATAATAATCACATCATTAGTGATTGCAAATGCTCCAATCACACCGTCAAAACTAAATGATGCGTCTAATACTTCAAGATATAAAAAGCCTGCAATACCACCTTTGGCAATCGCTCCCATCACCTCTTTACCATCAACGCCAGCTTCTTCTTCATCATCGTCAGAGCCTTCTAACATACTGGATAAGACATTTACCCCAAGATATACCAAAATTCCCCAAAATCCAGCCATTAATACAACAGCTTTTTTCGCTTCATCAACCCATAACAATGAAATTGATAAAATTACCATCGCAACAAACACACTCATGGCATCAACTTTACCAAATCTTGCTAAACGCTCTTCTAGCCATGTAAACCAGTGAATATCTTTATCATCAAACACAAAGTTTAAAAACACCAATAATAAGAACATGCCACCAAATGCCGCAATCTCTGCATGATGCTCCATTAATTTAGCAGAATATTCTTTAGGATTATTCAATGCCAGTTGTACCACTTCCATCATACCCATATCGGCAGTGACCGCAACAATCACAATTGGGAAAACTAGTCGCATACCAAATACCGCAATCAGCATACCAACAGTTAAGAAAATCGTTTTCCAAAACTTATCCCAATGCTTTAATACAGAGGCATTCACTACCGCATTATCAAATGATAATGAAATTTCCATCAGTGCCAAAATTAATGTAATAAATAATGCTGACAGCATCGCTGTCATACCACCATGCGAAAATCCCCACCAACCTGCGATAAGTAACGCAACTATGGTAAAGACAATATCAAAATAAAAATGTCTCATATAATACCTATTAATAAATATAAAAAAAGTGGCGAATAACACCACTTTATTCAACAGAATATTGCAATAAAATTAACATAAATTAAAGTATGATTATGTTACTAACTGCAAACAAATTTTAACCAAGCTAACCAATTTGAACGCCATATTGACTGCACATGGCTGCTAAACCACCTGAATAACCTTGCCCAACTGCACGGAATTTCCATTCATTGTTATAGCGATACACCTCACCAAACACCATGGCTGTTTCAATTGAATAATCTTCTGCTAAATCAAATCGCACCACTTCATTTCCTGTGTCTTCATTCACTACCCGAATAAACGCATTAGCGATTTGTCCAAAGTTTTGACTACGAACATTAGCATCATGAATGGTCACAGTAAGAATAATTTTTTCAATATCAGCAGGTACTAAGGATAAATTAACCTTAATTACCTCATCATCACCATCACCTGCCCCTGTGCGGTTATCCCCCATATGTTCAACCGCTCCATTATCCGATTTTAATTGATTATAAAAAATAAAATCATGGTCACCACGCACACGCCCTGTTGCTGATAATAAAAACGCACTGGCATCAAGGTCAAATTCTGAACCTGAAGTCACTCGCTCGTCCCAGCCCAAACCAATCAACAACTTCGTTAAGCTTGGGTCAGTTTTTGTTAATGATAAATTACCACCTTTATTCAATGAAATCGCCATAAACTTAATCCTTTTTGTGACTTGAAAATTGATTTATAATGGTAAAATTATCATACTTTTACTAACTTTAGCAAATGTTTTCAATTATGTTCGACATAAGGTGTAATTATGCTATATCAATGGCAAGGTAAACAGCCACAGTATCAATCCCCATTTTCAGGATGGGTCGCCGATAACGCAAGCGTCATTGGGGAGGTACATCTTGGGGAACGAGTCAGTATTTGGTTTGGAGCGGTTATTCGTGCAGATAATGCGCCGATTTATCTTGGAGATGATACCAACATTCAAGAAAACTGCGTCATTCATACTGATGCAGGATTAATCGTGAAAATTGGACAAGGGGTCACGGTTGGTCATCTTGCCATGTTACATGGTTGTACTATTGGCGATAACAGTCTGATTGGCATTGGTGCAATTGTACTCAACAATGCCAATATTGGAAAAAATTGTATTATTGGAGCAAATGCACTGGTAACAGAAAATATGCAAATTCCTGATAATTCTCTGGTTGTTGGTAGTCCTGCCAAAATTATCCGTACCCTAAATGATGACAAAGTCGCCATGTTAAAATTATCTGCAATGCACTATGTGGAAAAAGCTCAAAGTTTTAAACAAGGCTTACAGGCAATTGACTGGCGATAATGATAATTGAAAAACAATGATTAAAACATTTACATTTAGATGGTAAATTTCATACCATCTAAACAAACAAAATCATTGCCAGCCAACACGTCATCATCACTAACAGAGCAAAGCCTATTGATTTTAAAATGTCGTAACCAATACTTGCCTGATTAATATCATCATAATTATGCTGACGAAACAACATAAATAATCCATCAAGAGCTTTTGTATCAAACAACAATGCTAATACAAACCCCAACACTGTCATTATTGGCAAAAACAACCAAGATAATCCCATAAATACAGGGTCTATCACCACCTTTACCAAATGAATTAATACATCGATGACCAATCCAATCGCTGTGTAAATAGCTGTCACTAATCCAATATTCAGCAAACGCCCAAATAAAGAGGGTGATGTTACATCACGGGATTTTCTAGGTGTTTTTGTAACTGTACGTTGAGTAATTGATGACGTTGATATTTCAGTCACGATGTGACTTGTTGTCGTATGTTGATTATCTGGATTTAACGATAATGATTTTGAATGATTTTGCACAAAGATTTGTTTTGTAAAATCATGGGTTGTATGTGGGGCATGACTATGATGGTTATTCTGCAATACATTTCGTGGTATAGTTGCTTTCATTGTTTCACCTAAAATCAATCCCAGATACATTTAAGATATGTATCATCATACAGGCTAATTGTTAATAAATCAATTAGCCTATATTTAATTTTATTTTATCTTAATAAAGATGCGGTGGTTCTTTGAGAAATAAAACCATCTGGAATTTGGTTGTTATCTGCTTGCCAGCGTTGGAACGCTTTGCGAGTATTCGTACCAATAATACCATCTGTCCCTTGCGTATCATAGCCAGCATTAGTAAGTCTTTGTTGTAAACGGGTTACTTGTGTGCTTGATAATGGCTGTTCATAACGAGGCCAAGATTTTTGCAAGCCACCACGTCCTGCAATCGCATTACCCAATAAACTGACCCCTAACGCATAACTTGATGAATTATTATAGACTTTAATCGTTTGAAAGTTTTGACTAAGCAACAAGGCAGGACCGTCATGCCCTGCAGGTAACCACAGTTCTAACATTGTATTATCTGTTAAATAATTATTGCTTGGTACTTGAAAACCTTGACTTCGCCATTGAGCGAGTGACTGTTTTGCCCCAATTGTTGAATAATCAAAAGAAGTCGGCAATTTCACTTCATAAAATGGAGCAAGACCACGCACCCAACCAGAATTGCTTAAATAGCTAGCTGTTGAACTTAACGCATCAGCTGTTGCCCAAGGACTACGTTGTCCATCTCCATTGCCATCAACGCCTTCTTTTAGCCATGTTGTTGGGATAAATTGAGTTTGCCCCATACCACCAGCCCAAGAACCTTTTAACTGCGACCAAGACAAATCTCCTCGCTGTAATAGCTGTAATAATGCCAATAATTGCTCTTCTGCAAAGTTTTGTCTTCTTCCATCATATGCTAATGTTGATAATGCACTTGGTAAATAGGTATTACCTGTACCCTGCCCATAGGAAGACTCCATTCCCCAAATTGCCGTAACAATTTCGGCTGGCACGCCATATTGACTTTCAAGACGAGTTAATAAATTACGTTGATTAGCAAAATTCTTTTGACCTTGTTGCACACGTCCGCCAGATACGGCCGAATCGGCATATTCCCATGGCATTTTTGAAAATTCTGGTTGCTTTTTATCCAAAGAAACAATTTGTGAACTATATTGAGCAGAGTCTAATAAACGTTGCACATCAGACGCTCGATGTCCTGATGCAGTCGCTCTTTGTAAAAAATCCGCCTTCCAATCAGCAAAACTGCTGTATTGTTTATTCTGTGTTGGTTGAGTGACTGGTTCTGTTGTGGGTGGCGGTGTCACAGGTTGTGGTACTTGAGCGACAGGAGCAGATGGCTGTTCAACAGGGGTCACGATTTGAGGCTGAGCTGGTTCAGGCTTTGCTACAGGTGTCGTACTGGCAGGCTCAACTTTTATCACCGAAATTGGTTTTTTAGTTTCTGGTGGTCGGGTCGATTGTTGAGAAGTACTACAAGCTGTCAAAAAAAGTGAGATAAATAATACAATGGGTAAATTTTTAGTCATCGCTAGTCGCTCAATTTATCACATTAACGGTTCAAATAAAGGTCTGTAAACAAAAGCCAGCCTATATTGCTAAAGTTGTTGAGTATCTGCAAAAAATATGCAATATCTTTGATTTTTCGTGAAAAACTCAATAATCGCTAATGTTAAACAAAAAGAAAATAATTTACAAAACATTTTATCGTATATATTGATGTTTCATGTATTTTTTTTGAATAACGATTGTATAAACTGTAAAAAAATTCATGATAAGCGGAAAAAAACGGCAACATCTGCGATGAAAATGACAAAAATTATCTATAACGCCATTTTTTGACATACAAAAGTTAAATAAAAAAAGCAGTTCAACGTTGAACTGCTTTTTTGCATCACTAAACAAACTGATTATTCGTCAGAGATTACATCACTGTTGGGTTTTTTAGTAATAACCACTGCATTCTCTACTTTTTTACTGGTACGAGTTTTACCTTTGCTATTATTCTTCTCTGTCGGCTTGACTTTACGAGTACGAGTTTTTGGCAACTTTGGCGAAGCCAATGTTAAAACCATAGGTGAAGATAGTTGCATTTGCTCTGCCACACTTTCAATCATGTTTTTATAACTGGCAGGTGTGGTTTTTGGTTTGTTCACACTGTCTTGACTATGGTTTTCTTGTACCAGCTCTGGACGATTATCATCTTGAACTTTCTCTGCGATTTCAGGCTGATACGCCGTTATAACGTTTGGGCTTTCATCTTCATCGCTTGTTTTCGTTACAATTTCATCATATTTTTCAACAACATCAACGCTACTGATTTGTAATTGCTGATAGGCTTGTAAGTAGGCAGAAACAAGTTTTCCTTGCATAATTAATGCTAAACCCTGTTCACCAAGTTGTTGTACAATCCATTCACCTACCGAATTTTTAGCGAATGTTTTTGCATGATTTTCAGTAGGTTGGCTGTGTGTCATCACTGATGGTTGCTCACTAATGACTAATAGTTGATGAATAACTTGTTCATCATTTAGCGATTTATCAGTGCTAACACTTTCCACTATTTGCCCTCTAGGGTCATTAGTTGCCCGTTTAGTGGGCGGTGTTGGTTCACACTCGGTTTTTCCTGCGTCTGTGTGATGATGATTAACTGGTGAAATCATACTATGATAATTTTCCAGTGTTTCTTTACTTAATCTTTGATAACCATAGTTTTTAAAATAACTATTAAATTCTTGATTATCAGTAGTTGCTGTTTCATTTGGCGTTGGGCTGGTATTCATCGCCTGTTGTTGAAAAATAGCCATGGCTTGAATAAAACTATTCACTATGCCATTATCATTCATTGACTGATGAGCATTTGGCAAATATTGTTGAATAAACTGCCCAACTGTACCCGTAATTTTCGGTAAAGCTGTTGGTTTTAATTCAATCATATTTTGCTGTTTTCGTTGCTCACTAAATTGTTTATAAACCTCTCGTGGATCATTGCTTGCTCGTCCAAATCGCTGAGAAGTTGGCAATGTATTTTCAACAATATCAAACGTTTGCGTTTGTTCTGCTAAGCTAGTATCAGTAACAGCTTTCTCTGAAATAGTATCTTTTATTTCTGTAATAATTTCAGGATTTTCTTGCGGTTGTGTCACAGGATTTTCAATTGCGATTTTAATCGTTGTTGTCGGCTTTTCTACAACATTATCAACCACTCGAATATTATCAATCACTTGACTTGAATATTCTATTTTATCAATATCAACGTTTTTCACCGCTTGAGCAATTGATTTGCTATTATCCAGCGATAACTGAACGGTATCAAGCGATATTGCTTGATTATTGATTGGATAAATTTTCAAATTTACATGATTAGGATTTTCTAATGTCGGCTCTTTTTCACTCGTGGTGATTGCCTGATGATTATCCACTATCATTGGAACTAATACAGGTTCTTCAATCATAGGCATCGGCTTTGGCTTTTCAACAACCATTGGCACAGTGTCAATAACCATTGGTAAATTGTCAATGTGCTCTTCTAATACCAAAGTTGGTCTACGTTCTTTTTCACCTCGACTTTCTCGTTTACTATTGGCTTCACGTTTTGGAAAAATATCAACTCTAGGCTGAGGTTGATTTTCTACTTGAGCTTGAGGCTGTTGGGTGTTATTTTCTTGCTCATCACGTTTATTTTTACCTTTTTTTGTTTTGGTTTTTCGCAAATTACGTTTTGCTTTTCGTTCTTCATTATTGTTTAAAGATAAGAAATTATCTTCCTCGTCTTCATTATCTTCAATCATTGATGCAGGCATTGCTGGCGGTGTTGGCTGTGGTATGACATTTAACTGACCATGTACGCCTAGACTGGTTGCTCCTGTATTCACAATGCTTTCAATAGCAGCAGCCACGTCCTGACTACTTACTTGATTAACTACACTTGCCTGAGGCGTTGGAGCAAACAGATTTGACAACCAAGCAACGGTTGAAGCCTGTGAGTTAGCAACAGCTGGTTGAGGTTTTGACTGAGCAACCCGACTATTATGCGGTTTTTGAGTGGTAGTTTGTTGATTTGCTTCGATGATTTCATGTTCAGTATGCCAATTTGCATCATAACCACGTTCTTTATGCTCTAGCTGTTCACTGGCACTAACTCGTTCATAACTTGATGGAGCAAATCCTTCTGCATTATAAGTAATGTTAAAATTTGGCGACTCTAAATGAGCGTGTGGTAAAATAGTGATGCGTGTGCCACTATCTTGTTCTAAATACACCAACGTATCTCGTTTTTCATTTAATAAAAATGCTGCAATTTCAGTTGGTACTTCAACTTGTAACTCACCATGACGCTCTTGCAATGCTCGTTGTTCGACTTGACGCATGATTGACAATGCCAACGAACGCCAATCTCGAATAATACCATTGCCATGACAACGTGGACAAATATAACCTGTCGCCTCTTCCAATGATGGGCGTAGTCGCTGACGACTCATTTCTAATAGTCCAAATCGTGAAATCTCCGCAAACTGAATTCTTGCACGGTCTGTTTTCGTGGCTTCTTTCATGCGATTTTCGACTTGTTTTTGATGCTCTTCACTAGACATATCAATAAAATCAATCACAATTAAGCCACCAATATCACGCAAACGTAACTGACGGGCAATTTCATCGGCTGCTTCTAAATTAGTATGAAATGCCGTTTCACTCACATCAGAACCTTTGGTAGATTTTGCCGAGTTAATATCAATAGAAACAAGGGCTTCCGTCTGGTCAATCACGATTGAACCACCTGACGGCAAACGCACTTCACGTTGATAAGCTGTTTCAATTTGTTTTTCAATACCAAATCTTGAAAAAATAGGGTCAATATCCGTATATTTGCGTAATTTTTTCGCCTGTTGAGGCATCATCGTTTCAATAAAATTTGACGCTTCATTGTAGGCATTTTCATTATCAATCCAGACCTCTACAATATCATCACGCAAATAATCACGCATTGCCCGAGTTACCACGCCTGCCTCTTGATGTACCAAGCGAGGTGATGGAAAATTTTTGTTTTGATATTGAATATTTTTCCAAATACCCAACAAATGGTCTAAATCATGTTGTAACTCTTCTAACGATTTGCCAATACCTGCCGTACGGACAATAACGCTCATACCTTTAGGCAAGGTTAAATCAGCTAAAATTTGTTTCATCTCATCACGAGTTTTACCTGATATTTGTCTAGAAATCCCACCGCCTTTTGGATTATTTGGCATCAATACTAAATATCGACCAGCCAAAGAAATAAATGTTGATAATGCCGCCCCTTTATTGCCCCGTTCCTCTTTTTCAATTTGAATAATTAACTCTGTGCCTTCCTTAATAACCTGTTTAATATTACTAATATATCTCGGGTCACCTGATAGATATTCTGGAGCGATTTCACGAATTGGTAAAAATCCTTGACGTTGTGAGCCATATTCTACAAATACTGCTTCCAATGAAGGCTCAACACGGGTAACATGACCTTTATAAATATTAGACTTTTTTTGCTCTCGAGTGCGGTTTTCCAAATCAAAATCATACAGATGATTGCCATTACATAAGGCAACACGAATTTCCTCGGCGTGGGTGGCATTGATTAAAATACGTTTCATGCGTTTTCTCCTAACACATCAAGTATTTTAAAGACATTGCATATTTTACTGATATAATGGGTAATTCTAAAATTTTTTGTTTATTTAACATATATTTACTGGTAATATATCCAACATATGCGATTTTATATATGCTAAATAAATCATTTATGTACATTTACGACAGTGTACACCTGCCCGCTCACTTACAAATTAGTAAGTAAGGTATTATTAACGATAAGTCTTACTAAATCGGCACGTTTTTTGCAACATTTACGATAAAGTAAATATGACTTTATGCGGGTAAAGTCATAGTAAAATGAAAAACTTATCATGTTTTTCTCTAATAGACTTGTTTAACTGTATCAGTAGCATACCTTAGGTAGTCACTCTAAGATATTAATTTTAACGATGTTTGCAAATGTCTTTAATCTACTTCATGCTAATACTGGGTTGTTCACTAATGGTTTCTCAACGATGGTATTGGCATCGATTGAGAAATGGCGATAATTGACCAATTATCAAAAAATGATGATAATAAGAAAAACTTAATAATCATCAGAAAATTCTTTCTTACAGACAAGTTTAATATCATAGCGATAAACTTGCTAACCTGATAAACTATAGCAAATATTTGCTAAAGTGGCTATCAAAAAATGACTAATCTGTCGCAAAAGTCGGAAACACGGAAAAAAACCAATCCTATTTTTATTCAATCCGCCGATGATGAAATTCAAAATTTTAATCAAGTCAATTATTTGCAGGTAACACGCCGACAACATGAGCAACGCATCGATAATTTTTTGTTAGCTCGGCTAAAAGGTCTGCCTCGTTCACATATTTACCAAATGATACGCAGTGATGAAATTCGTATTAATAAAAAACGTTGTAAACCTCATGATAAATTACAACGAGGCGATATTGTACGCATTGCTCCTGTTAAACTAGCCAGTAAACAAAAACCGATTATTAGTACTGAGTTTTCTCAAGGGTTATTATCCCGAATTATCTATGAAGATGAAGGACTTATCGTGTTAAATAAGCCTGCAGGCATGGCGGTACATGGCGGTAGTGGTGAGGCGTTTGGTGTGATTGAAGCCATTCGAGAAGCAACAGGCAAAAAATATTTAGAGCTAGTGCATCGTATTGATAAAGACACATCTGGGCTATTGATGATTGCGAAAAAACGTTCAACTCTCAAACAATTACAAGAGTATTTACGAGAAAAAACCATTCAAAAAACCTATTTATGTGTTGTCAAAGGTTGGCTAAATCCTGAAAGTCAAATAATTAATCAACCTTTATTGCGTTATACCTTAGAAAATGGCGAAAGACGAGTAAAAGTTGATAAAAAAAATCCAGACAGTAAGGCTAGTCAAACGTTAATTCAGCTAAAAAACAAATTTATTTTTAATCAACAAAAAGTTAGTCTGGTTGAAGCAAAACCCCTAACTGGACGCACCCATCAAATCCGTGTACATATGGCGTATATTCAGCACCCGTTACTTGGTGATGATAAATATCATATTCATGACACTTCAGCAGTAAGACGCTTATGTTTACACGCTTGGCGATTAGAAATCCCAGATTACCCACCAATTATCGCCCCTTTGCCTGAGGACATGGCAGAAATTTTACCAAAAGATAGTAATATTTAATTTAGGAAAATTTATGAATAACTTACATGATAAATCCTTAATTATTTTTGATTGGGACGGTACATTGATGAATTCAGTGGATTTAATCGTCAAAGCAATGCAGTCTTCAGCGACCGCTCAAGGATTACACATCGATGAATGTTCAATAAAATCAATTATTGGTTTGAGTTTAATTAATGCTATTCATCAGCTTTTTCCTAATAATCCTGAAAAACATGAAGCGATTATTCAAGGTTATGCAGACTTTTACATTGCCAATGATATGACCACCCAATTATTTTTTGGCATCGATGATTTATTAGAAAAATTAAAAAATCAAGGCAAGTTATTAGCAGTTGCTACAGGTAAAAAACGAGTAGGTTTAGAACGGGTTTTGGCAAGTTCACAAACAAAACATTATTTTACTATTAGTCGATGTGCTGATGAAGCAGGTTCAAAACCTGACCCACAAATGCTAAAAGATATTTTAGTAGCAACAAACAAGCAAGTTACAGATGCTGTGTTTATCGGTGATAGTATTTATGATATTCAGATGGCAAATGCTATTGGCATGGATAGCATTGCTGTGAATTATGGCTGTGAAAAAGCAGAAGTTTTGGCCAAACAAAACCCAACTTATCAAGTCAATAGTGTTCAAGATTTGACAAAATTATTGATAGCTGACGTAAAAGCAGAAAAGTTTGAATAAATATGCTATCATGATGCAACAAATTTTTTTAGGTTAAACAGAAAGGAACGCCACAATGTACGCAGAAGAGACGACTAACAACGTACAAATTAAAGATATTATTGCCCGTGAAATTTTAGACTCTCGTGGAAACCCAACCATTGAGGCAGACGTTATTTTAGCAGATGGCACAATTGGGCGTGCTGCTGCACCAAGTGGAGCTTCGACTGGTTCTCGTGAGGCGTTAGAATTGCGTGATGGCGATAAAAACCGCTATTTGGGTAAAGGTGTAAAAAAAGCAGTCGCCAATGTTAATAGCGAAATTCGTCAGTCATTAATGGATATGGACGTTACCGCTCAACAAGCCATCGACAATAAGTTAATTGAATTAGATGGTACAGAAAACAAAGAAAAATTAGGAGCAAATGCAACATTGGCGGTTTCTTTGGCAGTCGCTCGGGCAGGTGCATTAGCTCAAAAATTACCTTTACATCAATATATTGCTAACTTGCGTGGACAAACGTCATTATCTATGCCAGTACCAATGATGAATATTTTAAATGGTGGGGCTCATGCTGATAATACGGTTGATATTCAAGAGTTCATGATTGAACCTGTGAATTTTACCAGCTTTTCAGAAGCGTTACGAGCTGGTGCTGAAGTATTTCATAGCCTAAAATCTGTATTAAAAAAACAAGGTTTAAATACGGCAGTTGGTGATGAAGGTGGTTTTGCTCCAAATTTACGTTCAAATGAAGAAGCTATCACTGTCATTATGCAAGCAATCGAACAAGCAGGTTATCAAGCGGGTAAAGATATTTATTTAGCGTTAGACTGTGCCTCAAGTGAATTTTATAAAAATGGTCAATATGTATTGGCTGGTGAGGGTAATAAAGCCTTTACTTCTGAAGGATTTGCAGATTATTTAGCAGGTTTAGTGAGCCAATACCCAATTATTTCTATCGAAGATGGTTTAGATGAATCAGACTGGGAAGGTTGGGCATATCTTACTCAAAAACTTGGTAAAACGGTTCAATTAGTTGGCGATGACTTATTTGTCACTAATCCTAAAATTTTACAAGAAGGCATTAATAAGCATATTGGTAATGCAATTTTAATTAAATTTAATCAAATTGGTACACTTAGCGAAACTTTAGACGCAATTTATCTTGCAAAACAAAATGGTTATGCCACTGTAATATCGCATCGCTCAGGTGAAACAGAAGATAGTACGATTGCAGATTTAGCTGTAGGCACAGCAGCTGGACAAATCAAAACTGGCTCATTATGCCGTTCAGACCGTGTGGCAAAATATAACCAGTTATTGCGTATCGAACAAATGGTGACCGCAAGTTATCGTGGTGCAGAAGAATTTATTGGCTTACGCAATCCAAAAGCCTAATCACTGCTATCATACCATCAAAATCTAAAACCCTAACATATGCCCAAATCATAGGCAAGTTGGGGTTTTATCGTTATTTTTAAGGACATCAATGAAAATAAATAAATATTTTCGACGTATCGTCATGATAATACTTACATTAATTGTCATTGTTGGATTACAATACCAATATCGATTTGGCGAAAATGGCTATAATCATGATGTTGAGCTAAAAAAACAAATTGACGAACAAAAACAAAGAAACGAACAGCAACTACAAGCCAATCAAGCACTATCAGCAGGCGTGATTGACTTAAAAACAGGGCTAGAAGCCACTGAAGAACATGCACGAGTTGATTTAGGATTAATCAAAACAGATGAAACATTTTTGCAAATGTCCACCACAACAGACAATAGCAAAAAAAAATCTAAAGTTATTCACAACCCTAATGATGCAATCGAACCTATTGAATAGCATCAGTAAAATATTGAAGATATAAAGCACAATGAAAATTCATACAATTGTTGTATCAGCAGGCTCAGGTAAACGCTTTGGTAGCCAAAAACCTAAACAATATCAAATCATTCATAACAAAACGATATTACAACATAGTATTTTTGCGTTAAGCCAAGTTTCGCAATTGTCAGATTGTTATCTAGTGGTTTCTGCCAATGATGATTTTGCAAAAACTCTGGATTTTGCAATGCCTATTCATTGGGTAATTGGCGGAAAAGAACGTATGAATTCTGTATTTCATGGCGTTGAGGCAATTTGGCATTCAAAGCATCGTCAGTCAAATGATTGGGTTCTCATTCATGACGCAGGTCGCCCATGTGTTAATCCCGTTGATATTGAAAAGTTAATTACACAAGTGCAACAACACCCTGCTGGCGGAATTTTAGCAGTGCCTGTACGAGATACAGTAAAACAAAGTTTATCAACAACTCATGGATTACTCTCAAATGCTACTTTAGACCGTAATCAGCTTTGGCTTGCTCAAACTCCACAAATTTTTCCTTTAGAAAAACTATATCATTATTTACAACAAGCCATTGAACAACATATTCCATTTACTGATGAGGCAAGCTTATTTGAGCACTTTGGGGAAAAGCCATTATTGGTGGAGGGCAGTCATACCAATATTAAATTAACATATCCTGAAGATTTATTATTTGTCGAGATGTTTTTACGATAATTGTCAATATCTTGATTAAAAATGTTTTGATTAAAGATGACTTTTATTGGCACAAACAAAAAAATCACCATACATAATAGGTGATTTTTAAATATTGGCGTCCCTACGGGGATTCGAACCCCGGTTACCGCCGTGAAAGGGCGATGTCCTAGGCCTCTAGACGATAGGGACACATCATTTGAGGTGATGCGTATATTAAAGGATTTGTTTATCGCTGTCAAGCATTTATTTTTATTTTTTTAAAATAAACCATAAATCACTGTCACTACAAATGCAATTATCGCGATACTATAAAAAAATAATCGTACACCGTTGCCAACATGAAAATGAATGTCATGTAAAATATAATAAAAACGATGAACACCATGCCAAACTAAAGTAAAAATTAATCCTGCTAACAGTAAATAAATCACAGGGTGTGCAATAAATTGATGCACTGATTGATAAAATTTATCCGCATCGCCTAAAACCCCCATTGGCAATAGCAAACAAATCACTATCACTAATGGTGCTAATACCAATGATGCGATTGTACCACCCACCGAAAAAATACCCCAATACATTGGCTTTAAATGCTTTTCACTCATCATCTCACCTATAATGTCTTTTTGTTTTTATGAAAAATAAACCACTAAACCAATTAGTATCACTAATATACCAACTAATGTTGCCCAACTTCCACCAATTAACAAACCGTCAGGCACAAATTTTTCGCCTTGTTGTATACGAATAGCTTTTGGCATCGCTGAAAACCATGTGGCACTATTGTATAAACTTGCAATAATAACAATTAAATGAAAAACTATCATCAATGGCTGAGTTTGAAAAGTTATCCATTGTTGCCATTGTGGTAATTCTTTTGCCAAACTTGCCAGCCCCCAAAATAAATTCATGGCTTCAAGTGCTACAGGAATAGCTGTTAGTTCTCGAAGCATATACAGACTAAAAAAACGATTTTGGCGATACCAGTTAGCAGGCTGTTGTTTAATATAGGGTTTTCTTGTGGTTGTTGAATTCATTTTCCCCTCCAAATATGATTTTGGCGATATATTTTTTGCCAAATTTATTTATTTCCCAGCAAACAATGACATTGCCCAATATGGCATTGCTCCTGCTTTACTTTGCTGAATTGCTCCTGCAGGGTCTACATGTTTTGGGCAAACTTCGGAACAGTAACCAACAAAGGTACAAGGCCAAATGCCATTTGATTGATTTAACACTTGAAAACGTTGTTTTGCTCCTGTATCTCGGCTGTCAAGGTTATAACGATGAGCAAGAGCAGAAACTGCAGGTCCTAAAAATTCAGCGTTTAAGCCAATTTGTGGACAGGCTTGGTAGCATAGTAAACAGTTAATACACATGGTGTATTGTTTATATTTAGCAAGCTGTTTTGGAGTTTGGTTGTACTCTTGGTTTGCTGGTGGGTTGGCGTTAATAATGTAAGGTTTAATTGCTTCTAGTTTTTCAATAAATGGGTTAATATCAATAATTAAATCTTTTTCAATCGGCATTTGGTCTAATGCACCAATTTGAATAACTGATTGTTGAGCATATTCTCGTACAAAGGTTGAGCAAGCTAGCTTTGGTACGCCATTCACTACCATACCACACGAACCACAAACCTCCATACGACACGACCAGCGAAAACTTAAATCGGGTGCAAAATTATCTTTAATATACAACAATGCGTCAAGAATTGACATATCTTGCGTCCATTCAACATCAAATCCTTGCCACCATGGTTCATTATCTTGGTCTGGGCGATAGCGTGCCACTTCGATACGAATTGTGCTGATATTATCCGTTACAATAGTGGTTTTACTCATGATATTCCCCTTAAGATTTTATCTGTGTTTGTTTTTCGCCTGCCTCACCATAGACACGTTGGGCGGGTTGTGATTTCGTAATTGTCACAGGGGCATAGCTAATATCAGGCGATTGTTGATTATTATAATAAGCCAATGTATGTTGCAAGAATTGTTTATCATTACGTTCGCTAAAATCTAAACGTTGATGTGACCCTCGAGATTCTGTGCGAGCATTGGCACTGTAAATCATAGCTTCAGCAACATCAATTAAAAACCCTAACTCAATGACTGTTAGCCAATCTGTATTAAAAATCAGACTATGGTCAGTTACTTTAACTTGTTGATAACGTTGTTTTAATTGTTGAATTTTTGCAATTGCCTGCTGACAGTCTTGTTGGCTTCGATAAATACCGATATGACTATCCATTAAAATGCCTAGTTCTTGACGAATATGAGCAGGATTTTCAGTGCCATTTTGCCGATATAATAAAGCAAAAAATGGTTCATATGCTTGTTTAGCTAATTGCTCAATTTTTGTATGGTTTGATGAGGATTGGGCATTGGCAAACTGTAACGCTTGTTCGCCTGCCACTTTACCAAAAACGGATAATTCTGATAATGAATTTGAACCCAAACGATTTGCCCCATGTAAACCAACCGAAGCACATTCACCAACTGCAAATAATCCTGCTAACGGTGTTTGGCAATATTTATTAGTTTTAATACCACCCATGGTATAATGAGCGGTTGGGCGGACTGGAATTGGAGCAAAAGCAGGGTCTACACCAACAAATTTTTTTGCCAAAGAACGAATAAATGGTAAGCGTTCATTAATATAATTTTCACCTAAATGACGTAAATCTAAATTCACAACTGCCCCTCGAGCAGTGTCAATCGTGCGTCCTTTTTTCCACTCATGATAAAACGCTTGTGATAAACGGTCTCGTGGTCCAAGTTCCATATATTTATTTTTTGGTTCGCCAATAGGCGTTTCAGGGCCTAAACCATAATCTTGTAAATAGCGATAACCATCTTTATTTGTTAAAATACCGCCTTCACCTCGACAGCCTTCTGTCATTAAAATGCCTGAACCTGGTAAACCTGTTGGGTGATATTGAACAAATTCCATATCTTGTAATGGCACACCGTGTCGATACGCTAACGCCATGCCATCACCTGTGACTATACCACCATTGGTATTATATTGATAAACTCGCCCTGCTCCACCTGTTGCAATAATGACACTTTTAGCAGAAAAGGCACGAGGTACGCCTTGTTGCATGTCAAATGCTAATACACCTTTTAACTCACCATTTTCTACCAATAAATCTAACGCAAAATGTTCATCAAACCGTTGAATACTTGGATATTTTAATGATGTTTGAAACAATGTATGTAAAATATGAAACCCTGTTTTATCCGCCGCAAACCAAGTTCGTGGGATTTTCATGCCACCAAATCGGCGAACATTAGCACGACCATTAGGCAAACGTGACCAAGGACAGCCCCAATGCTCAAGCTGTATCATTTCAGCAGTTGCGTTTTCTACAAAATATTCAACAACATCTTGGTCACATAACCAATCCCCCCCTGAAACCGTATCATTAAAATGATTATCTAAACTGTCATCATCACGAATTACCCCTGCAGAACCACCTTCAGCGGCAACGGTATGGCTACGCATTGGGTAAACTTTTGAAATTAAAGCGATTTTTGTATTTGGAGATGTGCGGGCAATTTCAATTGCAGAACGTAAACCTGCACCCCCTGCACCAATAATCGCAATATCTGTGTGAATAATGTCAATGACGTGATTTGTGGTATTTGCTGGGCTTGGCATTGGCTACACCATTTTCATTTTAAAATCATTATTGTTATTAAGGATTTTAACACAAAAAAAAGCTGAGCGAAAATTAAACCTCAGCTTTTTTTGCAATATGAGTAAATATATTATTTGTTATCTTTTGTAGTGCTTTTTGTTTCATTTTTTGCTGTTTTCTGTGTGGTTTTTTTCTCTGTATGTTCAGCACAGGCAAAACTTGTGACAGAAACTAATGACATGCTTATCATTCATGCCATAACAATCAATTTTTTCATGATAACTTTCCTTTTAAATAAAGCATAAATAAGCAATATATAGATAAGCTTTGTTACTTTATTACATTTTTCATGAATTGTCGATGAAAAATGTTATTTGCGTGAGTTTTTTATTTTTTTGACAAATGAACATGGTAAACTAAGCTTATTTAAATATCGTAAATAACAAGGAAAAACTCAATGAAAATCGCCATTAGCGAAGGTATTGAATACGCTCTTAATTGTAGTTATAAATTAATTAATTTTAAACTGACAGATTTTACCAATATTGCAACCATTGTTGTGACGATGGCTGATTTACCTAAAGTCTGGCAAGAAATCGAAGATTTAGGGTTTCCAATACCGATTTTTGTCGCAATTAAATATGGCGATAGTGTGCCTGATGAGTGGCTACCCCATGTATATGGTGTGCTTGAATTGGCTGATGACCAAAAATATTATAATGGACAATTGGTCAATGCGGCGGCATCAGATTATATTGATACACTTGACCCACCATTTTTTCAGGCATTGATGGATTATACTGATTATGGCAATGCGGCGTTTGATTGTCCTGGTCATCAAGGCGGGCAGTTTTTCCGTAAACACCCATCTGGACGGCGATTTTATTTGTATTTTGGCGAAACACTGTTTAGAGCAGACTCATGTAATGCCGATGTGCGATTAGGTGATTTACTCATTCATGAAGGGCCTGCGTATGAAGCTCAAGCTCATGCCGCCAAAGTGTTTAATGCTGACAAAACGTATTTTGTATTAAATGGTACTTCCTCATCAAATAAAATTGCCATTGGAGCATTACTGGCACATGGTGATTTAGTATTGTTTGACCGTAATAATCATAAATCAGTTTATCAAGGGGCGTTAAGTATGGCAGGCGGTGTGCCTGTGTATTTAGAAACAGACCGTAACGTTTATGGCTTAATTGGCGGTATTCCTGCCCATTGTTTTGATGAACAAGAAATCCGTCAGCGAATTGCCGAAGTTGCCCCCGAAAAAGCCAATAATCCTCGACCATTTCGTTTAGCCGTGATACAGCTTGGCACTTATGATGGTACTATTTATAATGCCAGACAAGTGGTTGATAAGATTGGGCATTTATGCGATTACATTTTATTTGATAGTGCATGGGTTGGCTATGAGCAATTTATCCCAATGATGAGAGATTGTTCGCCATTATTACTAGAATTACATGAAAACGACCCAGGGATTTTAGTGACCCAATCCGTACATAAACAACAAGCGGGGTTTTCTCAAGCGTCACAAATCCATAAAAAAGATAATCATATCAGTGGACAATCTCGTTATGTCAATCATAAACGTTTTAACAATGCCTTTATGATGCACGTTTCTACAAGTCCGTTTTATCCATTATTTGCCTCACTTGATGTCAATGCAAAAATGCACGAAGGTAAGGCAGGACAAAGAATGTGGCATGAATGTATTATTGGCGGTATTGAAGCTAGAAAAATGTTATTAGATACTTGCGAGATGATTTTGCCGTTTGTACCACCAACGGTTGATGGCAAAAACTGGCAAGATTATGATACAGAAACCATTGCAAATGATATTCGGTTTTTTCAGTTTGAGAAAGGGGCAAAATGGCATAACTTTGTCCACTACGCCGATAAACAATATTTTATTGACCCTTGTAAATTATTATTAACCACTCCTGGTATTAATTTAGAAACTGGCGAATATGAAAAAACAGGGGTGCCTGCCACAATTTTAGCTCACTATTTACGAGAAAGTTCTGTTATTCCTGAAAAAGCCGATTTAAATTCGATTTTGTTTTTGCTGACACCTGCCGAAACATTGGCAAAATTTCAACATTTAGTTGCTCGCATTGTCAGATTTGAGCGACATATCAAGCAAAATAGTCTTGTTAGTGAAGTATTACCAACACTTGCCAAAGCTTACCCACAATATCGCAAATTAAAAATCTCTCAATTATGCCAAAAAATGCACGATTTTTATGCCAAACATCAATTAAATAAGCTACAAAAACAAATGTTTGAACGAGAACATCGTCCAAAAGTGGCGATGAGTGCGTTTGATGCCCATAATGCCTTTATTCGTAATGATATTGAGCTTGTACCACTCAGCCAAATTGAAGGACGGATTGCAATGGAAGGAGCTTTGCCATATCCACCAGGGGTATATTGTATTGTACCAGGAGAAATCTGGGGTGGGGCTGTGTTAGAATATTTTAAAGCACTTGAAGAAGGGGTAAATATTTTACAAGGATTTGAACCAGAAATTCAGGGTGTCTATTGGGAATATGATGAAACAGGTTATAAAACTGCCTATGCTTATGTGCTAAAACAAAAATAATTTTGCAAGGAAATCCATGTACGACAACATTTTAGCGGAATTCAAAACCCATCAAAACCCAAACAACGCCAAAAAAATGCAACAATATATGCGAAATAAATTTGTATTTTTAGGCATTGCGACACCATTACGCCAACAAATTGTCAAGCCATATTTTAAAAACATTGATAAACAATCGAATATTGATTGGCAATTTATAGAACAATGTTGGCAGTCAGAATATCGGGAAATGTGCTACGTTGCATTAGGTTATTTACGACTTATGAAAAATCAGCTAAGTTACCAAGATATTGACCGATTAAAGTATTTAGCAATCCATCATTCATGGTGGGATAGTATTGATGGTTTAGCGGTCATTATCGGAGATTTAGTATTACGTTATCCTCAATTAACCAATCATATGATAATTTGGAGTCAGGACAATAATTTTTGGCTAAGACGCATTGCTATTATCCATCAATTGTTGAGAAAAAATCGCATGGATACTGAGTTATTAGCTAAGATTATTATTAACAATTTAAATCAAAAAGAATTTTTTATTAATAAAGCAATTGGTTGGGCATTAAGAGATTATGCAAAAACCAATCCTGATTGGGTAAAAACGTTTATTAATCAATATCAAACCCAAATGACCGCTTTATCTATTCGAGAAGCAAGCAAATATCTAAAAAAGGAAACAGGATAATGAAAAAACTCATATTTTCAGGCTTGTTAGCGTTATGTAGTATTAATGCAATGGCAGATACTACGACAGAGAGCAAGCCTGCTATTCAAGCAATGTGTAGCGTTGTTAAAGAAAGTGCTGAAACAATCATGACTTATAGGCAAGAGGGTTTGACACAGGAAGAGGCGAAAAAAGACCTTTTTGATGCTTTTAAACAAGTCATGGACTCAACCAAAAATCAATTTGACACTGAAGAAGAACAAATCGCTTATTCGTTACAAATCCTGTTAATTTTGGCGGAAATTAGTACCTTATTTCAACCAGCTTATCAAACAACCATTGAAAACAACCAAGCTCAAAAAGATACGGTCATCAAAGATTTTACCGAAACATCTTATCAAGAGTGTATAAAAAATTTATCAAAAAATTAATCTCATGCCAAACAAACTGCGTCAAATGCTAATTTGTTTGGCAATGTTATCTTACTTATAACAACAAAAGTTATCTTGCAAAACTATTGGTTGGTGATTGATAGTGAAAACTTTGGGCATTAGTCGTGCGTAAATTTGGGTCATTACGATATAAATTATTATAACGACTTAATACACGTTTTACATAATCTTGAGTTTCACGAAACGGCGGAATGCCTCCATATTTTGACACATTACCTTCGCCTGCGTTATAGCCTGCTAAAACATGTTGAATATTACTAAAACGATTTTGTAGATATTTAATATATTTTGCCGCCCCTTCGATATTTTCAGCAGGGTTCCACGGATTATTGACAGAAAAACGTTTGGCAGTGGCTGGCATCAGTTGCATCAAGCCTTGAGCACCAACAGGTGAACGAGCATTTGGGTTAAATCCTGATTCGGTGTGCATCATAGCTTTCATTAAGGCGGGGTCTACACCGTGACGCATTGCTGAAGCAACAATAAACGAGTCATACGCATTACGGTTTTTGCTACCACTGACAGGCACAGAGGCTTCCGTTGCTCCCCAGTTGCTATAAGTATGAACGTTGGTATCAGCATAATAGGTGACTTTTACTTTTTGGGTAAACTTTGAAAAATTTTCCCCAGCTGGGCGGTCATTTTGTACAACATTGGTTAATAAAACATTTCCTGTATTGTCTTTAAAAACATACATATTACCAGCATTTGCGGTTGTTGATAGTAAAGCACTACCAGTAAAAGAGCCAAAAAATAATAGCTGTATAACAGCCGTTGTTTTTGATATCGTCATAACATTACCTTAATCAAATTAACGTATAGTAATGGTTAATTGTATTTTCACAATATATGATAAGCTTATCATATTTCAACAAAAAATGACTAACTATTTGATGATAGGTAGTCATAAGCGACAAACTGCATTTCTTTTTTGCAAGTTATTGTTTATTATAACAATATTTTTTACACTCTTAGTAAGTTTTTGTTCTTGTCAAATGTTGGTCAAAAAATGAACAATTTTATCGAAAACCTTGATACTGTTGAGGTTTAATGCACAAAAAATCGACTTATCCACATAGTTATCCACAGATTTTGTGGAAAACATGGGAAAATTATTCATCGCTATTTTTTAACCAATGTTTAAGCAAATATTACGTCCAAGCTTGCCATACTTGATACGCTAGTGGAAACCAAATTGCGGTAACAATACCATTGACCGCTAAACCAAATGTCGCATAACGACCTGCCACAGGACTAATTTGCCACGCTTCTACTGTGCCAAACGCATGAGAGGTCAAACCCAATGCCAATCCTTTGGCACGGTCATCATCAACATCAGCAACTAGCCAACGACCAACAAACGCTCCTAATAGTCCTGATATCATAATCGCTAAATTTGCCATGACAAGTGGTGCATGGATTAACGTGGCAATATTTAGCCCAATCGGTGCAGTCACTGAACGAGTCGCAAATGACATGACAGTTTCTTGACTTAAACTAAAAGCAACTGCCAATAACATTGGAAATAATGCACCGATGCTAGTTGCTAATAACACCAACTTTGCGATTTTTTTTAAGGGTAATCCCGTAAAATTTAATGATGCGAGCGGAATTGCCAACATAACTGTGACATAACCTAATAAGTGGCTAAAAACTGGTTCGGCAATTTGATAATAATGATTATACTCCCATTGCGTAATCTTTAACAAAGCAATAACTAATAAAATTGCAATAATAATTGCAGGTATGACTGAAAACTTACGATTAATGATACGCGATAGCACATGGGCAAGTAATGTTAAACCAAAACTGGCAAATACCAGTAATAATGTGCTGGCTGTTGAAACTTGCTCAATTGGCGAAATAACAGAAGTTGCTGTTAATAACATAAAATTTCCCACACACTTAAGATTGACCTGTATCTGATGAATTTTCATTTAGCCAGCGTTCGGCAAGGTGAGCAAACGCCCACAAGGGTAAACAAGTACTAATTGCTAAAATCGCTAAAATTCGCCATAACTCTTCCCCTAAACCAAACAATAACAAGCCTGCCCCTGCTGAAATTGGCAAAAAGGCAAAGCCACTATCTTTTAACCAGATATTACTTGAATTTGTTAGCCATAATGGTAAACCATTATGCCAACCTCGCCGAAATCGCCAAGTTAATAAAATCACTAACATAACTATCATACCTATAAGATTTGATGCACTGCCCAAACCCAATGGCTGAAAAATTATCACACAAGTTTCACGCACAATAATGACAAATACTAATGTAGCAACCATACCAATAATTTGTTGTTTTAGCGTCAGTGACTCTGAAGAAGTTGGCATCACTACCTCCTTAAAAAATCATTTAACTTTTTCAAGCATATAACTGTTTCATGAGATTATTTAATTAGATTGTTCAAAAGGTTCTAACATTGGTAACACTAAATTTGCCTCAGCCTTAGGTAAAACTGATAAAGGGGAAATGCCATGTTGCCCTAAAAGCTGTTGCAATCGGGCAACTGACATCGTTACTGTGATTAACGCTTGCCCTATCTCATCATAATCAATCGTATCAATGACATCTAACTGATATAATTCATGACGTAATTGTCCTGCGGTGACGGGCAACGTCAAATGAAATTGTTTTAACTGACCAATCAATAACTGTTGTACAGCGGTAGTTAATTCTGCCATGCCTGCCCCCGTTTTCGCCGACACATATACCCGATTAGGTACATCAGCTTGAGCATAACCAATATGAGCAGGTTCATTAGTCATATCAATTTTATTATAAACATTTAACACAGGTACATGATTATTAATCTGTGATAATACCGACTGTACTGCCAATATTTGCTCGTGCATATCTTCACGACTACTATCAATCACATGTAACAGTAAATCCGCCTCCAATGTTTCCTCTAACGTAGCATGAAACGCTTCAACCAATTCATGTGGCAAATGACGCACAAAACCCACCGTATCCACTAACACCACATGACCAACACCCGCCCAACTCACACGGCGTAACGTTGGGTCAAGTGTGGCAAATAGCTGATTAGCTGTATAAATATTTTCATTGGCTAACAAATTAAACAAGGTTGATTTACCAGCATTGGTATAACCCACCAAAGAAATCGTTGAAATCTCTGACTTTTGGCGTTTAGCTCGTCCTTGGGCTCGGGTTTGCTTTACTTTATCTAATCTTGCCTTTAACTGATTTACTCGCACTTGTAACAAACGGCGGTCGGTTTCTAACTGTGTTTCGCCAGGCCCTCGCAAACCAATCCCACCTTTTTGTCGTTCCAAATGCGTCCACCCCCTTACCAAACGTGTTGCTAAATGATTAAGTTGAGCTAACTCAACTTGTAATTTACCTTCATAAGTTCTGGCACGTTGAGCAAAAATATCTAAAATTAATCCAGTTCTATCTAAAACCCGACATTTTATCAGTTTTTCTAAATTTCGTTCCTGTGACGGTGATAAACTATGATTAAATATCACAATATCTGCCTCATGCTCCATCACTAAATTAGCAATTTCTTCTGCCTTACCCGTACCGACAAAATATTTAGCATCGGGTTTACTGCGGGTTCCTGTCACTAACGCATACACAGTCGCCCCTGCCGATTTTACTAACAGTTCAAACTCTTCTAAATCGTCAGGGTCTGTCATTTGAGTAATCGTTAAATGAACTAAAATGGCTTTCTCGCCCCCTTGATGTCTATCAAAATATTGCAAAATGTCATATCCTAAATCATTAAAAGTAGCTATTCTATCGTTAAAATCGCATAAAACCAATAAATATTATGTATCATAATAATAAATATAATAAAACAAAATTCTTTGTATCTAGCAAATAATTCCAGTATTTTTCATAAGGTTTTGGCTAGGTTTTTTAACATGACTTGTATATAATGAAACAAATTTTTTAATTATTTTTATGACTATGGCTAATCAAAAACCATCAGAAAATCAATCGAATGCAACCGATTTAATCACAGCAAATACTTCTCAAAGCTATATCAGTATCCAATGGCAACGCAGTAAACGTGTCACAGGCATGATTGGCAGTATTTGCAAAGGCATGAGCTATGCTTATGAAGTTAATCGACAAAAAACTCAGCCACAGCAAGTTATTCCTTATATTCAGAAATTTTGTCAAAGTATGTGTCAATCACTACATGTTCAAGTGATTGCGGTTGAACCAATTCCACAACAGCACGCCCTGTGGACGAGTAATCATATTTCATGGTTAGATATCCCTGTTGTTGGAGGCATGATACCAACGTTCTTTTTATCCAAAGCTGAAATTGGTAATTGGCCTGTCATTGGTTGGCTGGCACGCACAGCCAATACTTTATTTATCCAACGGGGGTCAGGTGATGCAGATTCTGTCAGCCGTCAGATGTCCGATTTTTTAACTAAAGGCTTTCCTGTGGTATTTTTTCCAGAAGCCACCACGACTGATGGCACAGCAATAAAACGAATTCATGGTAAATTATTACAATCTGCGATTGATGCTAATGTTGCCATTCAACCCATCGTCATATGTTATGTTAATGAACAAGGACAGCTTGATAATGCCATTCCCTACTATGGCAAAATGACAATGGCGGATAGTGTCAAAAAAATTTTAGATAACCGTCCAGCAAAAGCTTACGTTTTGCCGTTAGAGAAAATAGAACCTGCTGGAAAGTCCAAATCAGAATTAACAGACATTCTACAACAACGTATGAGTGATGGACTCAAACGCTTACATCAGATTGTATTAGTACAATAAATAAACCTTTTAGTAGGCTATATGGTATTTAAAAATTTTGTTTGCTAGATTTTTTACCGTATATCTGAAAAATTGATGAATAGTCGATAGTATGGTGAAAAAATTACTATCCAATGTTATTCTGAATGTATTAGCTTAAGTCAAAAGCGTATTATGGTTTTTCTTAACAATAACGGTAAACGTTTTTGATATTTTCTATTTGACATTTGAGATGAGAGAACGGTTTTATGCGTACTGATGTGTTTCAACAAATTTTAGAAGACCTTAACAGTTCATCAACCGATGTAGAAGCGTCAGCATTAATTTCGACAGATGGTCTAATGATTGCCTCAGCATTGCCTGTAGGTATTGACGAAGACCGTGTCGGTGCAATGTCAGCAGCCTTATTATCATTGGGTGAACGTGCAGGTCAAGAGTTAGCTCGTGGTAAAATCGACCGTGTACTGGTACAAGGTGAAAAAGGTTACGTTATCATGACATCGTCTGGTGAAGAAGCTGTTTTAACAGTGTTAGCAAAACCAAATGCAAAACTTGGTCTAATCTTCTTAGATATTAAGCGTGCCGCCGAAGCACTCGTTAAAGTTATCTAAATAATCATCTGCATATTTTAATTAAAATCGCAACCAACCTTATTTAGTACGTTTAAAAAAAGGTTGGTTTCGATGGTTTATTTTTATATGTTCATGATTAAAGATTTATTTTAAACAGCTATGGTTTGATACTTTCATGAATTTGGTAACGTAAATTTATCAGTGAATTTAGCTTTACCAAATTGGTATCATTTATATGATAAAGGATAAGTAAGATGTCCATTCAACTTTCTGATATGCAAAAACCAGCGGGCGAATCAACCCAACATGAATTGACCTTTTCTGATGGTAGTAAACGTGTTGTTTACACTACCAATAATGAATTACCATATCCAGATGGTAAATTAATCGTGTCTCGTGTTGATTTAGATGGTATATTAACTCACGCTAATGATGCGTTTGTAGAAATTAGTGGTTACGACAGAGATGAATTAATTGGAAAACCACACCATATTTTACGTCACCCAGAAATGCCAAAAGGGGCATTTAAAGATTTGTGGGAAACCATCAAGGCGGGCAAAAAATGGCATGGCTATGTCAAAAATTTATGTAAAGATGGTAGCTATTATTGGGTATATGCAACTGCCGTACCAAACGTTAGACGTGGTGAAACTGTAGGCTATACGTCTGTTCGCCGTAAACCATCTCGCAGTAAAATTCAAGAAGCTGAAGCACTATATGCCAAAATGTTGCAGGAGGAAAAAGCATGACTTTTAACTTATTGATTGCACCAGATTTCGCCCCAGAGCGTTTTGCTGGTTGGCATATGCTAAATACATTATTGCAAAAACGAGCAAATATTCATATTCATTTATTAACGCCTGCCTCAGCCCATGAGCAAGCCGAACTTATCGAAAGCCAAGATGTTCATGTTATCTATGCTAATCCATTTGATGCAGCAGAACTTATTCGTGAAAAAGGCTATACAGCGATTGCTCGACCAAAAGGCAAATCTGACGAAATGGTTATCGTAAGTAGTGCAAAATCGTCAATCTCTCGACTAGAAGACCTAAAAAAAGGTTGTAAAGTGGCGATGGCGGATAACAAAGACGTTAAATTAATTGGTTTACGTTTATTAGAGGCGGTGGATTTGGTAGAAAGTGATATTGAATGGCATATCACTGAAAACTATCAAGCAGCAGCTCGTGAATTAATTAAAGGTGAAGTCGATGCGGTGTTTTTCTTATCAGAAGTATTTCACACCCTATCACGCATGACTTTATCACAAATGAATGTCTTAATTGAAAGTCAATTACACGATGTTAGCCATGTGATTTTAGTCAAAGAAAATTTTGAAAATAGCCAAGAAGTATTACAAGCATTATTATCATTAAATGATACTGATGGTAAAAAAGTATTAGAAGAGCTTGGAATGCCAGAAGGCTTTGAAACGATGACCGAAGAAGATGGCGAATTTATGGTTGATTTAATGGAAACATTACTTGACTAATCAATATTTTTAGCCACATAATCGTTTTAGAACCTGTGCGTCATGTTATGAACAGGTTCTGATATATTTTTGATATAGGTAGATTATGAGTGTACTTCAACATACAAACCATAGTAAAAATTACAATCAGCGTTTAAGTTATCGCTATTTTACCCGCCAAGTTATGAACCAGCCAATGAATGTGGATTTACATACCAGCCGTATCATGGTAGCAATGGAGCTTGAAGAGCGAGAGCCATTACAAGGAGCGTTGGTTGATATGTTTTATGGCTGTTGGTTTGAAGTTCCTTTTTTTGGTGTCCGTATTTTGTCACAAGTCAAAGACAAATTACATCAACAAACTTATAAAGCCCTACGCGTATATGTTGAAAAACGAGATTATGTACAAACGATTAGTGCCTTAGCTACCCGTTGGAGTGTGTTAGTTACTCCTTCAATGAATGTTTATCATCATCAGTTGCGTACCAGTGCCGATGATTCTTATATGCTTGCTAATCAAACAGTTTCTGCTTTATTGACCGTATTAGAAGAAGATACAATCAACCAAACTGAACAAATACACGCCATTGAAAACGAATTTTTCTCACATTGTAAAGCCTGTAATGATAGCTTAGCATTTTCGATTGTTTGGTGGCAATTGGCAAAAAATGGCTGGCGATTTGATGAACGTTGGATAGCTTGCCGAGTACAGTTAGAGCAAACCAGCTAACTGTCTGACTGTCATTTTTTTTACATCAAACGAACATAAACTTTGGTTACGCTTATGGATATGGAATTGTTTAATATATTGATGGTCGGATTTAATATCAAAAATATTAACGCCATCGAAGTATTTACTGAACATAGTTTTCCACAATTTACCATTCATAGTGTAGAGCGTCATTTTTTAACAAACTTTAGTCTTGTTTTACCTGTGCTAGACTTTGCTGAACGCAATAGTCATGGGTTTATGATAGATGTAGAAGGGGTTGGCATTAATGAGCTAGATGAACAAGCTATCGATGTGTTAAATAAATTTACGCAAAACAAACCCACCATTTTATTTACTCGTCATAATAAAGCACAAATTAAAATTACGTTGCCAAAAACTTATCATTTGTTACATATACCTTATGACAAATCAGATATGCAATTAATGCTTGAATGGCTAGATAACAAAATTCAACCAGACGCTGATAAATCAAAAAAACCTGTAGAGAAAACCATTCAACCGCCTCGAGCTACAAAAAATACCCTTGAAACGGTATTAATGGACAGACCAGAAGCATTTACAGTTGCTCAATATATTCCAAATGACTATTTACAAAGTCTTGAGCAAAATTATCAATGTTTATCCAACACATTTACAGACATTAATGATACTTACTTTTTTCAATTTTTTGAAAAATTACAACAACTTGACCAACATGCCTACATTGCAATTGGTATTTATAGCATTTATGTTAATCCATTTGAAAAAAGTATCATTGGCCGTCACTTGGATAAATTTACTCAACAATTAATTAAAGTTCATCATGAAAATCAATCACAAGTATTAAGTTTTCAGCTGGTGACAAAAGCCCAATATGAACAACAGCTAAAATTACTTGTCATGGTTGGCGAAAAGAAAATCGCAATTAGTCAGGCGATTTGGCAAATGGGATTAATGCTGGTACCACCAAACGTTTATATAAAACGGCATCAGCTACAAATAAAAGCTCTTTATATGCCAAATTTACAATCTGTTAAAAATTTACCAAACTATGTTCCATTAATGATAGCCTGTTGTTTGGGCAAAGTTCGGCAAATACATCAGTTACAAAAAATTTTTCCACGATTAACAACAGGACAAATTAATCAAGTACTAATTTTAATGATTTTATCAAATATCGTTGATAATCAAATTTTAGTAAACTCATGTCCACAATCAAAAATTTAATATTAATTAAATGGTTGATATTAATAAGATACTTAAAATCATAAAAAATATTCAATGATGGCATTGAAAATGCAAATACAAAAATGTTTTTAGTGATTTTAAACATTAGGATAAAACTTTGAAAAAACTTTAATATCTTATTGATATTATTATTTTTTTGGATAAGATTATGACAGTTGAAGCATCATATAAAGGTTATACAATTATCTTTGCAGGAACAGCAGGTACAGGTAAAACAACTGCGATTAGTTCTTTATCTGATAATAAAGTGATAACTATTAAAGAAGTAAGTCACGATGCAGTAACATTTATTCCAAAAAATACTATTGCTAATATGGATTATGGTGTTATTCATGCCAGTGCAAAAGAGAAAATTCATTTGTATGGTGTACCAGATAAACAACGCCTAGATTTTATTTGGGAAGAATTATTGTCAAGTGCATTGGGTTTTGTTTTGCTTATCAGTGCAAAATCAACCAGTCCCATACGAGATTTGATGCACTATATTCAATATTTTCGCCCACTAATTCAAAACACATCAATGGTGGTAGGTATTACGCATAGCGAAAATATGTCTTGGGATTTACATCAGGTTTTAACTGATGAACTGATTAAACAAGGCATTCCTGCCAATGTGGTGGTAATAGACCCTAGAAATAAATCACACATGGCAAATATTGTGAGTATGCTCGTATATGCCGTGTCTTAATTTTTTACATACTGTTTATAAAAAGGTAATTTTATTATGTCAAATATTGTCAATAAATATGTCATTTTAACGCCTGCGGGTGTGTTACATAGCTTTTCTAGCATTGAACCAAATGAACAACAACAAGCTTTACAAACTATGCTACCTGCTGATAAAGTGATGCTTGCTTCAGAATGGAGTGAACGTTATAGCGAACAATGGTTAGATACTTTTGTAAAAGAAGGTTGGGTTGAGTTACTTGATACGCAACTTTCTGCACCAAAGGTAAAACTTGATAGCTTTTTACCTTATGTAGTCGCTAGTTTGTCTGGTAGTCGTAGTGCTGCAATTGCCTCTGACCAAGGCTTCTGTTTGGCTCGTATTGGTTTTACACAGGAACAGGCAGAAACTTTATGTGTGGCTGCAGCGGATTTCTTTGACTTTCTTTCTCGTCAGCGTTATCGTGGTTGGGCGGTTGATGGTCAAGCGATTTCTTTTTATTCAAACATTGATATGTTAATGCCAACAACCAGTTTCGTTGGGTTATGGGTGAACGGTACAGGTTATTTCTTGGTCTTAGAAGATGAGCCATTAATGAATAACCGTGCATTTGTCGAGCTAGTTTGGGGTATTAAAGCAACGGGAGAGCGTTTTGCTAGACGTTCAGAAACTACTGACAATGACGAATAACTAATGCAAAATTAGTATTTTTAAATTTATAAGTTGGTATAGTTTTCCTTAATACATACAACTTTGATTAAATAAGGATAAATACCAACTTATTTTATTATTACTAAAATATTTAATCTATTTTTATTTACTACATATCATCTTCAATACCTAATTTTTTCATACGATAACGCAATGAACGAAATGTCGTATTGAGTAATTTTGCAGCTTGAGTCTTATTCCAGTTACTTTGATTTAATGCGGCAATAATTAACTGTTTTTCTTGATTTAATAAATATTTTTCCAAGCCTTCAGCAGGTAAATGTTGGCTATCAATTTGCCCCACATTACTCACCGAACGCCCCCGTTGCGGTACAGGCATCAGTTCAGCATTCATTGGCGGTAGTGTCTGAATGATATGCCCATGATGGGTGGGTGGGTGGATTGGTTGAATATTCACTGACTGTTTTACAATGTTAGGAATACCACCTTGCCCATATAATGGCTGGCTGATACGCTGAGGAAATCCCGAATTTGATGGCATTGAGCTAGGCATCGAAGCTGGTTCATTGACAGGTAAAATCGGCGGTGATGATATTGATGGTGCTTGTGATGGTGATACTAAATGTAGATGTTCAACATCTATCACTTGTCCATCAGATAAAGTAATTGCTCGTTCTAAAATATTGCGTAGCTCTCGCACATTACCTGAATAATGATGATGTAATAATGCAATTTTTGCATTTTCAGTGAGTTCTAACGTGGTATCTAATCCCCAATCGCTGGCAATTAATTTTAAAAAATGATTTGCCAGTAAAGGTACATCTTCTTTACGCTCGTTTAAACTAGGCAATTTTACTTCTATCACATTAATACGATAATACAAATCTTGACGAAATTCGCCTCGTTCTACCAATAACGCCAGATTTTTATGAGTCGCTGATAATAATCGAATATCAACAGGAATTTCTTGTGTACTACCAATCGGACGAACTTTTTTCTCTTGAATGGCTCGTAACAATTTCACTTGCATTGCCAGAGGTAAATCTGCCACTTCATCTAAAAATAATGTACCACCATTTGCCTGTTGAAAAAGTCCTTCTTTATCAGAGGTAGCCCCTGTAAAACTACCTTTTTTATGCCCAAAAAACTCACTTTCCATTAATTCAGAGGGAATTGCTCCACAATTGACAGGCACAAAGCTTGCTTGGCTTCTAGGACTTAATTCATGAATTAATTTTGCAACAACTTCTTTACCTGAACCTGAACCACCCCATAAAAATACAGGGGCTTGACTACGAGCCAGTTTTTGAATGGTTTGTTTTAATTGTTGGATTGGTGCAGATTGTCCAATTAATTTATTAGCAAAAATATCAGGTGTGGTTGCTGTATTTTGCGGTAAATTATTTTGCGAAACTTTTATCGCATTTTCTACCAATTGGCGTAATCTTGGTAACTCTAACGGTTTATTAACAAAATCAAATGCTCCAAGTTTTAACGCCTCAATTGCTAAATCCATACTACCATGAGCAGTAATCACTGCAACAGGTGTAAACGGAAAATGGCTACTAATTAATTTAACAATATCTAAACCCGAGCCATCTGGCAAACGTAAATCTGTTAAACAAAAATCAAACCTTTGTTTCTTTAAATGTTGTACTGCGGTCGTCATATCATAAGCAATGACAGAATCAATTTGCATTTTTTTTAATGTTCGTTGCATTAATAAACATAAATCTGCTTCATCATCAATAATCAGAGCGATAGGCATAATAAATTTTTTCCTAAAACGACATTGTATTTATAAAGATTTTTTGTAACTATAAAACTGCAGGTGACTAAATATAGCACGACTGACAAAAATTGTCAGTCGATTATAGAATGAAAGGTATAAAAATGGCGATGAACGACCATAGGCTTTAAATAACTATTTGATTTTACTTAAAAATAAACAACTTAACCGTTATTTTAGCTGTGACTTGATTAGATTTATTAAACGTTGTAACAACTGCTCATTTTCTATTTGCGATAAATTTAATGGTGGTAATAAACGAATAACGTTGTTGCCTGTCATATTAATAATTAACTGATGTTTATCTCTTGCAATATCAACCAATTGACTAAAATCAATTCCCATATTTTCTGGCAACACGACCCCAAGCATCATGCCAGCCCCACGCACTGAAATATCATAGGTTTGTAATTCATTTAGCAAGTTTTCAGTAAAAAATTGATGATTATGTTTCACTGTTTCCATCAAGTTTTCTTGACAAATTGTGTCGATAACTTCATTAACTACACGACAGGCAAGCGGTGTTCCGCCATACGTTGAGCCATGCGAACCATAGCCAAAAATATCATTGGCTTTGCCAGCAGTCATACACGCCCCAACAGGAAAGCCATTGCCCAGACCTTTTGCGGTGGTAAGAATATCAGGTTTAATATTACTGTGCTGATAAGCAAAATATTTCCCTGTACGAGCATTACCTGTTTGAACTTCATCTAAAATCATTAATAAGTTATAATTGTCACAAACTTGTCTAACTTGTTGTAAAAACTCAAAACCATTATCCGCAGTATTTAAACCGCCTTCACCTTGAATGGGTTCTAGCATCACTGCACATACGTTATCATTTTCTGCAATTGCTTGAGTGATTGCAGAAATATCGCCAAAAGGTACTCGAATAAAGTCATCATCTAAGGTATAAAACCCCGCCCGAGCTGTTGGATTAGCGGTAGCAGACACCGTCAATAACGTTCTACCATGAAATGATTTTTCCATGACAATCACTTTTGGACGACTAAAACCTTGTTGATGAGCATATAAGCGAGCCATTTTTAACCCTGCTTCGTTTGCTTCTGCCCCACTATTAGCAAAAAAGACTTTATCCATGCCTGCCACTTGGCACAATTTTTCACCTGCTTTTTCTTGCCAATCAATCACATATAAATTACTTGTATGGACTAACGTGCCTGCCTGCTCAACAATCGCTTGAGTGATGCGTGGGTGACAATGTCCCAAACCACAGACGGCTATCCCTGTCAATGCGTCAAGATATGCCGTACCGTCCGCAGTATACAACCAACTGCCTTGACCTTTGGTAAAGCTAATTGGCTGACGTTTATAAGTTGGTAATAAATAAGAAGTCATAATTCCCTCGTTAAAATTTACTTAATATTATTAAAATCGCTACTAAATGGCGTGCTTTCACTGGGTACTCGATAGGTCTCACTCGCCCACGCACCAAGGTCAATCAGTTTACAACGTTCGCTACAAAATGGTTTAAATGGATTGTTTTGCCAAGCTGTCAATGTTTTACAACGTGGACAAGGATATTGCTTAGGTGGTAAATTAGTCAAATTGACATTATCTGTCATAGTTGCTTGCCCCAATAGTTTTTCATAGGAAAACGACTTATAATAACCCTAAAATTTGATAAAACCAATATTATGTTATGACAACATTTGTAAGCCATCGTTTTACTCGCCAATTTCAAGCCAATCAAATACATCAGCCAAGAAATTTTCAGCCCTTACCTGAAACATTCTGGCAATCATCACCAATTGTGTTAGAAATTGGGGCGGGCAAGGGCAAACATGCCATACAATTTGCCCAAAATCAACCACATCAAACCTTAATTGCCATTGAACGTACAAAAACTAAATTTTTCGCCATGCAAAAACAGGCAGAACTAGCTAATTTATCAAATTTATTATTGGTTCATGCCGATGCTATTGCATGGATTGTGTCGGCTGTACCTGTAGCAAGTTTATCGCAAGTATTTATTTTATATCCAAATCCAGAGCCAAATAATGCTAATCAACGTTGGCTAAATATGCCATTTTTTGAGTTTTTATTATCCCGATTACAGGAAAATGGTCGAATTGTATTAGCAAGTAATATTGAAAGTTATATTCATGAAGCAGAAAAACAGGCGAAAAATTGTTGGCAACTTTCTGTTTCAAAAAGCCAAGTTGCCAAAAATAGCCAACGTACTCATTTTGAAATAAAGTATTTGGCACGAGGGGAAATTTGTTGGCAGTTGGATATGATAAAACCCCAAGGATATAAAACTTATTTTGACGAATATTGATAAAAACATGAACGACCCAATCTGGTCGCCCATGCTAACATCATCAAAGAGATTATCAATAGAAAATTAGTTAGTTACAAAGGGTTTCATTAACGCTTGACTGTGAGTTTTAGCTTTTAACACAGTCATAAACGTATATGCCCCAATAAACTTTCGGCTAATAAACATTAATTCTTTTGGTGGTACACTGAATGATTTTGAGGTTGCCGACTTGCCTGCCAATTTGACAACACGATTATGTAAATCACTTTCCGCCCATAAATAGTTATTTTCTGCATCTAAACAATGCTTTGGAATATTTGGATTATGCGTTGGGAGGCTAAATGGCTCACTGGCTAATAAAAATAAATCAGCTAAATCAGCTTTAATATTCGCTGTCATATTGGCAAAAAATGGATAGAATTTCCCTGCATTATCAATTGCTTGTAACATTGCCTGACGGTCATGATAATAGCCTGCCAATAATAATGCCCGTGCAGTTGCCAATAGATTATCATCAAATTGACGAATTGCCCCAAAATCTAACAAAACCAATTGGTCATGACCAATATCTAGATTGGTTTGTTGTTCTTGTAAACGAATTAAGTAGTTACCAAAATTGGGGTCTGTTTGCATATCCCCCCATTGAAAAATTTCTTTTAACATAATTTCAATTGAAGCTTGCCCGATATGATTACGGCGAGCTTGTGACAAATGAAAAATCTGCTCATCAACGATAGAAACGCCTTGCTCATAGCTCATACACAGCACACGTTCAGTACTGTAGCTAGAAATAATTTTAGGCACAACATAACGATTATCTGTTTGTAATCGTTGATAAAAATTTTCAGTGGTAGTCGCTTCAAATAAATAATTCACTTCGTGATGTAATAAATCTCGAATTTCTTCAAACCATTCATCGAGCTGACGAGTTTGTGGCACAATATTTGTTACTTTTAATAGATGACGAAATAAGTCTAAATCGCTATCTACGGCATTAGCAATGTTTGGATATTGTACTTTAAAAACAACTACTTGCCCTGTAGTCTTATGGACTGCTTTATGCACTTGGGCAAGTGATGCTGTGCCAATAGGTGTTTTTTCAATATCAAAATCTAAAATTTTATTGCCAAGTTCATGTTTTAATGCACTTTCAATAATTGACCATGCAAACGTTGCTGTGTTGTCATTCAGCGTTTGTAATGCTTCAGTAATTTCTGGCGGTAAAAAATGTTCTCCATACAATGCCATCATTTGCCCAATTTTTACGACAGAACCTTTAAGTTTTCCCAGCTCATCTACTAAATATTTGGCTTGCTCTCGCATAAATTGTTGTTTTTGTTCAGCTCTTTGTTCTTTTGACTTAAACAAACCAAAGGCACTATTTGTTGCCCAACGTTTACCGATATTTAATGACGCTTTGGCAATGGATAAACGTCTATCTAATGCTGAGGTTTTGAGTTCATCTAATGGTTTTTGATTGTCTGCCATAAATTACGCCCAATGAGTATCAAAAAGCAAACCATACTGGCATGATTTGCTTGAAAAAAAGTTAGTCTAAAACGACTATCTTCGGTTAATTGCTCGATAGCCAATATCACGGCGATATTGCATACCGTCAAAACTGATAGCTTCACAGGCAGTTAAAGCTTTACTTTGAGCTTGTTGAATATCATGTCCTAACGCAGTAACACATAACACTCTCCCGCCATTGGTGACAATGTTTCCATTGATTTCTTTTGTGCCTGCATGGAAAATTTTCACACCTTCTGCAAATTCTTGAGTTAATCCTGTGATAATATCCCCATTTGATGAGCTTTCAGGATAACCTTTTGACGCTAATACAATGCCAAGTGCTGGACGCTCGTCCCACTGCGTTTCGCTAGGTAATTTTCCTTGTAACCCTTGTTCAATTAAGTCCACTAAAGAGGCTTGTAAACGCATCATGATTGGCTGAGTTTCAGGGTCGCCAAATCGACAATTAAACTCAATCACATAAGGGTCATTATTTTCATCAATCATTAAACCTGCATATAAAAAGCCTGTATATGGATAACCACTTGCTTTCATTGCGTTTACCACAGGGCGGATAACTTGTTGAATGACTTTATCATGCACATCATCAGTCACCACAGGCGCAGGCGAATACGCACCCATACCCCCCGTATTTAACCCTGTATCGCCTTCACCAATACGTTTATGGTCTTGACTGGTTGCCATTGGTAAAATATTTTCACCATCAATCATGCAAATAAAGCTTGCCTCTTCACCTGTCAAAAACTGTTCAATAACAACTTGACTACCTGCTTCACCAAATTTATTATCACTTAACATATCATGAATTGCATCAACAGCGTCTTGCTCTGTCATTGCAACAATTACGCCTTTACCTGCAGCCAAGCCATCAGCTTTAATCACAATTGGCGTACCTTGCTGTTGCACATAGGCAATCGCAGGAGCGGTTTGTGTAAATGTTTGATATTGAGCAGTTGGAATATGGTTGTCCATCATAAATTGTTTAGCAAAAGCTTTTGAGCCTTCCAATTGGGCACAATAAGCAGAAGGTCCCCAAACTGGAATATTTGCTTGACGACAACTGTCTACCACACCAGCAACCAATGGTGCTTCTGGACCAACCAATACAAATGCCACCGCATTATTTTGACAAAATTCAATGACTTGCTGATGGTTATTCACATCTAAAGCAACGTTTTGTAATTTTTCTTCTAATGCTGTGCCTGCATTACCAGAAGCAACAAAAACTTGTTTTACTTTATCATCTTTAGCACATTGCCAAGCCAAAGCATGTTCTCGACCACCCGTGCCAATCACTAAAATATTCATACAGTTACCTAAATTATCTAAACAAAAAAATATGATAGAAAAGATTGATGGTTATTGTAACAAAAAAAACTTTTTATCCCTAATTTTATCAGGAAAATTTAAAAAAACATCAGTTTTCTTTTTATTTAGCGGTTTTTTCTTGTCATGAATTGGTATTACAATAGTTTTTTTTAATAATCTGGAGCAAATATGCCTTTATTTCAGACCTGTATAAAACAACCCTTAGATTTTCGTCACATTCATGGACAAAATATTCATGATATTAATGATTTTCATAACAATTATAATCAACAAATTTTTATTATTGGTGTTGATGAAGTAGGACGAGGACCATTATTAGGTGATGTGGTCATATCAGCAGTCATTTTTCCCAATGAAATTTTACAAAATCTTTCACAAGATAATTTAGCACAAGCAGAAAATGTCTCAATAATTGCCAACCATGAGCTATCATTATTAACAGATTCTAAAAAACTGACTGAGAAAAAACGAGAAATATTATTTCCAATTATTCAACAACAGGCACTAGCATGGAATATTATCAAAATACCGCCTATGGTCATTGATGAATTAAACATTTTTCAAGCAACCATGTTTGGCATGAAACAGGCAATTAACGCAATTATTAACAGTGTTAATCAAGCCGTTGGACATAACTGTGTAAAATTTAGCGTCATGGTTGATGGTAACAAGTTACCAAAACTTGATGATTTAGCAACCATAAGCCAAATTCATCATCAACAGGCAATCGTAAAAGGCGACAGTAAACACGCCAGCATTAGCGGAGCAAGCGTCTTGGCAAAAGTCAGTCGTGACCATGATATGTATGAGCTAGCAAATATTTATCCTAAATACGCCATTGATAAACACAAAGGTTATCCCACTGTTGCCCATTTGCAATCTATTGAAAAATACGGTATTTTACCTGAACATCGCAAGAGTTTTTCCCCAATTAAACAATTAATAAAAACTTAACAAAATGTTGTTTTACTGATGGACAAACTCGCTATCATTAGGAACATCTTGTTTTAAAAAGCTGATACGAAAACAGGTGTGTTTATGATTGGGTACATAATACAGATAGGCTTGATTTGCTTGACAAAAAGCTTGTGATAGATACAGACCTAATCCCGTACCGCCCTGATGGTCTGTGGTAAAAAATGGATTAAATAAATTTGGTACATCTTCAGGTTTAACCCCTGCTCCTGTGTCTATAACACTAATATGAACTTGGCTTTCTGATTCTTGTACCTCAATGGTAACATAGGCGTGTGGTTGCACTTTACTACTAAATCGTAAACCATTATTAATTAAATTTGTTAGCACTTGTTCAAGCTGATAAACATCAAACAAAATACCATACGAAGTGTGACAGTGCAAAAATACATCATGCGATGAGAAATTTTCCTTAATAAATGTTGGTAGCCAAGTTTTTGGCTGAATTAATGTTTGTACAGGTTTTTCTTGACGAGATAGTTTTAATACGTCTTCAATAATTTGATTAACTCGAATGGTTTGTTTATAAATCATTTCATATAATTGGGCATCGTCTTCAGATAAACCACTGTCTGGGTCTTGGGCATCTTCTAATAATAGTTGGCTTGCCTGACTAATTGCTGCCAATGGATTACGGATTTCATGGGCGATGCTCGCTGTTAATTGTCCAAGTGAAGCAAGTTTAAGCTGTTGAGCATGAGCCTGTTCACGGCGTAAGTCCTCAATCAATAACAACGCATATTCATTACCCAACTGCGTCAAACGAATACGATAGCTGGTATAAGTTAAAATTTCGTTATTTGGTTCACTGTTGCTAATCCGAAAGACAAACTCATGATGTCTACGGTTAATAATTGGCAATAAAATATCGGCTAAATTTGGCAACAAAAATGGCAAGAAAAAAGAATTATCTTCAGATTTTAGACGTAACTGCGCCACTGCCGTATCATTTGCCATTAAAATTTCTAATTGATGGGTTAAAACTACCACACCTTGCTCAATAATTTTTACCACTTGTTGATTAATAGCATTTAACGCATTGACTTCACCTGTTTGTCGCTCTGACAAAATTTCAATTTGCGTTAAACGTTTTGACAATAGATAGCTTAAATTTGCTACAATCACAAAACTAGCCAACATTAATCCTGCATTACTTAACAGGCTATAATTTAAACTGGTTGGTAATTCTTGAAAAAACTGCTGATAAATAACCAAAGAACAGGCTAACGCCGTTAATAAAACGGCTTGTGAGGTATTAAGCAACATAAAACTGGCTGCCACTACCACCAAAAACATCAAGGTAATTTGTAAATCTGAACTGTTATTAAAATATAACATTATGGACAAGACTAACAAATCCAGAATAAAGCCTATCATTAATAGCCAATTTTTTGGTAAAAAATAATATAAACTTAGCAACAATAAACTGGCAAAGAAATAGCCAAATGTTGGTAAAATATTTATCCAAAGCCAAAGCTGTTCTGGGTGATTTCTCACTACTAAAAAAAAGTTAATCGAAAAAAAGATGGCAATAACAATACGATAAGTACTGTACACTAAACCAACTTGTTTTTTCTTTAACTGCTGACGAGAACTTAAATCTAGGCTAGATTCTAAAAGCGATGAAAATACAGGATTTGTTAGCATAATCTGATAAACTATTTAATCAAGGTTGTATCAACCCATGTCGCATCGCAAGATGGGTGAGCTTTACATCGCTATCAATATTGAGCTTTTCAAAAATTCGATAACGATAGGTATTAATGGTTTTTACACTGACAAACAACTGGTCAGCAATCTGTTGTGGACTTTGACAATTGACCACCATCATTGCCACTTGTTTTTCACGTTCACTTAATAAATCAAATGGCGATGCTACATTATCTGATAGCAAAACTTCTGCCAACTGCTCAGCAACATCAGCACTAAAATAACGTCCGCCTTGATAAACTTTTTTAATTGCTTTTATCATTTCGTCAAGTGGCGTACCTTTGGTGATATAACCACTTACCCCAGCTTTAATTAGCATTGATGGATAAGGCTGACTCGTTAAGCTACTCACTGCCAAAATTTTTGTGGTTTTATCAGTTTGCAAAAGACGTTTTGTCACTTCTAAACCGCCAACATTTGGCATATTTACATCAAGTAATACCACATCTGGTTGCAAAGTTTTCGCCAACTTAATCGCAGTTTCGCCATTATCTGCCTCACCAATCACTTCAATATCTATTGTATCTGCCAACATTCTTGTGATACCCATTCTAACCAATTCATGGTCATCAACTACCAAAACTTTAATCATATGAAATTTTTGCCTGCTTCAGTTTATACTCATTGTATTTTTAGAAATAGTTAAATAGCATCATTATGTATATTTTGTTGATACTATGTAACCGTTATTACACTAGGCGTTATCTTAACATAATTTGTGACAAAACGTGTCTGCTATCCGATTTGACCCATCAGATATTTACTTAAACGGTTATCAAAGATTAATATGCAAAAACTAACAAAGTGATTAGATTTTATCGCTATAATGTGTAACAAAATCATGATGAGGTAATGTGTAATACAATGAAAGCAGTTGAACAAGCATTTCAAAAATTTGACAAATTAGGGCGTAATTTTGCAAACCGTTTTAATAAAATTCCTGACTTAAGTAAAATTCAAGGTATTGGACAAGGTAAGGTGGTATTAATCACAGGGGCAAGTTCAGGAATTGGTGCAATGATGGCTCGAAAATTTGCCTACTTAGGTTATAATCTTGCCATTTGTGCAAGACGAGAAGAACGTTTACAAACTTTAAAACAAGAAATCAATCGTGACTACCCTGTAAAAATTGCCGTAAAAACCCTTGATGTCGCTGACTATGACCAAGTATTTACTATTTTTAATGAATTCGCCGAAGAGTTTGGCAAAATTGACCGAGTCATTGTCAATGCAGGGATTGGTGACAGTCGAGTCATTGGACATGGACGATTTAATGTCAATCGCAAAACCGCTGAAATCAACTTCATTTCGGCAATTGCCCAATGTGAAGCGGGTATGCAAATTTTTCGTAAACAAGGTTTTGGACATTTAGTCGTTATTTCTAGTATGTCAGCCGTACGAGGATTACCAAGACATTTGACCACTTATGCAGCTGCCAAAGCAGGGCTTGCCCATTTAGCAGAAGGTATTCGAGCAGATATGATACGAGAAAAATTACCAATTTTAGTATCTACCATTTACCCAGGTTACATTCGCACCGAACTAAACATTGGAGCAAAATATCTACCCTTTGAAATCGAAGAAGAAGAAGGCGCAGAAGTTATTATTAAGGCAATTGAAGCAAACGTTGATGAGGCTTTTGTTCCAAGTTGGCCTTGGCTACCAATTGGGCTTGGCATGAAATATTTACCATTAAAATTAATTGCAAAATTTTCTTAATAAAACTCAAGGATAAATTATGGCGTTATCACATCAGCCTCGTAAACGTTTTGGACAAAACTTTTTACATGATAAATCTGTAATTACACAAATCGTTGATAGTATTAGAATTAATCGTGATGACTTAGTGGTTGAGATTGGACCGGGTATGGGAGCAATTACTGAACCTTTGTTAGCCGAACTAGATAATTTGACAGTTATAGAATTAGACACTGATTTAGCCAATAGTTTACGCATTCGAATTGGGGCAAATAGTCATCAAGGATTACAAATCATTACAGGTAATGCGTTAAATTTTAACTATCATGATTTATATCAACAATTAATAGAAAATCAAGAAAATCCAAAAAAAATGCGAATTGTTGGTAATTTACCTTATAATATTTCTACACCGTTATTGTTTCATTTATTAACATTTGCTGATGTCATTCAAGATATGCACTTTATGTTACAAAAAGAAGTCGTTGATAGAATTACTGCAGAAGTCAATAGTAAAGCATATGGACGTTTATCGGTCATGATGCAATATTTTTGTCATACTGACTATTTATTAACTGTTCCTAATGGAGCTTTTAATCCGCCACCAAAAGTAACCAGTGCCGTATTTCGCTTGACACCATTTGTCAAAAAACCTGTGCAAGCCAATAATGAAACAATATTTGCCATTGTGGTTCGGGAAGCCTTTAATCATCGGCGAAAAACTTTGCGAGCAATTTTTAAGAAGTCTGCATGTTTACCCAATATTACAGAAAAAAATTTAATTGATTGGGGACTTGACCCGATGGCTCGACCTGAAACGTTAAGCGTAACAGATTTTGTGACCTTATCTAATGGTATCATATCAATGTAAACAATATATAATCATTTAGCTAAATCATGATATTAGGAAAAATAACTATGCAATATCGACATCAATATGTGATTGGCGATGTACAAGGCTGTTACGGAGCATTGCAAGCTTTGTTAAAAAAAATCAATTTTGATGAAAAGCAGGATAAACTTTGGTTTGCAGGGGATATTGTGGCGCGTGGTGAAAATTCATTATCAGCGTTACGTTTAATAAAATCACTAAGTGATAAAGGCGTTGCTCAGACTGTGCTTGGTAATCATGACATTAACTTACTGGCGGTCTGGCGTGGTGCTACAAAATTGAAAAAAAAGGATAAAACTCAAGCGATTTTTCAAGCCCCTGATTGTGCAGAATTATTAAATTGGCTACGGCATCAGCCACTACTCGTGTATCCCGATGATACGACAGTCTTAGTTCATGCAGGTATTCCCCCAAATTGGACAATTGCTCAAGCAGAAATGCACGCGATTGAATTACAACACCAGTTACAAGGTCATCTTTGGCAACTTGACCACTTATTACCTGACTTATATGGCAGTGTACCTGAAAAATGGTCAAATATGTTATCAGGTTCAGCAAGAATGCGAAGTATTTGTAATTATTTTACTCGTATGCGACTATGTCAAGCAGATGGAACATTAGAGTTTAGTTTTAAATCGAGTCTTGATGATGATATGCCCGAAGGATTTCGACCTTGGTTTGAATGGCAAGTGCCTCGAGAAAGAAAAATTTTATTTGGACATTGGGCAGGTTTAAAAGCAAAAATCGACCTACCTTATGCCCGTTCATTAGATGCAGGCTGTGTTTGGGGCGGAGGTCTTATGGCATATCGACTATCAGATGGAAAAATTTTTTTGCAATCAGCGGAACTAAAAAAATAGATAAAACTTTAGGATAACCAGCCAAATAAAACAAAATTTATTTGGCTGTATACTCAAAGTTATTGTATCTCTTGTAAACATTGGCTTAATGTCTGGCGATAGGAACCTGTCTCTTCCTCAAGAATATCATCAATCAAACAACGATTATTTTCACATTGAAACACATATTGTAATGTCACATCTTCACTAAAATTTGTAAAATCAACTTTCACGTTGCCATTTTTTAATAATTGAGGTGTTAATGTCTGGCGAATTTCTCTAGCATCATAATCTTGCCCTTGTATGATGAAATCATAGTTAAAACAACCAATCCAGGCATCATCACCAATTTCATCTGCTATATTTGCACTTTGCTTTAAAAAATTTTTAAAACTTGGGGTCAAATTATCGTTAAAAATATTCATTGCATTATTATAGGAGTCATCAGCATCGTATTGATATTGATATGGTTCATAAATTCGCATAATTAAATCAATTTTTTCTGTACTCAAGCTTTGATTTGCACTCACCATGATTGGCATAAAAGCAGACACAGCTAACCCTATGATACCTAAAAATTTTTTCATAATATTTTTCCTGATAATATTTATTCATTTTATATTTATTATATTTATGATGTCATGTTTTCGCAACACTTTTTTTATCAAGATAAAATGATAATCTGTTACAATAACAATTTTCTAAATAATGTAATAAGTTTATGATGTATCAAAATGCTGTTGTATTATTGTCAGGTGGGCTCGATTCGGTAACTTGTCTATATTGGGCAAAAGCCAATTATCAACATGTTACTGCGTTAAGTTTTCATTATGGGCAACGCCATAATAGTGAATTATTATTTGCAAAGCGTATTGCTAAAGTTGCCAATATTGACCATCGAATTATTGATATTGACCTTGCTCAATTAGGTGGCTCAGCATTAACCGACCATCGATTAAATATCCCAACTGGCAATGCGAATAAATTTGGCGAAAAACAAAATAATAATGATATTCCAATTACTTATGTGCCTGCTCGTAATACGATTTTTTTATCTTATGCGTTAGCTGTGGCAGAAGTCACGCAGGCAAATGCGATTGTCATTGGTGTCAATGCGATTGATTATTCAGGATATCCAGATTGTCGCCCTGAATATATTGAAGCTTTTACTAAAATGGCAAATTTAGCGACTAAGGCAGGCGTTACAGGTCAAAAATTATCAATAGTGACACCATTATTACATTTATCTAAAGCCGAAATTATCCAGCTTGGCACTGCATTAGGGGTTGATTACTCTTTGACCGTTTCTTGTTATCAAGCGGATGAGGCAGGCAGGGCATGTGGCAAATGCGACAGTTGTTACTTACGCCAACAAGGTTTTTTACAAGCCAATATTCCAGACCCAACATTATATCAATAAATTGTAATTTTAGTTAGGATAAATGATGAATACCACTTTACCCGATTTTCCAATTATGTTAGTCTTTACTGAAAATCAACAATTTCAATATTTACAAATTAGTTTAGCTAAATATATGCAACAGCAAAATAAAGGATTAATTTTATATTTTTATCCAAAAGATAACACTGCAGGCTGTTCAACACAGGCGGAAGATTTTACAAGTTACCAACAAGAATTTGCTAAACTTGGTTATATAATTATTGGAGTGTCTCGTGACAGTGTGAAAAGTCATGAAAAATTTATCACTAATAAACAACTATCTATTGCTTTGATTAGTGATACAGATGAAAAATTATGCCAATATTTTGCAGTCATTGGCGAAAAAAAACTGTATGGTAAAGTTGTACAAGGTGTGGTACGCTCTACATTAGTTTTTGATAAACAAGGACAGCTTATCCATGAGTTACGCAATATACGAGCAAAAGGACATGCTGAAAATTTAAAAAATTTATTAAGTTATAATTAATATGATACTACTAACGAGCCTAGAGCAATTTTTTCGTAATATTTATTATGATTTGCGATATAGTTTATATTTAGCAATTGGTGGTTCGTTAGAAGATGAAGTTGTCAATTGGACATATCATTTTACTCGTTTAGCAAATACCGCTGTTAAAATTTTAATTGTGTTAGCTTTTTTAGGGGCGTTATATTGGATTACCGTCTATTTAATCAAACATAATCCTTGGATAAAAAATGCCCCAAAAACATCACATACGTTACGTTTAATCGCTCGTTTACTTTGGGTATTTTCCAGTTTATTGGCAGTGATGAGCCAGCTTAATTTTGACCCTGATACTGTCAAAGCTACCGCAAAATCAGGTATGTGGTCGGCTGTTTTTTTTATCATTTGGTATAATCTTGGCTCGATTATGCAAAAAATGTTGGTCAATTATGGATTAAATGCTTCTATTGAACAGTTATTACATAATTTAATGGCAATGTTGGTCATTGTTATGTGGATAGCCAGTATTATGGCACAGTTTGGCTTTGATATTGTGTCGGTAGTAGCAGGTCTTGGGATTGCTGGGATTGCAGTTGGTTTTGCTGCACAAGCCACACTTGCTAATTTTATCGCTGGCATTACGATTTTAATTGAACAATCATTTCATGTTGGTGACTGGGTCAATATCAATGGCAAAGAAGGCAAAGTTGTACAAATCGCATTACGCACGACCCAAATTTTAACCCGTGATAATATTACGGTCATTTTTCCAAATTCTACGGTTGCTTCTGCTGAAGTCATCAATTTAACCTCTAAAAATTTAATTCGTTTTGATATTGAAGTTAGAATTTCTTTAGAAACTGATGTTGAGCTTGCTCGTGAAACGATTTTGATGGTGGTTAAAAATACTAAAGAAGTCTTAGAACGCCCAAGCCCAACCGCAACCATCGCTCGGGTGGGCGATTCTGGCGTTTATTATATTGTACGGTTTTGGATAACGCCAGCACACGTTGCTCGAATGCCAATTATTAAAGAAAATATGCGAGAAAATATTAAAGTAGCGTTTGATAAGGCAGGCATACCAACCCCATATCCACATATGCGATTGATAATGCCCGAAAAGTCAAGTTAGGATTTTTTATCCAATCCGCCGTAAAACTCCGCACTTTAGGGCTGAGATATAAGGCGGTCGATATTCAAATATAACTCAGAATATGCTACCATAACCATATGAAAACACTCAAGCTTCGCATAAAAGACAAACATGCCAAAGTGCTAACCCAATTAGCTGGGCAGGTTAATTTTGTGTGGAATTATGTTAATGAATTAAGCTATAACTATTTAAAGAAA
>JBHAEG010000018.1:0-3449 GCA_041855445.1 Moraxellaceae bacterium
CCAAACTTTATAAGTTTTAAAACGAGCGTCATCACTTGGGAAAACTTGGCTTTGTACCGCATATTTGCCCATGCCTGTATATTGGCGTTCAATTGGGTAATTGGTTTGTGTTTGGGTGTAATAATTGGGCTGAATGGCAAAAGCTTGTTCCAGTTTTTTACCAATTGCAGTACAACCAACCGCCACAACGCCTGTTGCTAACATCAGGGTAAATAAAGATTTTTTAAAAATTTTCATGATTACTCTCATCTAATTAACTATTGCATATAAGTTGCCAAATATTTGTCTAGTTCAGCCCATAATGCTTTCTGCATTGATTTATCCCGATGCAAGCCATGCCCAGAATGCTCAAATACAAACGCAGTATGTGGTACCTGATGTTTTCTCAAAGCATGATGTAATGGAATGACCGCATTAAACGGTACCAGTTTATCTAATTTACCGTGTGCAGATAAACTCGGTGGCGATTGCTCATCAACCCAATCGGCTGCATTAATGGGTTTTAAAACCGCATGATACTCGCCATTTTTTACTTGTTCAGCGGTTAATTGTGTGCCAGTCATCATGGCTACCCACACCGCTTGTTCTTCGGGTGTGGCATTGGGCAGATACCAATTTGTCGCATCAAAATTGGCACCGCCCACCATACCAAACACCATTTTGATTGGGACAGGGGCGGTTTTGCCATCACGATAAGCATAAATCATCGCCAAAGTATGACCTGCTGAACCACCTGCAATCATCATTCTATCAATGTTGTAACCTAATTTTTTCGCTTGTTCAACCACTTGTGGGACAGCTTGCTTAATTTCATTACTCATTTCTAAAACGCTGACAGGATCATCATCTGTATTTAGTGAATAGTTGATGCCAGCCGAGACATAACCTTTTGATGTAAAATATTTTAAAATATCAGCATCATCTTTTTTATCGCCACCCCTAAATCCACCTGCGTGCAAATAAACAACCAATCCATAAGAAGAGTGAGATTGATTACTTGGCAAATATAAATCAAATGTATTTAAAGGTTTGTCACCATAAACAAAATCATACTGAACCGTACCAACACTATCATTCCACTCTGTTTGTGTTTTCATTGGGTCATCAGCCATCACAATGGATACCGCAAAACCCAACAATACAGCCAAACAAAATACCGCCACGATGCCCAAAAATTTTTTTAACATACCCATCAAAATACACTGCCACCAAGTAAGATGTCTAAAAATAAATCTTTGATATTCAACCCTAAAACAAAACCAATTATGGCAGTTAATAATAAAATCAAATGAAAAGGACGAAATTTGCGTTGTAGCATTATAAAACCCATGAATCAGACGATAAAATAAATTCTACATGAAAAATTGACAAAGCTAAAATAGTTCCTAAAAACTGCAACAAAAGCTCAATTTTGTCGCAGTTTTTGGTTAAAATCCGTGAAAATAAACCCTAATATCGTAAACTCATGAACAAGCCCACATTAAATCATGCTATCAAAAACTATATTACCCAAGCCCTATTGTTACTGATGCAAGAAAAAGAATTTGGTCAAATTCGCATCAGTGAAATCACCGCTCGTGCAGGGGTAAATCGTGTCTCTTTTTATCGCAATTTTAGTAGCAAAGAAGATGTATTACACCAATATTTACATGCCCAATTTGATGAACAATTTGTACCAATTGCCCTAGCAGGCAAATTACGTAATAAACATGATATTTTTGTAAATATTTTTGCCTTTATGAAAAATAGCGAACAGATGTTATTTGTTTTATATGACCATCAATTTTCTCATTTATTGCTTGATTTTATTAAAAATTGCTGTGGTGCAAAACCTGAACAAGATAATGAGTTGGCATATAAAAATGCGTTGATTGTGGGGGTGGTCTTTGGGGCAGTTGATGAATGGATTAGGCGTGGTTGTGTAGAAAATCCTGATGAAATGGCAGATAAAGTCAAAGAAAATTTAGAGCGAATTTTAGGCAATTGGGAATAAATATAAATTTCAGGCAGCCTAAAAAGGACTGCACATTTAGCGAAATCAAAAAATGGTCAATTTTACCATTCATGACCCATATCGTTTCTGCAAAATCTCGGTCAAACAATCAAACACCAACAACACCCTTGGCGAAGTTACTGTTTGATAAGGACGATAAAGATACAATTGCCATTTATCAATCGGCAGTTCGGGAAACAATTTAACCAATTCGCCATTTTCAAAATACTGCTGACAAAACAATTCGCTAATAAAGCCCACCGAACGCCCTTGCAAAATTGCTTTGAGTTCATATTCGGGGTCGGTGCTGTAAAAATTGACACATCGTGGCTGTAATGGCTGATTATCATGTAAATTCAATTCCCACGCTCGCCCCGTTTCTACATTAATCGGTAGCGAAAATGGATAATTTCTTTGTAAATCATCTAAATTTTTTGGCATTCCAAGTCGTGCTAACAGCTTGGGCGATGCCACAATCCAATCTTGCACATCGGCAATTTTTCGTACAATAAAATTAGGATTTGGCTCAATGCCAATGCGTAATCCAATGTCAATGCGATGTGCCACTGTATCAAACCGTGTCATATCTTCACGCCAATCCAGCACAAGCTGTGGATACGTTTTAAGGGCAGTCAAAAGCTCGTCCAAAATCTCATCATTTTCACGAAAACGAGGCAAAGTAATTCGCACCACCCCTGCCATGTCGTCCGTTTGCTGTTTGCCCAGTTTAAATAGGCTATCGGTGTCCGTCATCAGCTGTTTTGCCTGAATTAAAAACTGCTCGCCAAAACTGGTTAGCTGAACTTGCCGAGTGTTGCGTTTAAACAGTTGCTCGCCCAAAGTGTGTTCCAATTCAGAAATCACACGGCTAACCGCTGATGGTGAAATAGACAGTTGTTTGGCAGTTTCACGAAAATTTAAGGTTTCGGCTGCCAGACAAAAATATTTAATCGCTTCAAATTTATTCATTAGATTGTTCTGTTTTTTGCAATAGACTATTCTATTTTTAGTGATTGTAATGCAATACAACTTTTTATACAATGCCTATCATAACAATGATGCGAGAAAAATCATGAAATTAACTGCACTTACCGCCACATTATTATTTAGTTTAACTTTATTTTCAGGAACAACAATGGCAAAGACCACATCAGCAACTACGATACAAATCCCTGCCCAAACCATTACCCTAACTCAAACATGGGACAAAATCTTCCCAAAAAGCAATAAAGTAGAACACCGCAAAGTGACCTTTAAAAATCGCTATAGCATTACACTGGTGGGCGATTTGTATGTGCCCAAAAATGCCAAAGGCAAATTGTCAGCCATTGCAGTTGGCGGTCCTTTTGGTGCAGTCAAAGAACAATCGTCAGGATTATACGCACAAACTTTGGCGGAGCGTGGTTTTGTTACCTTAGCGTTTGATGGCTCATTTACTGGTGAAAGCTCAGGCACG
>JBHAEG010000019.1:0-12299 GCA_041855445.1 Moraxellaceae bacterium
AGAGAAATAAATATACAAGAACCAATAATTTAGTTTATAAAAAGTAATAGTTGTGATTTATTAAAAGATAAGGATTTTTTGTTTATTACTCAATACCAAACAAATTAAAAATATTTGTTTGGTATTTTGATATAATATAAATTTTCTTTAAAAATTTTATACTTATTTTAATAAGCTTTCATCATAACTACCGATAATACTTGAAAAATCTTTATCCGCATGTTGTTCAACATGTTGGGTATAAAGTGCATTTGCTTGGTCTGCCATCGGGGTTTTCACTTTAGTATCTTCAGCAGTTTGTTTAGCAAGGTTCATGTCTTTTAACATAAGTTTGCTCATAAATCCGCCCGTATAGCCTTTGCTTGATGGTACAGTTTCTATGACATTTGGATAAGGGTTATAAACTTCTAGTGTCCAGTTACGACCAGAACTTTGTAACATAATATCAGATAGCACTTTTGGGTCTAAACCATTTTGTACGCCTAAGTTTAAGGCTTCGGAAGTACCTGCCATTAAAATACCTAATAACATATTATTACAGATTTTGGCAACTTGTCCTGCACCATGTTCACCTGCATGGAAAATATTTTTCCCCATTGCTTGTAAAACAGGTTTAACTTGTTCAAAATGAGCCGTATCACCACCTACGATAAAAGTTAGCGTACCTGCCGTTGCTCCACCTGTGCCACCTGATACAGGGGCATCTACAAAGTGAATACCTTTTTCAATAGCGACTTTTGCGACATCTCTGGCATCGCTTGCTGAAATGGTGCTACAGTCGGCTACCAGAGTACCTGCTTTTAATGTATCAAATAGACCTTGTTGCCCATCATTGCCTAAATATATACTTTTCACATGCTGACCTGCTGGTAACATGGTTATCACCATATCAACATCTTCGCTGGCTTGTTGTGGGCTGTTAGCAACGTTTGCCCCTTGCTGTTGTACGGCTTCTAATACGGCTTGATTTAGGTCAAACACGTTAAGTTGAAAGCCTTTTTTTAATAAATTTTCTGCCATTGGTTTACCCATGTTGCCTAAACCAATGAATGCGATTTTTTTGATATCTGACATAATATATCTTCCTTGTGTTTATCTGTTGTAAATTTATTCTTTAGCTTGTGCTAATTTTGCTGATAATGAGCCATCACCAAGCCAAGATTGAAACGGGTGTAATCCTTCGCCAAATGGATTGGTTAAATGTCCTTCAATATAAGCAATATCACATTCGTCTAAAGTTCTGCTCCATTGTGGATTTCTATCTTTATCAATCAATAATGCCCGCACACCTTCACGAAAATCTGGGTTATTTGCACAATGTAACGAAGCGTTCATCTCCATATATAGTACTTGTTCTAAAGATAGCTTGTTAGCACGCTCAAAGATTTCAAATGTTAAACCTGCTGATACAGGACAGCCATGTTTATAAGTCTCAATCGCTTTGGTTAGCCATTTATCATCAGCGTGTTGTTGGGCAAATTCGGTACTTTGTAACACAGCATCAATGTCGTGGACACTACCTTTATTCATTAAGGTTTGAATAATTTGCCAACGGCTGGCTAAATGACTTTCTGCCAGATGTTCAGTGTGATGAATATTGCTTAAAGCACGGCTTGCCACTTCATGTAGATGGGCGGTATTATCTTTCCAATTTGCCTGAACAAGCTGTTCAATCACTTTATCATATTCGTTACTTGCAACTGCATATTCAGCTAAATTGACCAGCAAAGCATCTGCTCCGTTACAGTTTGCACCTGTCAAACCTAAAAACAATCCAACTTTTGCAGGCATTCTTTGTAAAAAGAAGCTACCCGTTGCATCAGGATACAGACCAATAGTAATTTCAGGCATTGCAATGCGAGTAGTTTCGGTAACAATGCGATGGCTACACATTGCAGTTAAACCAAGTCCTCCCCCCATAACAATACCATTTCCCCAAAGAATGATTGGTTTTGGGTAAAAGTGCATTTGTCGGTATAAGCTGTATTCATTGCTAAAAAAATCAACGGCATAAGGGTTAGGCAAAGGTGGGTTATCTAGCATACTTTCATAAAGTTTACGAATGTTACCCCCTGCACAAAATGCCTTTTCGCCAGCTCCTTTTAGTAAAATCGCCACGACATTATCGTCAGTATGCCATTTTGTTAATTGACTAGCGATAAGTTTACACATATCAACACTAAGAGCATTCAAAGCTTTTGGGTCATTGAGGGTAACGATGCCAATTTGACAACCACAATCCGTTGCAACGCTATCAAATAATACCACATCTGCTTGCGTTTCGGTCATAATTAATTCCTTATATCCGTTGAAATTTAACGAGTTACTAGCTTATTTCCATTCTGCTGGGCGTTTTTCTAAGAAAGCATTCACCCCTTCTTTTTGATTTTCACCGTCAAATAATTTAATAAAATACTCTCTTTCTTTAATTAAATTAAATACTGGGGCTTGCGTGCGGGCAGATTGGATTAAATCTTTGCTAAAGGCAATTGCGTCAGGTGATTGTTTTTTCACTTTTTCTGCTAAAGCAATTGCGGTTTCTAAAGCTTTACCAGTTTCTACCACCTCTTCAACAAGACCAATTTTTAAAGCAGTTTCAGCATTGACACGTTCACCACATAAAATCATGCGTTTTGCCCAGCCTTCACCAACTAACCATGGTAAATTTTGCGTACCGCCTGCACAAGGTAACAGACCAACGGATAATTCAGGTAATGCTACAACAGCTTGTTGTTCAGCAATACGGATATCACAGGCTAAGGCACATTCTAAACCGCCACCCATGGCATAGCCGTTAATTGCAGCAATCGATACACCACGGAATTTTGCTAAGGCTTCAAAAGCTTCGCCAAATGCAATCGCCATATCAACTGCCATCGCTTTATCGCCACTGGCAAAACTATTTAAGTCTGCACCTGCAGAGAAAAATTTATTACCATCGCCATGAATAACTAAAGCTTGTATGTCTTTGTTTGCATTTAAATCATTCACTAGTTGAACTAATGATTTTAAGCTGTCTTTTGTCCATGTGTGGGCTGGTGGGTTATTTAATGTTAATACCGCAATATGCCCTTGAATGTTTAATTTTAAGTTTGTATATTCTGTCATTATGAAATTCCTTTAGGATTGTCAATGTGAATTATTGTAAACGTGCTAAGGTGTTACTATCCATCATTTTACGAGAAACAATCATTCGCATCACTTCGTTTGTACCTTCTAAAATTTGGTGGACGCGTAAGTCACGAACATGACGCTCTAGTGGATATTCTGTTAAATAACCATAACCACCATGTAATTGTAATGCTTGGTTTGCTACTTCAAAGCTTAAATCTGTTGCAAAACGTTTTGCCATTGCACAATATGTTGTAGCATCAGGACTGCGATTGTCTAAATGGAAAGCTGCTAAACGTACCATTTGGCGAGCGGCTACAGTTTGAGTTAGCATATCAGCAAGTTTAAATTGTACATTTTGGAATTTATCTAAGGTTTTACCAAATTGACTACGTTCTTGTACATATTGCACTGCACGGTCTAAAGCTGCTTGAGCTGTACCTACAGCACAGGTTGCAATATTAATACGTCCGCCATCTAAGCCCTTCATTGCAAAAGTAAAGCCTTGACCTTCTTCGCCTAATAAGTTTTGGGCTGGTACGATAACTTGATTAAAATGTACAGCTCGAGTTGGTTGGTTTTTCCAACCCATTTTGTGTTCATTTTTACCATAAGTGATGCCTTCAGACTTTGCATCAACGACAAATGCTGAAATGCCTTTTACGCCATTATCTGAAGTGCGAGCCATCACCACGAGAACATCAGTCGCCCCAGCTCCAGAAATAAACATTTTTTGACCAGTTAAGACGTAATGGTCGCCATTTTTGACAGCTTTGGTAGTCAATGAAGCAGCATCAGAACCTGCGTTCGGTTCGGTCAAACAATAACTGCCCAATTTTTCCCCTGTCATCATATCAGGAATCCATGCTTCAGCGACTTCTGGTTTTGCAAATTCACCAATCATCCATGCTACCATATTATGAATGGTCATAAAAGCCGTGGCTGAAGTATCACCATATGCCAATTTTTCAAAAATAATCGAGGCATCAAGGCGAGGCAAACCTAAACCACCAAAATCAGGATTAGTATATAAACCTAAAAAGCCCAATTCTCCCGCTTCTTTAAACACTTCCACAGGAAAATGTCCTGTTGCGTCCCATTCGGCAGAAAAAGGCGCAAGTTTTTCGTTGGCAAATTTTGTCGCAAGTTCAGCAAATGCTAGTTGGTCTTCAGTTAATGAAAAATTCATAATTTATTCCTTATTACCCTGTGAAGTTACGGTTGTTTTTTGGTCAAATAATGCCACCAAAAAAATGGATAATGATACTAATATAATGCCAACCGCTTGAATGATTGACATATCACCATTTAAACAAATGATTAAAAACAAGGCAGAAATCGGCACTAAATAAAATAAGGTGGACATTTTACGAATTGGTAATCGTTGAATTAACAAACTCAATGCCCCAATTGATACCACAACTGCCATTAACAACCCAAATGGACTGGGTGATATTAAGCCAAAAAACACGATTGACAACACCTCAACCAAAACAATCACTAAACCGACCCACTGTGCAACTGATATTTTAGCGTTAAAAATAGATAGGCAATCACACTAGCAAGTAATGGTTGAAAGGAAATTATCAAAGTGGACGTTGATGCAGAAAAACCGTTGTCAATAGCAACACCTACACCATATTGGGTGGCAACAAAGCCTGAACCATACAACAAAATAAAGAAAAATGATAAAATGAGATTTTTCATTTTGTATTAACCTTTACTTTATTCACTGGAAGTCATATAACGATTTTCCATTAAATATTTTTGATGTGCTTTAGTTCTTGCTCCTACGTCCTTTTGTAGCTTAATATCTAACCTTATTAAATAATAAGGTTAGATAAATTAATCAAATATTTTATTTTAACGAAATGGTGGTATTTACCCCTTTACTGGCTTCATCATCAAACCAGCGAGCAGTGACGGTTTTGGTTTGAGTGTAGAACTGTACTGCTTGTTTACCATAAGGCCCTAAATCACCCAACTTGCTGGCACGAGAACCAGAGAATGAGAACATTGGTAGAGGCACTGGGATTGGTAAATTAATACCAACTTGACCTACATCAATATCTTGTTGGAATTTGTGAGCGGCGGCACCTGATTGAGTGAAAATAGCTGTACCGTTACCGTTTGGATTAGCATTAATCATTTCAATCGCTTGGTCTAGGCTGTCGGCATACATGACGCATAATACTGGCCCGAAAATTTCTTGGGTGTAACAAGTCATGTCAGTAGTCACATTGTCTAAAATTGTTGGACCAACGAAGTTACCTTTTTCATAGCCTTCAACTTTAATACCTCGACCATCAAGTAATAAGGTTGCCCCTTCATCAATACCAGCCTGTACTAAACGCTCAACACGTTGTTTTGCTGCTGGTGAAATCAATGGTCCTAAGTCTTTATCTTCTTTACCTGCAGAAACAACCAACGATTCTGCTTTGGCTTTAATATCATTTACCCACTCTTTGGCTTGACCAACTAAAATCACGACTGACAATGCCATACAACGCTGACCTGCTGCTCCAAAGGCTGCCCCAGCTAATTGATTTAGGGTTTGTTCTTTATTAGCGTCTGGTAAAATCACCGCATGGTTTTTTGCACCCATCATACATTGAACACGTTTACCTGCTTGGCTTGAGCGATTATAAACGTGAGTACCTACTGCCGTTGAACCAACGAAAGAAACGGCTTTAATATCTGGGTGGTCACAGATTGCATCAACCGTTGCTTTGCCACCATGAACAACGTTTAATACACCTTTTGGAATACCTGCCTCAAGTGCTAATTCAATCAAACGCATTGTCACCATTGGGTTTTGTTCAGATGGTTTTAGAACAAAGGTATTACCTGTTGCAATTGCCATTGGGAACATCCACAAAGGTATCATCGCAGGGAAATTAAATGGGGTAATACCAGCACATACGCCAAGTGGTTGCCAAATGCTATAAGTATCAACACCACTAGCAACGTTTTCGATAAAATCCCCTTGTTGTAAGTTGCCAATGCTAGCAGCATGTTCTACTACTTCTAAACCACGGAAGACATCACCTTTTGCATCAGCTAAGGTTTTACCTTGTTCTTCAGTTAATAGGCTGGCAAGTTCGTCCATATTGGCACGGATTAATTCTTGGTATTTCAAGAATATACGAGCTCTTGCAGAGATAGGCGTTTTACGCCATGTTTTAAATGCTTCTTTTGCCGCAGCAACAGCTTCATTAATTTCATCATTAGTTGTTTGTGGCACATGAGCGATGACTTCTTGTGTCGCAGGATTGGTTAAATCAATCCATTCTTGCGTTTTAGAATCAACGAACTCGCCATTAATGAGTTGCTTTACTTTGGTAATTGACATAGCACATTCCTTTGTTGTTGGAGAAAAAATTGTACAAATTTAACAAGTTTAATCAATCAAGCAGTCATCAGACTTTGATTTACTTTAAGACAGGATATCCCACCTTAAAGTAAATTTACTCACCCATTACTAAAAATTAGTAATGTTCTAACGCTTTTTTAACCGCTTCAATTGATGTTGGGTCGTCTAATGTAGACATATCGCCCGTTTCTTTGCCTTCAGCTAAAGCACGAATTGAACGGCGTAAAATTTTGCCAGAACGTGTTTTTGGTAAAGCTGTTGGGAAATAAATCCCTGCTGGGCGAGCCAATGCTCCAAGACCTTTGACAACCAAACCAATGACTTGCTGTTCTAAAGCAAAACGTTTTTCTAGCTCTTCAATGTCATCATGGTTTTTCACCACACAGAAGGCAACAGGTAATTCACCTTTTAATTCATCATGAATACCGACCACTGCACATTCGGCAACTTCTGGGTGAGCTGAAATTGCTTCTTCGATTTCTTTTGTGCCTAAACGATGTCCTGCTACGTTAATGACATCATCGGTACGACCTAAAATATAATAGTAACCATCTTCATCAATCACAGCGTAATCAGATGTTAAATAGTGTTTACCATCAAATAAACCATAGTAACCATTAATGAAGCGTTCATTGTTACGCCAAACAGTGGTTAAACAACCAGGTGGTAAAGGTGCTTCTGCAACTAACATACCTTTTTCACCTGCCTTACATGGTAAGCCTGTTTCTTCATTTAATACTTTGGCGTTATAACCATACATTGGATAACCTGGTGAACCTTGACGATGTGGTTTATGGTTGAATTTTGGTGTATGGCTTAAAATTGGCCAGCCTGTTTCAGTCTGCCAATAGTGGTCTAAAATTGGCACGCCTAGATGTCCTGATAACCATTCTGCTGTTGGCTCATCAAGAGGTTCTCCTGCCAAGAAGAATGATTTTAATGTTGAAATATCATAGCGAGTCATCCACTGCTCGTCTTGTTTTTTCAACATACGTACACCTGTTGGTGCAGTAAACAAGATATTTACTTTATTTGCTTCAACAATACGCCACCAAATACCAGGGTTTGGCTGAGTTGGTAAACCTTCATAAATAATACTGGTCATACCTGCCAGTAATGGAGCATAAATTGTATAAGAATGTCCAACAGCCCAGCCAATATCAGAAATTGCCCAGAAAGTTTCGCCAGCTTTACCGTTATAAATCAAATCAATAGAAGTTGTTAAAGCAACAGCATGACCGCCTGTATCACGTTGCACCCCTTTTGGTGTGCCTGTTGTGCCTGACGTGTATAATAAGTAAGAAGGTTCATTTGATTCAACCCAAACACAAGGTACACGAGCATTATTTTCTACACTCTCTGCACGCATATTGGCATAATCGACATCTAATGGTTGAGGCTCATATGGCATAATACCACGATTTACCACTAATACATGTTCAGGTTTAACTTTTGCTTCTTCTACGGCTTTATTGACTAAGTTTTTATAATTAATCAATTTACCACCACGCAAACCTGCATCAACGGTAATCACCATTTTAGCTTCTGCATCGTCCATGCGTACAGCTAAATTGTGGGCGGCAAATCCACCAAATACCACCGAGTGAATAGCTCCAATTCTAGCACATGCCAACATTGCATAACTTGCCTCTAAAATCATTGGCATATAAATGATGACACGGTCGCCTTGACCAACGCCTAAACGTTGTAATACATCGGCAAAATAATTAACTTCTTTATATAAACAATTATAAGTTAAACGTCTTTTAGTATAATCGTTATATAGCTCAACAGGATTACCTAAACGTTTAAACTCATTGACGATGTTTGGATAGTTGTCAATCATTTCTTGATTGATTTCTGTGGTTACCCAAACAAAAGCGTCTTGTTCAGCACGGTCTTCCAGATGACGGTCTACGCAGTTATAACATAGATTGGTCTCGCCACCAACAAACCATTTGGTAAATGGCAAATTACTATCATCAAGAATTTGCTCTGGTTCTTTATGCCAAAAAATGCGTTTTGCCTGTTCAGCCCAAAAGGCTTGTTTATCTGAAAGTGATTTTTGGTAGATAGCTGAAAATTCCATATAGCTTTCCTTAGTCCTTAGTGTCAAGTCAAAGGTTAATGTTAAGATAAATCAATATCATAGTTATTATCTATATCAAATCAACAAAAAATTACAAAAATTTAATATGTCGATAATAAATAATACCTATTATAGTATTTAATTTATCAATACCATTGTAGCCGATAACATTTTAATAAAACAATACGTTTATCAACTTTTTAGCAAAAAAGTTCTTGATATTGATTAATGTCATTCACTACCATACAGCCACATTTTTATTTATAATGATACATTATGTATCGTTTTAATGAATATAGCAAAAGCTTCAGTTCACGTCAAGGATTATTTATTATTTTGGCAATTCCATTTGCCAGATATAGTCAAGATATGTCAAGATGTGACCTTGAACGATTTGTTTTATATTTCCCAGTTGAAAAGTAATTTTAGACAAGGATTAAATCATGAGTAGTATTCAACCTTCTGGAAATTTGTCCAGTCATCTCACCGAACCGCTAGAATTAATGGCATTAGACGATTTATTGACCAGTCATAAAGACCAACCATTATTAGCAGATACCCAGCTAATCAGTCGTATTTTATTAAACGTGATTGAAAAAGAAACGTCTGAACCTGTCAAAAATACGATTTATGCGTTATTAAATGGCGAAAATCCACAAACTGTGATACAAACGGTCTTGCCAACTTTGGATAAAAAACAACGGCGAAATCTTATCCGAGCTTGTAGCTTGTTTGCTCAAGTATTTAATATTGCCGAAGATATGCACCACGAAAGACGGCGTTTAATTCATGAAAATGATGAAACGTCTGCACCAAGTAGTTTTGCTCATGTGTTAGATGAATTAAAAGCCAAAGATATTGACGAAAAAGAGTTACAACAACAACTTAATCAAACCTATGTCAGTGCAGTATTGACAGCTCACCCTACTGAAGTACAACGCCAAACAATTTTGTCATTTCAGCGTCAAATCCGAGCGTTATTACAAGAGGTTGATAATGTTGCAGGCTACCAAAAACAACGTATTTATCAACAATTAGAAGCAACTTTATTGGCACTTTGGCAAACCAATGAAAATCGTCACTTTAAATTAAGTGTTAATGATGAAATTGATAATGGTATTGCCTATTTTGATTTAAGTTTTTTAGAAGCGGTACCTAATTTGTATCGTAAATTAGATTATCAATTAAAAGAACGATTTGCCCAAGTAGATTTGCCAAACTTGCTAACGATTGGAGGCTGGATTGGAGGCGACCGTGATGGTAATCCATTTGTATCAGCAGAAACATTGCGTTATGCGTTTAATCGCCAATCTGCCACAATTTTTTATTTTTATCGTGACCAATTGGGTAAATTGTACTCAGAATTACCATTATCGAGTCGCCGTGTCAAAGTCAATGATGATTTATTGGCATTATCAGAGTTATCGCCAGATGCGGACATTTCTCGTAGTGAAGAGCCTTACCGCCGTGCAATCGCCTATATTTCATCACGATTAGTTGCAACTTCGCATACCTTTGGTTTACATTATGGTTGTCGATTTGGTTTAAGTGAGCCTTATCATAATGTGAATGAATTTTTAACAGATTTAAAAATTATTAAACAATCATTGATTGATAATGGTAGTGAAACGTTAGCAGAAGGACGTTTAACCGACTTAATTCGAGCTGTTGAGGTGTTTCAATTTTATTTAATGCCATTAGATTTACGCCAACATGCAGGTATACATGCTGAAACTGTACATGATTTATTTAAACATGCAGATTTAGAGGATTATTTATCATTATCAGAAACTGCCCGCCAACGTGTATTGTTGCGTGAGTTGGCAACAGCTCGTCCACTATATAATCCCTATGTCACCTATGATGAACAAACTCAACGTGAATTAGCGATTTTCCAAACGGCGACTGATATTAAAAACCGTTTTGGTGAAACTGCTATCAATCAAAGCATTATTTCTAATGCAGAAAATGTTAGTGATGTGTTAGCGGTCGCACTGATTTTAAAAGAAACAGGCTTGTTAGTTATTCAAGATGGACAGCCAAAAAGTCGTTTAAATATCGTTCCTTTATTTGAAACAATTGAGGCATTGGAAAACTGTATCGAAGTTATGAACCAATTGTTAAGCAAAGCTTGGTATCGGGCAGTTTTAGCTAGCCGTGACAATATTCAAGAAATTATGTTAGGCTATTCTGATAGTAATAAAGATGGTGGCTATGTTACAAGTCAATGGTCATTGTATCAAGCCGAAGTCAAACTTGTAGAAGTCGCAGAAAAACATAACATTCGTTTACGGCTGTTTCATGGACGAGGTGGCAGTGTTGGGCGTGGTGGCGGCCCATCATTTGAAGCGATTTTAGCACAGCCTGAAGGTTCAGTAGCAGGGCAAATTCGTATTACTGAACAAGGGGAAGTCATTACTGCTAAATATGCCAATGCTATTAATGCAGAACGTAATTTAGAAGCATTAGTTTCTGCAACGTTGAAAGCCAGTTTATTACCAAATGAAAGTTTAAAACCAGACCATGAACTGATGGGACAATTATCAAACTTTGCGTTTCAACATTATCGTTCATTAATTACTAAACCTTATTTTATTGATTATTTTTTACAAACGAGTTTAGTTAAAGAAATTGCCAGCTTAAACATTGGCTCACGTCCAGCCAGTCGAAAGACCTTAGCAAGAATTCAAGATTTACGGGCTATTCCTTGGGTTTTCTCATGGACACAAAATCGTTTGATGTTGCCTGCATGGTATGGTTTTGGCACAGCAGTAGAAAATTTAATCAAGCAAAATCCTGATTATCAGGCAGAACTACAAAATCACGCCCAACATAGTGCATTTATGCAAGCAATGTTATCAAATATGTCTCAAGTATTGGCAAAAACTGATATTACGATTGCAGAAGCATATGTTGAGTTAGCAGAAAATCAAGATGAAGCCAAACCAATTTTTGCAGAAATTTTGGCAGAATATCAACGTAGTAAAAACGCATTATTAATGCTAACTAATAAACAAACCTTGCTTGATGATAACCGTTCATTGGCTCGGTCATTGGCATTACGATTGCCTTATTTAAATGCGTTAAATTGGTTACAAGTGTCATTGCTGAAGTCATTGCGAGATGGTAGTATCGATGAAGAAGAGCAACGAGCGACCACATTAAATTTAGTTCATTTAACAATTAATGGTATTGCTCAAGGCTTGCGTAATACGGGCTAATTTTTAATAAAACTGTAAACTTTATTAGTGTCAAACCTTAATGCTTAAGCAAGTGTTAAGGTTTGATTTGTTATAATATCATTAATATTTTATTTTTATTATTTGAGAAACATTATGCTGTCAATTCATCATGAGCCACATTTTAGTAATCGTAATAATTGGCTACGAGCAACGGTACTTGGGGCAAATGATGGATTAATTTCTACTGCAAGTTTGATGATGGGTATGGTTGCAGGCAATGCTGATAATCAAACGTTATTATTAACAGGGTTTGCCTCATTGATTGGTGGGGCGATTAGTATGGCAGCAGGGTTACTAACTGCTTCTTGAAATCTAACTAAATCTACTCATTTCTTACTAAAATAAGTAGAGATTTACACATATAACTTCTGTTATAATGATACCATGAAAAATATTCGTGGACACATCATCGAACTAAACCCCAATAGCAAACAAGCCACTTACTTTAGTAAGGCTTGTGGTGTGGCACGTTTTGCCTATAACT
>JBHAEG010000020.1:0-3573 GCA_041855445.1 Moraxellaceae bacterium
AAAATATAATGGTATTGACCGAAAAAGTTTTCCTTTATTCTTGAAGGAATGTGAATTTCGGTTTAACTTTGGGACACCAAAAGAGCAGTTAAAAACATTACAAAAATGGTGTGAAATTTAGGGCTAATCTACGTCAGCCCCATTATTTATATCACCCTCACTTATATCTACCTATCAAAACTATCAATTATCCATAATAAATAAAATCTTTTATAATACGCTCCAATGTTTAATTCCCAATTTTGGAGCAAAATTATGACCATTTTTAATAAAGATGACATCATCAACGCCTTTCATCGCCGTGCGTCCACCCGCTCGTATGACGGCAATAAGAAAATCCCTGCCGATGAGTTTAATGCTATTTTGGAAATGGGGCGTTTGTCGCCAAGCTAGGTCGGGTCTGAGCCTTGGCAATTTTGGGTGTTACAAAATGCCGACTTACGCCAAAAATTAAAGCCTTTTTGCTGGGGCATTCCAACAATGGAAACTTCAAGCCACATTGTAGCCATTCTTGCCAAGAAAAACGCCCGTTATGACACGCCTTATTTTGGCGAAATTATGGGCAGACGGGGTGTGCAAGGCGATGACCGTGTGAAAATTATGGAAGTTTATAAAAAATTCCAAAGTGAGGACATCGCCATTTTGGATTCTGACCGCAGTCTGTTTGACTGGGCGAGCAAACAAACCTACATCGCCCTTGCCAATATGATGACGGGTGCGTCAATGATGGGCATTGATTCTTGCCCGATTGAAGGCTTTGATTATCAAGAAGTAAATCGCATTTTGGCGGAAGAAGGTTTATTTGACCCTGCTGAATGGGGCGTGTCGGTGATGGTAACTTTTGGTTATCGTGATAAAGAAATCCGCCAAAAAGCCCGCAAAACTTTTGATGAAGTGGTTAAATTTGTAGAATAAGTTTTTAATAATAGAAAGGCATTATTTTACTATAAAAAAATAATGCTTTTTTTTGAGTTTTTTAACAATGAAATTAAAATTTTTAACCGCCATTTTGGCAAGTGCCATATCAATGACGGCATTGGCAGACGGCACACACAGCACACAAATCAAAACCACGCCATTAAATCACAGCGTTTATATGTTAGAAGGTCAAGGCGGTAATATTGCCGTGATTGAAAATAATGACGCTTTATATGTGGTGGATACACAATTTGCCAATATTTATGCCGATATTAAAAGCGAAATTGGCAAAATCAGCCCAAAACCCGTTCGCTATGTCATCAACATGCACGGACACAATGACCATACCAATGGCAATGCGTCTTTTGTCAAAGATTTTAATGCCACGATTATCGCTCATCACAATACCAGCGATTTAATCACCGTTTATAACCAAAACAATGCCACGCCCAATACGCTACCGCATTTGACTTTTGAAAAGTCATTAAAATTGGCGGGCGATGAACCGATTCATTTGATGTATTTTGCCAATGCCCATACCAATGGCGATATTATTGTGCATTTGCCAAAATCATCGCAGGACACGGTAATATTGCAAGCAAAAGTGAGCTGATTACCCACACCAAAATGCTGACCACGATTAAAAACCGTGTGGCAAAATTAAAGAAAAAAGCAAAACCCTTGCCCAAATTCAAGCGTCTCGCCCCGCTAAAGAATGGGAGAATAGCCATAATTGGAATTTTATCAATAGTGAAAAATTGGTAGAGAGTATTTATCAAAGTTTGAAATAATGGTTTAACAAGCACCGTTTTTAGAAATAAAAGCGGTGTTTTTTATTGGCAAAATAAGTTTTCAGGCAGCCTGAAAATCCCAACTTCTCCCTTCGTCCCATTTTTCCACAAAAAAATCAATCACCGCCTGCACATTCACAGGGCGATACGCACTTTGTGGCGTGAGAATGGCAACGCAAATCTCTTGGTTATCGCTGGAAACGGGCGTATCAGTCAAAATCGGAACGAGTTTGCCTGTCCGCATTTCATCTGCCACCGCCCAATCAGGCATCATCACAATACCTGCTCCACAAATCGCCATTTCAATCAAACTACCTGCATTATTGCTCATCATTTTTTCTTTGATTTCAATAAATTGATTGGATTTTAAATCTTTAAATCGTAATACGCCCAGTTTGCCACGATAAAACAGCCCGTGATGATGTTTTAAATCTGCCTGCGTTTTGGGTGTGCCAAATTCCGCCAAATAAGCAGGCGATGCCAGCAGAAAATGGCGTTGGCGAGCGATGATTTTTTGCTTTAAATTGCTGTCGGTCGGTACGGCAACACGCACAATCATATCTGCCATTTCACTATAAGGGTCAATAAAATCATCGGTTTGGCTTAAATGGATGTGCAATTTGGGGTAGCGTTTGGCAAGTTCGCCTAAATAGGGGGCAATGTGTTTTTGCCCAAAAACTACAGGGGCGTTAATGTGAATTGTGCCATTGGGTTCTTGATTTTTATCGTTAAATTCGTCCAGCAAATGATGAAATTCGCCCAGTATGGTTTTGGCGTGGGCGGCAAACATTTCGCCTGCTTGAGTTAGGCTCATCGCTCTTGTGTTTCGGTAAAACAGAGTTTGCCCAAAATCATCTTCTAATTGTTTGATTTGACGAGAAATGACAGAGCTTGCGACATCGTATTGACGGGCAACTTCGGAAAAATTTTTTTCTTTGGCAACGGCTAGGAAAATTTCTAGGGCGTGGAATGTGGTGTTTTTTGGGTTCATTTGTGTGATTTTGGCAAAGGTGTTTTGTAATTGATGTTATTTTAGCAAATTAAATAAGCCTTTAAAATACGCCTATCTTTTTTATAACACAGAGAATTTTTTATGAATAAACCACTTTCTCCGACTTTCGCACAAGTCTTCCAACAAAATAAGCTGACCTTTGGTTTAATTGCTCCTTTTAAAGGTTACGACAAGCATTTGCCCGATGAATTAACCGACATTGGCGACATCGCAAAGCTGGCTGAAAACTTAGGATTTTCGGCATTGTGGGTGCGAGATGTGCCGTTTTACGACCCTCATTTTGGCGATGTGGGACAAGGGCTTGACCCTATGGTTACGCTGGGCTATTTGTCCGCCAAAACCGATAAAATCGCACTTGGCACGGCAGGGCTGATTGCACCAATGCGTTCGCCCATTCACATTGCCAAGTCTGCGGTTAGTGTGGATAAACTCAGTAATGGACGGTTTTTATTGGGCTTGTCCAGTGGCGACCGTCCTGTGGAATATCCTGCATTTGGGGCAGATTTTGCAGGGCGTGCCGAAGCGTTTCGTGAAAGCATTGAGCTGATTAAGACCTTGACCGAACAGCATTTCCCCCAATTTAACGGCAAGCATTATGGGAATTTAACGGGGAATTTGGATTTATTGCCCAAACCTGATTATCCTTTGCCGATTGTGGCGATTGGGCGAGCAAGGCAGGAATTGGAATGGCTTGCCAATGTGCCTGATGCGTGGATTTGGCACGGCGTGAACCCCGATGATACGGCAAACATCATCAAAACCCTTGCCGATTTACGCCAAAAAGACACGCCGACTGCGTTTGGCTATGCCCAGTTTGTAGAAGTAACGGACAATCCGAATGAACCTGCACGA